>NZ_VFMY01000002.1 GCF_006715305.1 Arthrobacter sp. SLBN-100
CCAACGTAGGGTCCCTACTCGGTATCGGGTTTCCGACATGGACCGGCGGCGCCGCGCAATTCGTGGTGGGGTACCCCGGTGGCGTCCACGCCTTCGTGGACCGTGCCCGTCAGCTCGCCAAGAAATACGGGGAACGCTTCGAGCCACCCGCGTCGGTGGTCCACGCCGCCAAGACCCCCATGCAGTCAGAAGGCGCTGGGGTCTGAAACTTTGCGGCAGGTGGTCTCGGCCGACGTCGAGACCCCCTGCCGCAGTAGCCTTTCGTTGACGAATGGATCAGAAATACCCGTCTCTTCCGGCGAGCCGCCACATAGGTGATCAAAATTGTCGACGCAGGCACCAGTCGTTTCCGTATTTCCTCCATGCAGTCACCCTGCTCTGCTCGCGTCTGGGAGACCCGCATGTTCATATTTTCCTGCCGGAAAATTCCATGCAGAACTGGCTTCAGTGTCTGAGGAACCGGACCTAAAATCCGCGACCTGTGAATGGAACTAGAACTATGACACTAAGTCTGGACACTATCGGCCAGGAATGGACTGCTAGAGAGCGGTTTTGGGACTCCACGCAAGCCATCTCCTATGCACTCGGAGTCCGCGCCGTGGTGCCACGGACCCTGGGACGAGGTGGAGTTCACGACCGAAAACTCCCAAGGGGTAGACCAAAAAATCCTCCCACCTTTGCCGTCGTCCTTAGTTCCTTTGACGGCCGTCTAAGCCGGTTCGGTGACTTCCCCCTCTCCGCCGTCCTGCATCCAGGACAGGAACTGACACTGCACGGGCCCTTGCCCACGGCGAAACCTGCGTCACGAGGTCGCGCGTGGTGGACGTCCTGGACAGGGCCGCGTTGGTGGAGTCCTCAGCTAGTGGGCGCCGGGCGTCCAGGACGGAGGCGGCCGGGCGGCAGACGTCCATCGGGTGCTAGGTCGTCGGCAAGGCGTCAATTTCCTGCCGGATGATCGCATCCAGGGCCCGTCTCCTCGAAGCTGCACCGGACGGTGAGTTCTTGGACGGGATAGCAGCGAGCGATAGAGCAGCGAATTCGTGTCCGGTTCGACCTGGGACACCGCGATGTAGTTCACCATGACCCGGTGAGGCCCTTTTTGATGTCTTGAAGACGCCGGAATCGAATCTGTTGTATGCCTTCATAATTCACGAGGTCATAGGGGCGGGCTCTGGTGAGCATTTCCGGCACTCGCACGTGTATGTTGACTCCGGGCCGGCCAGCTCCTCCACCGTGAACGGTGCGCTCTGGCCGAACTCGGTCATGTTGGCCAGGATCGGGACGTCGACGGCGTCGCCGATGGCCTGGAACTCGGACAGTTCCTTCATGGCCCTGGTGAAGATGGCGTCGGCGCCGGCCTCCATGAACGCCCTGTCACGGTCCTGGTGGCCGCCAGGCCGTCGATGTCCCGGATGTGGATATGGGCGATGATCAGGAAGTTCGGGTCCCCTGCGCGTCGGCCGTCGCGCGGACCCCGCTTGGAGGCGGTGTCGAGGTCCACTACGTTCTTGGCGTCCAGGGGTCTGCAGTGCTTGGGACCTAGCTGGTCCTCGACGAGGCAGCCGCCCATTCCGAGGTTTTCGAGCTCGAGCTCCTAGGCGCTGCGGACGACGTTCGTGGGCTCACCGAAGCCGGCGTCGGCGTCCATGATGCAGGGGCAGGTCAGTCATCCTGTGATTCTCCCGGTGCGGGCGGTCTCATCAAAACCACTGCGATGTCCAGCCCGGCGTCATCAGCGAGCCCGGCGAGCCAGCGGCCCCCTGCTCGCCGCCCACGCGTCGACCTGATCCGGGTCCACTCGGGAGGCTCCGTCGGGCTCAGTGGAGAAGACCCGCGTGAAGTGGCCGGTGGTCGGGACACACAGGAGGGCGAACGGGCGCTTGAAGGAGTCGGTGAACTCGTACACGGGTCGATTTCGGGGCCCGCTTTGGCAGCTGTACAGGCCCCACGGCGTCAAGCTCAAGGGGGGCTGAACGGTAGAGGTTCGTTCCGGAGTACTTGGAGAGCCGGAAGGCCATCCGTGTTCCGAAGCGGTTAACAACAGACTGGCCGTGCGTGTCCTGCACCGTCAGGGCGCTGGCCCCGGCCAGGACCAGCAGTAGGACGGTTCTTTGCATTCGGTGATAATTGCCCCCACTGGCCACTCCCCCGTTGAGTCCTTCGCGGTTTTTCACATTGCCGGCTAATTCTTGGACGCTGCTTTGGCACCAGTCTGCCGTCAATCCATCCCAAGCCGCTGTTGCCGTTGGCCGGCCAGTTTACAGCTAGTGGGACTCAACAGTCCATCACCGTCGCCAACAACGAGGTCGGGCGAAGCAAGCGAAGGAGTTGCGGGTCCTCGGCCACCATCCCGCGACCCAGAGAGGGATAAGTTCGGGGTCTTCGAGTAACGTCGCGCGCACTCCGACCACCACCGTTGTTGTGACATGTACCGCCACTGGTCGACCCCGGGCCACGCCGCGGAACTGGCTCCGAAGACATCGATACCTGAGGCCAGACCCTTGGCGACCGACAAGCCGAGCAGCCATGCGCGATGGGTGCGCCGAATGGGATGTTCGGCTTGTTCGAGGCCAACCTCGAACTCTTCCAAGGCCCAGTCAGTGGGTAGGTTGATGGTTCGGGAGCTATCGGACGAAGTCGTCCCACATGCTCGTGATGTAATCGATGAACCGGGGGCCCACATCCTCCGCCTCGAGGTGGCGTCGAGAGACGGGCTGGTCGATGCTCACGAACTTGGGGTCTGCAAGCACCCGGTTAGCGAAATCGTGATGCAAGATCGCGCCGGTGCCGACCATGACGAAGTCGGCGCCCTCGTCGAGGCACCATTGGACCGCTGCAGCTGAGGTGATCTTCCCCGCCACGCCGAGGCGGGTGCCGTGTCGGGGCAGCGCGGAGAAGAGCTCGGTCAGCGTCTGACCACCGTACTGTGCCTCCTCCGGTCGCGACTTCACGTCCCACAGCGACATGTCCAGGTAGTCGACGAGACCGCTGGCCATGATCTGCTCGGCGACGACCAATGACTCGTCCAAAACGATGCCGTAGCGCCACGGGCTCAGCCGGATCCCGACCTGGAAGCCAGGCTCAGTGGCGCCGCGCACCGCCTCGAGAACCTCGAGGAGGATCCGTGAGCGGTTAGTGAGGTGGCCGCCATATTCGTCGTTGCGGGTGTTCCTTGTGGCATCGAGGAACTGCGCGAGGAGGTATCCGTGCCCTGCGTGGATCTCAACGCCGTCGAAGCCCGCCTCCTGTACACGGCGTGCCGCTCGCGCGAAGTTCGCCACGACGCCCTTGATCTCGGCAGTGGTCAGCGCCCTGGCCCCGTGTTCCGTATCGTCCCACGGAGCGACGGCAGGAACGCCGGAGACAGCAGGATTGGCCCGCCTGCCGCCATGGTGGAGTTGGACGCAGGAAACTGCCCCACCCGTTCGAAGGGCGGTCGCCAACTGGGTAAGTCCGGGCAGGCACCGGTCGTCCCATACGCCGAGCTGACCCGGGAAGGCCTTACCCTCCGGAGCGACGTACGCGGCGCAGGTCATCACCATGCCGAAACCGCCGATCGCGCGGCGCCCGAGCCAGCGCAACTCGTCCTCGTGGAGTGTGCCGTCTTGGTTGCTCTGCTGGTTGGTGAGCGGAGCTAGCACCAGCCGGTTGGGCCACGCCGGACCATTGTCCAGTTCCATCGGGCGCGCAGGCAGTGGCGCGGGCGGAATCAGCTCGTTGTGGCGTGTGGACGACACGACGGTCCTCCCCGTCATGCTCTCTGCTCCCTGTCCGGAGCGTGTGCCCTGCCCGTCTCAGGCGCGTGGCGGGCAGTGGCCCACGCCGTGCCGACCTGGGCCAAGCGGCGCGCCAGGCCGCGTCCCTGCGCGTCTGTGCCACCAAGAACGGTGATAGTGGGCTCTGCAATTTGCATGTGGAACTCCTAGCTGTGATGGTTGGGTTGCCATGTGTCGGATCTTCCCCTTCTCGGCGATAATCTGGCGCGACTTACGGCGGCTCCTCGATCTAGGAACGTCCGGAAGGATAGGGGGAACGATTGGTGCTCTTCGCTGTGGAGCGTATTTCGACGGAATCCACCTCTTGCCGCGCACGCTCGAGAATCCGTGGCGGGATGCGAACCGTGGCCCGTGCCGTTCCTCCGGTTTGCATCACGAAAGGGCTGACGCCGCCGGGGTAGCCGGTGATGAAACTGTGCCGCGCTACCGATCCAGACGGGGAATCCGATCCCCTAGAAGACGAAACCCGCGGGCCGGGAGTCTCGGGGCCGGTCATCCATGCCCACTGTCGGAGCCCGAGTCCTGCCCTGGATACCTCCCGCGATGACGGGTGGGAGACTGGCGCGCGTTCGGGTTAATGGGCGCAGCAGCGGTGGACCTTATCATTTCCGGAAGCACCCGACGATGGGTCGTCGCGGACGCCAGCACGACCGAACTTGAGTCACTGAGCTCGGCCTTGAACTTCGTAGTAACCTTTCTCCTGCTCAACCAGCGGCCGGGGAGGAGCTTCGCGAGCCGATTCAGCTCCAGCAGTTCCCCTCAGGCACCGAAGGAGGGCGTTCCCACCATGCTGCCGCCTCGCGTCAGCGAGTGTCGAAGCTTCTTCAGCGGTTGGTAATCCGGGTCGTCGTAGAAGCTGCGGAACGCCTCTTCGGACGGGAACTTGAGGATCACCACGCCCGGAGCGGGCGGCTTTCCCTCGATCGGGGCGGCTTCGGCTGCCGCAGCGACCTCTCCGCCATGCCTGGTGATGATCTCCACGGCGCCGGGGATGTAGTCCTCGCCGTAGCGCTTGGGGTCCTCGATGGCGTGGTGGACGACTGCGTAGTAGCTCACACGATTCTCCTGTTCTTTTAAGGTTGGTCGGTGCGCTCAGCCCCAGGAGGAGCCGAGGGTTGAGCGCATCAGGGCTCGCGCGCCGGGCTGCGCGTCAGTAAGAACGGTATCCACTCCCGCCGGGTACAGTCAACCCAATTGACCAAATAAGTTTGCTGAAGCCGGTTCCTGCGCAGTCCGGCGGATCGATGAATATGGGCCTGCGGGCTTGGTTGAACTTCTAGCATCCGCTAAAAAGCGAAGACACACGCGGGCCACCCGGTTTGCAATACCAGCCCACAGCGCGGGGAATACGGGATCGGCTAAGACGCTGGCCGGTCGTACGGGCGCGGCGACGCGCTCGTACAAATATCCGTCAGAATCGCATCACGCGGGGGCGGCTTCGGACATGTGAAGCTTCCGCCTGCAAGGCTTTGCAAATCGGACCCACACCAGATCACCCTTGTCCGAGACCTCGTCAACCTCTACGGACTCCTTTAGGCCCGAGTCGTGCTGCAGGACAACCCGGTCCTGCGGATGCAGGGTGGTCCAATTAACGGTGTCTAGTTTGGCGGCACCGCTCGTATCGGCGCTTGCATTTCGCTGTCATGCGAGTCTAATTTCCAATGAAGGCTAGGGGCCAGGCATCGAAATGAGTTTCGCGCCCCACGCCCATTTAGAGGGGGATTTCCGCCCATCGGAATTAGGGAGCACTTCATCGCCGTTTCTTCCCATCCCACTGCAGCAGGCATCACCGACGATTGTCGTCCGTCTGTCGCTGCCCTGGTGCGCTCCGCTGGACGGTGAAATCCAGGTGCGTGGGAGCGCTCAATAACGGAGCAGTCCGGCTAATTCATTGAGCCAGCACGTCCACACCCCGTGGTTGCCGCCCTGGGGGCTAGCATGTCCGCGTGGGGTTTCATCAACGAAGTCTCGCCCGTTCATTCCACTTGAGTGCTCCGTCAGGCTGAACCTTAGATTGTCGAAATCAACAGTTCTACTTCCGTACAGTCAAGTGGTTAGCGCGGGGCCATTCGGATGGCCCCGTCGAGTCGGATCGTCTCCCCGTTGAGCATCGGGTTTTCGATGATGTGGGCGGCGAGGGCCGCGTATTCCGCCGGTGTTCCCAGCCGGGACGGATGAGGTGTCTGGGAACCTAGGGAAGCAATGGCCTCCTCCGGCAATGACTCGAACATCGGCGTATGGAACAGCCCGGGGGCAATGGTCATGACCCGGATCTTGTGCTGGGCCAAGTCGCGGGCAATCGGCAGCGTCATGCCGGTGACGCCTGCCTTGGACGCCGCGTAGGCCGCCTGCCCGATTTGCCCGTCAAACGCCGCGACCGAGGCGGTGTTGATGATAACGCCCCGCTCCTCGGCCTCCGTCGGGTCCTCAATCATACGGGCAGCCGCCAGACGGATGACATTGAAGGTGCCAATGAGGTTGATTTCGATTACCCTGCGGAAGTCCGCTAGCGGGTGCGGACCCTTCTTGCCGACGACGCGGACGGCGCTGGCGACGCCAGCACAGTTCACTACGATATTCAGGCCGCCGAGCTCCGTCGCGGCGTCAACGGCCGCCTGGACGTCATTCTCATCGGTGACATCCACCGGGGAGAACCTGACGCGTGCCCCGAGTTCCTTGGCGATGACCTCGCCATTGGACGAGGGGAGATCGGCGATCACGGCCGATCCCCCCGCTTCCACGATGCGGCGAACCGTTGCCAGGCCGAGGCCGGATGCTCCGCCGGTCACCAGTGCTGTCCTGTTGGTGATTTCCATAGTTTGTCCGTCATTTCCTTCTGCGATGGTGCACTACGGGCCGAGTGCGTCCGCACTGGCCTCCATTGCGGGCTTTGGTCCGAAGAGGCATGCCCTACATGGACAACTTACTTGGAAGCCCTAGCATTTACTAGGGAGTCCTAGTAAATTGAGAGAGAGCACCATCCTTCGGGATTCGGTTTCCCTGTTTCTACAAGCAGACGGGCGTTAGAATGCGCAGCAGTGAAAAAATAGTCCTTCTCGATGGGGCGCGCACGCCGATCGGCAGTTTCGGCGGTGTCTTCAAGGATGTCCCAGGGTATGAGCTCGGAGCCGTGGCGGCCAAGGTGGCCCTGGAACGCTCGAAGGTTGCGGCCGGGGATATTGAAGAGGTCGTTATGGGCTGCATCGGGCAGGTCGGCCCGGATGCCTATAATGCCCGCCGCGTGGCCATTGCGGCCGGGCTGCCGAAGAATACCCCGGCGTACACCGTCAACCGGCTCTGCGGGTCCGGGCTGCAGGCCATCTGGTCCGCGGCCATGCAGATGCGCTGGGGCGGTGTGGACTTCGCCCTGGCCGGCGGCAACGAGTCCATGACGCGCATGCCGTTCTACGACTTCGGCGCCCGCGACGGATACAGGCTCGGCGACCGTAAACTGGTCGACGGGACCGTCGCGATCCTGACCGACCCCTTCAGCGGCAGCCACATGGGTGTTACGGCCGAGAACGTGGCCCGGAAGTACAACGTCTCCCGCCAGGCACAGGATGAATTTGCCCTCGAGTCCCAGCGCCGCGCAGCCAGTGACGTTGCGCGCGCAGCCTTCGCCGAGGAAATTACCGCGGCGCAGACCGGTGGACGCAAACCGGTCACTGTGGATGTGGACGAGCACCCCAAGCCCGGCACGACTTTGGAGGCCCTCGGCAAGCTGCGCGCGGCCTTCGAAGACGGTGGGACCGTCACCGCGGGCAACTCCTCGGGCATCAACGATGGCGCCGCGGCCGTCGTGCTCGCCCGCGAGTCCGTCGCCGCCGAGCGCGGGCTGACTGGGCTAGTTACCCTGGAGGCCGTCGCCACGGCTGCGATGGAACCAGAGCTGATGGGCTACGCGCCCGTCCTCGCCCTGCACAAGCTGTTTCAGCAGACCGGCACCACCGCCGCCGACATCGATGTGATCGAACTCAACGAGGCATTCGCCGCCCAGGCCGTCGCCGTGATCCGGGACGCGAAGCTGGACCCGGAAAAAACCAATCCCTACGGCGGTGCCATCGCACTGGGCCACCCGGTCGGGGCCACCGGGGCGATCCTGTCTTTGCGTGTGGCCAAGGACCTGGCCCGCCGCGACCTGGAACTCGGCATCGTCACCATGTGCATCGGCGGGGGCCAGGCCCTCGCCGCCCTCTTCCGCCGGGTTTCATAACCCCTGGGCTAGCCAGAACGGACGGTCGATGGATGGAAGGCCCCGTAAATCGGCAGGGGCGCCGACCAGAGCATCGCTGCAACTAACAAAGCTCGCGGCGAGCTGTTCGGCCGGAGGGAAGAGCCGACTGACGGCCCGGCCAGATGGCGCATCAAGGAAGTAAGGAACGGATGTCTACGATTTATGTGCGTGCCCGGAACGCTTGGGACGCCCAGGAACAACTTAACGCGGCAGAGGGCAGGTTGCAGCTGCAGGGAATGCGAATCCGCACGCACGGAATTCTGGCCACGGAGATCAGCGCAGGACATTTTGCGGTCGCGCTCACCGAGCGTTTCCCCTGCGGGTTCACGCACGTGGAGTCGGTGAACCCGCCGCTAGAAGAGGCAGTGCGGAGGGCTTTCCGAAACGTGCCGCCTTAGGTTCCCCGGTACGACAGGGGGAACCTGTGACGAAGCTGGCCTCCCGCGTGGTGCTGGCCGCGGACGCCGTCGAGGAGGCGCTCAAGGCCACCGCGGTGATCGAGTCCAAGTCGAAGCCGGTGGCGATGCTGGCGAAGTAAGCCGTGAACGCCGCCTTCGAAACCGGCGTGGCGCAGGGCGTGCTGTTCGAACGCCGCCTGTTCCACTCGCTGTTCGCCACCGAGGACCAAAGGAGTGCATGGCGGCCTTCACCGAGAAGCGCCAGCCCGAGTTCAGGCAAAGCTGAACCAGGGGCAGGTTTATGGGCAGGGCGCGGAGACTATAAGCGGCCCAACTTCTCAGGAGATATCAACTAGATGTCACGCCGGTGGCCCAGCATCTTGCTGGTTGGTTTTTGAAGAATGAATCGATACTGGTGCGCCGGGCAAGGGTGTTGCCCGGTTTGGTTGGTTGGATGAAAGAGAGTGAACGTGACACGTATTGGCATTGTGGCCGAGTTAGGCCGCGAGACGAGGGTGGCGGCTACACCCGTCACCGTCAGGCAGTTGGCGGATTTGGGCTACGACGTTGTGGTCGAAAAGGGTGCCGGGGAGGCCGCGTCCTTCCGTGATGAGGCATATGCCGAGGCGGGTGCGCTGATCGTGGGCGCGGACGAGGCCTGGGGCAGTGAAGTCGTCTTGCGGATCAATCCGCCTACTGAGGACGAGATCGGCCGACTCGCGTATGGCGCAACGCTGATCGGAATGCTGGCCCCCAGCTTGCGGCCGGAGCTGGTGGAGGCTTTGGCGACGCGTCCGATTACGGCGCTGGCGTTGGATGCGGTGCCGCGGATCTCGCGTGCGCAGGCCATGGACGTGCTCAGCTCCATGGCCAACATTGCAGGGTACCGGGCCGTGATTGAGGCCGCCCACGAGTTTGGCCGATTTTTTACCGGCCAGGTGACCGCGGCAGGCAAGGTACCGCCGGCGAAGGTCTTGGTGGCCGGTGCCGGCGTGGCGGGCCTGGCGGCGATCGGGGCCGCGTCCAGCCTGGGCGCGATCGTGCGGGCCACGGACCCGAGACCGGAAGTAGCGGATCAGGTGAAGTCCATTGGTGGGACCTACCTCAAGGTTGAAGTCGAGGAGGAGATGAAGTCCTCCGACGGATATGCCAAGGCCACTTCCGAGGCCTACAACCGGCGCGCGGCAGAAATTTACACCGAACAGGCGCGCGACGTGGACATCATCATCACCACGGCACTGATTCCGGGACGCCCAGCGCCGAAGCTGCTGACGGCCGAGGACGTCGCCGAAATGAAGCCGGGCAGTGTGATTGTTGATATGGCTGCCGGCCAGGGTGGCAACGTGGAAGGCTCGGTGGCCGGAGAACGGGTCGTGACAGATAACGGCGTGGTCATCCTCGGCTATACCGACCTGCCGGCCCGGTTGCCGGCCCAGGCGTCCCAGCTGTATGGGACGAACCTTCTGAACTTGCTTAAGCTCCTGACCCCGTACAAGGACGGCCAGCTCAGGATCGACTTTGAGGACGTCGTGCAGCGGTCGGTGACCGTGGTGCGGGACGGTGAGAAGACCTGGCCGCCGCCACCTGTTCAAGTCTCGGCCGTGCCCCCAGCAGCCCAGGCGGACGCCACCGGCACCGGGGAGCGCTCCGCCGAAAAGGCAGCAAAGAAGACTGGCCTGAGCCCTGCCGGGAAAGCCGGACTCATTGCTGCGGGTATCGCTGTTCTTTTTGGGATTAACACGGTGGCTCCGGCGCCGTTGCCGCAGCACTTCACGGTGCTGATGCTGTCGGTTGTTGTCGGCTTTTACGTCATCGGGAAAGTCCATCACGCCCTTCACACACCTCTGATGTCGGTCACGAACGCGATCTCCGGGATCATCGTCGTCGGTGCCCTGCTGCAGGTCACCTCGGAGAACCCCGTGATGCAGGTCCTGGCCGCGGTCGCGGTGCTGCTGGCCAGCATTAACATTTTCGGCGGGTTCGCCGTGACCCGGCGGATGCTCGCGATGTTCTCCCGCGGAAGCGGGGCACGTAAATGAGTACCGTCACTGTCACCGAAGCAGCATTGATTACTAGGAGCTTGACTGTGTCTGACACCGTTTCCGGTCCGTTGACCGCTGATTCCATCGCGGGGGCGGCGTACATTGTCGCGGGCCTGCTGTTCATCCTGTCCCTCGCCGGGCTGAGCAGGCACGAGAAGGCCCGGGCCGGGGTCATCTACGGCATCACGGGCATGGTCATCGCCCTCGCGGCTACGGTCTGGCTGACCGTGCAGGGTGTCTGGGGCACCGGCCACGCCCTGACCGGCCTGGTCCTGCTCGTGATGGCTGTCCTGGTCGGCGGCGCGATCGGGCTCTGGCGCGCCCGCGTCGTCGAAATGACCGGAATGCCCGAACTCATCGCACTGCTGCATTCCTTTGTGGGCTTCGCAGCGGTCCTGGTCGGCTGGAACGGCCACCTTGAAGCCCCGGCCCTGGCCCCGGATTTGATGGCCGTCCACCATGCCGAGGTGTTCATCGGCGTGTTCATCGGCGCGGTAACTTTCACCGGCTCGATCGTGGCGTTCCTGAAACTCTCGGCGAAGATGAAATCCTCACCCCTGATGCTGCCGGGCAAGAACGGCATCAACGTCGGCGCCCTCGCGGGGTTCATCGCGCTCACCGTCTGGTACGTCAACGACTCCCAGCTCTGGCTCCTCGCCGTGGTTACCGTCCTGGCGCTGGGTTTGGGCTGGCACCTGGTGGCCTCGATCGGCGGCGGCGACATGCCCGTGGTCGTGTCCATGCTCAACAGCTACTCTGGTTGGGCCGCCGCCGCGGCGGGCTTCCTGCTGAACAACGACCTGCTCATCATCACCGGCGCCCTGGTCGGTTCTTCGGGTGCGTACCTGTCCTACATCATGTGCAAAGCCATGAACCGGTCCTTCATCTCCGTAATTGCCGGCGGCTTCGGCATCTCAGCCCCCACTACCGGGGGAGACGCGAACCAGGGCGAGCACCGGGAAATCACGGCCGAAGCCACCGCGGAAATGCTGGCCAGCGCTTCCACCGTTGTCATCACCCCCGGCTACGGGATGGCAGTGGCCCAGGCCCAGTACCCCGTCGCTGAACTCGCTAACCAGCTCCGCGAACGCGGCGTTGACGTGCGCTTCGGCATCCACCCCGTCGCCGGCCGGCTGCCCGGGCACATGAACGTGCTCCTCGCCGAAGCTAAAGTCCCGTACGACATCGTTCTGGAAATGGACGAAATCAACGACGACCTCGACGGGACCTCCGTGGTCCTAGTGATCGGGGCGAACGACACCGTCAACCCCGCCGCCGCCGAGGACCCCTCCAGCCCCATCGCCGGTATGCCAGTCCTCAAAGTCTGGGAAGCAGACAACGTCATCGTCTTCAAACGCTCCATGGCCGCAGGCTACGCCGGTGTCCAAAACCCCCTCTTCTACCGCGAGAACTCACACATGCTCTTCGGCGACGCCAAAGCCCGCGTCGAAGACATCCTCAAAGCGTTTTAACGAGAGAACAGACCATGCTGAGACGCCGAGTTGTCACCGATAACATCGGCCAGAAGGCAAGGTGCCCGGGCGTGCTGGAGCGGGCTCCTCGCGCAGAGGAACACCGACAGCCCGGCAGGCCATCACCATCGACGACCTGTGCGCATCCCCCGGGGTCGGCCTCCACTTCCGCCATGAGTTCCTGCTCCAACACTGGCACGAGCTGTTGGTGCAGCACGGCCAGGAGTGAGGCTCCTTGGAGTATCCGTTGGCGTCTGTCTGGAGGCGCCGGCGGAAACCGCACGACAAACACCAGCCAAGACAGTAAAGACTTCTGACCATGCAAGTAGCGACTGATGGTCTCCTCATAGCGTTCAGCTCCGAAAGGAATTAGATGCCTTACAGCTACCGGTAGCCGTCTGCCGAGGGGTATTTTCTGGCTTCTTTGGCCCTTACTGGTACCTCTGCGGATGCAGTGTGTGTAGAGTACGGATTTTCTAAGCCCGGAAGGCTTTAGTTGAAGTTATACAAATGGGTGGGGACATTCCGCGAAAAAGGGCGAAGAACCAGCTCAACACCCGTAGTGCCCCCCATCCGCCTATATCACTGGCTATGACCTGTCAGTCGACGGGCCAACAGATTCGTCTAGATCGTGATGCCAACCCTAAAAAACGAAGGAGTTTTCGTGACTAAATTCAGAAACCTCGAGGAACTGTTGGCGGCGGCCGGATCGGATCTGGGCAGCTCAAGGACTATCATCCTTGACCAACCCCGTGTCGATACTTTCGCGGACATCACAGAGGATCGGCAATGGATACACACAGACCAGGAACGCGCTGCGGAGGGGCCATTCGGCACGACCATTGCGCACGGGTTCTATACGCTTTCGCTGGTTGCCCCGTTCCTCGAGGATTTGCTGGAAGTCGAGGGGGTGTCCTCCGCCGTCAACTACGGGCTGAACAAGGTGCGTTTCCCCTCGGCGGTCCCCACCGGTTCCGAGCTGTCTGCCAAGGGCACCCTCGGGTCGGTGGCGGCCACCACCGCCGGGGCGGAAGCCACGGTCAATGTCATCATTGAGCGTACTGGCGGGACCAAGCCTGTCTGCGTCGCAGAAGTTATCATCCGGTACTTTCACTGATACAGAAAACCGGTAGGGCCTGCCCTGCCGGCTGAAACTTTCGCGGTGGCGGTGTCCGCAGTCTTGCCGGTTTCCGCTGCCGGTTCATCTTCGTTGTCGGGATCCGCACGTCAGCAAGGAACCTCATCGGAACTTACGTGAGTTGAGACAGGAAAATCCCCGGGTTTCCGGGATCTTCCTGTCTTTTGATGTCGGTGTCTGGCTGCTTTTTGGGATTTTTGATGGGGTCGTGGGCGAAAGCTACGGCTTGGTGCTGTCTCGGTGTGGGCATGGCCAACAGGTCGGAGGAGCCTTGGGATAATGTCGGCGAGCAATCTTTCGAGCCGGGCCTGCCCGCACACCGAGAGCATAGAGCTCGGTAGCGGCCGTCGCTACTCATGTGCCCCAATTCGTGGCCGAGAGTGGTGTCGGCGAACCAAGACCTGATAACCAGCTTCGAGGACGGTGAACAAATCTGCGCGGCCAGCAATTCCATCACCACGTCCCGTTCCGGCATCCTGGCCGCCAAGGTCGATTCGGAGCTCAGCCCCGTGGCCCTGGCGTAGACAGTTTCGATATTCCTGTTGGTAGGGAGTGGACGACCTGCAGTTGCGAGCTAAGTATTTGAAGCTATGAGCGCCCCCTGTTCGTGCGGTTCAGCGCCGGGGGTCGTGCGAGAGAGCACCAGCGGTCGCGCGGCCTGGCGCCGCTGGCGCCCTCCGTGAAAGTTGCTAGGCGGTTGCTAGTGCTGTGTGTTCGCGCCTGTTGCAATTGCCTGTCTCGGCCCAGATCGTGTTGTAGATGATCCGGTCCATAATCGCGTCGGTGAGAACGCGGAGCCGAGCCGCTGGTAGCAGTCCTCATGCGAGTACTGGGTGCTGAACACTGCAGACGTCTCCCCGTCCAGGCCAGCCTTCGCGACTGCGATAAGGAAGGTCGCGAGAATTGTGGCAACGATCGCCTTGTTGACGTCAATCGTTGCTTCCGCAGTCGACATATCGACGCCACCCACATCAGGAGTGCTGCATGCAGTAGGCGCTAAAGCAGATTCCGCGTCAATGATGCACAAACTCGATGTCGTTTTATGCTGATGCTTTCTCCTCGTAATCATCCAGAACGCCGTTGCGCGCCAAAGGCTTGCGAATGCCCGAAGCCCATCACGATCCAGTACCTTTACCCCACCATGCGCAGCAAGCGCAAGGATGCTCGGCCCAGTGACATTGGGTACTCGCTGGTCTTCGTCCACGTGCGGGACTTCGACGGAACCCTGGCTCGTCTCTTGAAAGCCGGTGCGACCCGATGACCACCAACTCAGCGACCAAGGCGTTCTCAACATCGCTCTCGGTGCTCGTGAGCGGGTGCCGTGGGAGCACACCCGTAGGCGCGTCGCTGCCGCGGAAGGTACGAAGGTCCACCTCGAGCTTCCACTGACGGAGGTTGCGGCCACCAACTACGTCGACGATCCCGACGGATTCAGCGTCGAGCTGATCTACATGGAGCAGTCCGCCAATAAGGACTTCGGGCTCGTTCCTGTCGAGTAGCAGCGCCGAGCAGGGACCACGCGGAACTGCTAGCGCTGGATCGGCTCGCGAACCCCCTCCCCAACCGCTGATTGATCAGGAGAAGCCCATAACGAAGTGCAGGGCCGAGCTTAACGACTCAAGTTCGATTGCATTGGGGGGATCGCGACGACTCACTCCGGCGGCATGAGCGGACGTGACGCAACAGCGCGGTCGACAACACAGCACCCAAACGCGGCGAGTCGGTCTGATGCGAGCCAACCCAAGTTTCTCGTCAGGGTCAGGTGAGCTCGCCTGCGTCGGAGCGTTATCCGCTCGACCACAGTTGACTAGCGTGGCGCTTGTGGTTCTCGAGGCTGGGTCAAGCGAACATCGGCTGGTGCCCCCTAGGATGCACACCCCCGGTAACGGGAGGCAACGGGACACCGTGTAACGCCAAGACAACGGCTCGCGAATGAGCGAGCGTGGCATTCCTACAGTTCAACTCCATTTTTCACAGGAGCTGTCTAATCCTCGATCCGCCGACGCGGCTCGGCAATGGTGGCGATTCTGCTTCGGCAGGGATTGCTGGTCCTGGGCAGGGATTGAGCGATTTTGTTGGTAAAGAGAATAAAGGGCAACAAAGGAGGGCAGCATGCTTCAAGGTAAAGTAATCATCGTCACCGGCGGCGCACGCGGGATCGGAAAAGCCTGCGCGGAACTGTTTGCAAACGATGGCGCGAAGATCATGATAAATGACCTGTCGCTTGACAATGCGGAAGCCACCGCGGCCGAAATACGCGCAAAGGGTGGTGATGTGCGCGCCGTTGGCGGCGACATGTCGGTCGAGGCTGACGTCATTGCAATGGTGGACAAGACCATCGAGGCCTTTGGTCGGATCGACGGTGCCGTGAACAACGCGGGCGTCGCCATGACCGGTGCGCCGATCAGCGAACTGCCGCTCGAAGGCTGGAACCACGTCATCGGGGTCAACCTAACCGGGCGTATACCTCTGCACCAAGTATGCATCCCGTGCGATGACGAAGACTGGGGGCGGCGCCATCGTCAACATATCGTCGGCTGACGGGCTGATCGAACGGCCTGACGCGGCTGACTATAATGCGTCGAAGCACGGCGTGATCGGCCTCACTAAGTCGGCGTCAACGGAGTATCGTGAATCTCGCGTTCGCGTCAACGCGGTTCTGCCGGGGCTAACCGTCACACCGCTGATCGAGAGCTTGTTGGATGACCCTTCCTTCGGGCCACAGGTCGCAAATATCGCGGCTCGCCACACGATCGACCGGCACGGGCAGCCGATCGACATCGCCGAAGCCTGCCGCTGGCTCCTGTCAAATCATTCATCGTACATCAACGGGGTCAGCCTGCCGGTCGATGGTGGCTACTTGGCGCGCTGATGCAGATGGAGGGCGCGCATCGAGGGTGGGCTCCGGGTACCAACTCTCGAGCAGGGACAGCGTTCGCCCGCCGGTATGCCGTCAAAGTAGAGCGAGGTAAGGTGGTGCCGGAAATTTGGACACGTGGCTAGCTACGGCGTGTTTCAAAAGTGGTCACTTCGCGACCACAGGTTGATCGCGGCGATGCGGATGGTGGCGGTGTAACAGACGGCTTGCCGTATCCGGTGGCCACGGCGCGGTTCTGCTTGAGCAACTTGATCCCGCACTCGACGGCGTGACGTTGCTTGTAGGATTCGTGGGCGAAGGTTGCTGAGCGGCAACGGCCGATCCCTTGCGCTTGCGGTAAACCGCCTCGTCGGCCTTGACCGGGACCGTGCCCGGACACCGCGGTGACCAGGTGAGCGCGGTTCGCCGCGCTGCTGCATGCCTTGGCGGCAAGCACCCGGTCCGGACGGGTCCGCGGTCGGCAACAAACGGGTTGCGGGACTTTGATGCCGGCGGGCACCGCGGTGAACTGCGGACTGTCCCCGCGCTGTTCGGCGATGACCACGATCGACAGCGGCTTGCGGGCCTGCTCGCAGGCAAGGTGCGTCTAGGTGGTTCACCCGCCCCGGGACCGGGCCCAGGGCGTGATCGTCTGGCTCGGTTTCGACGCCGCTGGGGGTGTCCCTAGTTCTTTGTCAAGCGTCGGGTCGGATTTTTCTCGTTCGTGTTGCAGCCGCTTAGGGCAAGGAGTGTTGGCCTGGCCCTGTCGAAGACTGTTACGCCGGGTTGTGTGGTTGACGGACAACCCCACACACCGGGCGGCAAACCCGCTTTGGCTGCTGCCGAGCTCAAAGGGAATGACGAGTTCATTGGGAAAGGTTAGGGCCCGTTGCCCACGGCCGGGGACAATCCTTGAGTTATCCGCCGTTTCTGCTGCTGGGGGGAGCTACCCAACGGCTCCCCGATATCAGGCGTGGATAACCGGTATTGACCCCAGGTGTGGACAGCTCGTAGGACGCCCTTGAGTTGGACATAGTCAGAGTTCTTCAGCCCCTTGCTGCTTCGGAAGCGCCCTTCGGGGGGAGGATCACAATGGGAGGGGTTTGAGCTTGTTTGTGGCGTGGCCTCCGCTGACGGGTTTGCAGCCTTTAAAGGGTCCGTCGGCTACACGGTGCCCTGGCTGCTGGAGAGTGTTCACAGTTGGGGCCAATTTAGGTATCCACGGCTGATATCGGGGAGCCATACGGGTAGCTCCTGGCCATCGTAGCGGTGGATAACCGTCGAAAATTGTCCCCATCTGTGGGTAGCGGGCTGGCGCTTCTGATTGCAGCGGAAACCGTCGCGGGCTGAAATGCAGTCACCGCTAGAAGGGTGGTGGCGCTGTCGCGGGGCGCATCGGGATGAATTCAAATTCCAAATTCTGACCCGGGAATAAGAAGCGGACCGTAGTCCGTTTAGAACCATGAAGGCAAACAAGCCTCAGCTGTCACCGGGCGGCGGCCCCCTCCCGCCGCCCCTACCCCAGGAGTCCACATGACCAAGAGCACCGTACTAACCCTCGTCGGCAGCCTCCGCGCCGAGTCCACCAACCAGAAGCTGGCCGAAGCCATGCAGTTGAATGCACCGGAGCATGTGGAGGTTGTTATCCACGAGAACCTGGGAAACATCCCGTTCTACAACGAGGACATCGACGTCGAAGGCCAGGTTCCGGCTGCTGCTGCCGCCCTGCGCGCCGCAGCCAACGACGCGGACACCCTCCTCCTGGTTACCCCCGAGCACAACGGCACCGTCCCCGCAGCGCTGAAGAACGCCATCGACTGGCTGTCCCGCCCCTACGGTGCCGGCGCCCTCGCCGGCAAGCCCACCGCCGTCGTCGGCACCGCCTTTGGCCAGTTCGGCGGCGTCTGGGCGCAAGACGAGGCCCGCAAGGCAGCAGGAATCGCCGGCGCCCAGATCATTGAGGACGCCAAACTCGCCGTTCCGGGTTCCCTGGTGCGCTTCGCCGAACTGCACCCGAAGGATGACGCAGAGGTCGTGGAGCAGATCAAGGGCGTATTCGACGCCCTCACCGCTGCGCAGCCCGCCGCGTAACCAGCCTTCCAAAGTGCCCGGCGCAAACGTGCGCCGGGCACTGCTGCTTAACGCCGGGCTTCGGCTTGGCTGGTCCCGATGTTACCCGAAACCTGCTCATGTGCTTGTTAGGGGCGGCTGGCGGGGTGGGTTCGTCAAAGAGAGCCTAGCCTTTACTGGTGAGGACTCCTCGATGGCTAACCTCACGCTTTCCGTCATGGAGCTTTTGCCGAATTCGACGCCCCCTCATAATGGAGCGTCAGAGCAACGGCCACTCATACTGCATCGAGTGTAAAAGCTAAGCATTTCCCCCGCCATGTCGCTTTGAGCAGAGGACGTTAGTGGGTGACGGCCCATCCATGCGCGGTCCGCTGGTGCGATGGCACCATGGCCGAATACTGCGCCGCTTCGGGGTCGAGAACTGCTCTTTGAGCAGTTTCTTCAACTGCGCCGCTGGGTTAGCGAGCTCGTTTCCTAGGGGCAAATCGCCTCGGAATGTCAGATCATCCAATGTGACGGTTCTGAGCAGAACGTCGGGACGTGGGCTGGTCAACGCTCTTGGAGTGCTACTACTCTTCAAGGACGGCCCGCAACCGGGAGCCCCAAGGAAATCACGAGGAGCCAAGTTGTCCAACCACACGTACAGCATTTCTGAAATTGTCGGCACGTCGAATCAGGGAGTGGACGACGCCGTCCGGAACGGAATCGCCAAGGCATCCCAGACCCTCCGCAACCTTGACTGGTTTGAGGTCAAGGAAATCCGGGGGCACCTGGAAGAGGGCAAAATCGCTGACTGGCAGGTCACCATCAAGCTCGGTTTTCGCCTCGAACAACACTAATTTCCGCCCAACTGGCTCGCAGTGAAGTCGTTTTGGACTCTACTTCCTGACTTCCTGCCGGTATGGCTCAAGGGACGCAGACTGCCGCAAGCTTCGGGTCCGAAGACTTTGCCATTAGAGTTCATTGGTCAGGCGCTCGTTCACCCGTCAGTGTGACCAACACCCCAACCTGACGTCAGGCAGTAACCAAAAGAGCGTCAGAATAGGGTACTTGGGACGGTTCTGACACTCCCAAAGCCGCCGGTCCTAGATTCAAACCTGACAGCCGGGCGAGCTGAGCAGCTTGCGGGGAGGTCCGGCAATTGTGCAACGGCCTGTTGCGCAATCGTGGAGTTACCGTCTGGGTGATCAGTTCCGCTGCCCACAGCCGGGGACAATCCTGATGGGTTATCCACCGCTACTGCTGCTAAGGGAGCTACCCCACTGGCTCCCAAATCCCAGCCGTGGATAACCCGGATTGACCCCAACCATGGACTGCTCACACCCGCGCGCTTCCCCTTCGGTGTTGCCCAACCCAGTTCGGATCTAAAAGCTTTCATTGTCCGGCGGATTAGGTGGCTCACCGTCGCCTCCTAATTGGAGAATCCGGTTGCACAATGGGCTGCTAGCCTTAATTCATGGCAAAAAAGACAGTTGTGGTGTTGGAAGATGATATTGACGGCTCGAAAGCGACCGAAACTTTATCTTTCGCCCTCGACGGCAGTGAATACGAAATTGACCTCAACGAGAACCACGCCAGCGAACTCCGTGAAGCCCTGGCACGCTTCACCAACGCCGGCCGCAAAGTATCCGGCGGACGTGGCCGTGCCGTAGCCCGTACAAAGTCCTCGGGTGGTGGCCCGGATGCCAAGGCGGTACGTCTGTGGGCGGCCGAGAATGGCATCCAAGTGAACACGCGCGGTCGTATCCAAGCGGACGTCGTGGAGAAGTACGAAGCCGCTCACTAGAAAAAGCAAAATCAGGGCTGAAACATAAAAGTGTTCCAGCCCTGATTTCTCTTTAAGTGGAATGCCGTCCGGTAGCTAACCCTGTCAGCCCGGAATAGTCCGAACGTCCGGGAACCATCCCGCCGGGGCTTTTCTGGGTTCGAGGTGTTCGGGGTCGCGGTGTTCTTTCATGTCGCAGTTGTAGAAGGGGCCTTGTGGGTCCAAAAGGACTCGCATGTGGTGGTCAGCGTGGTCCCGCCACCAGACGCTCATGCCGGTGGCAGCGTCGAGGCGCAGGTGCTCCCAGGCCCGCCACATGGCAGCAACACGCGACACGGCTTCGGGGTGGAAGTACCACTCGATGCACCACTTCGCGGACTTCCCGGTCACGCTGCGGACATATGTGGGCAGCAACTGCTCATGAAGGAACTCCTCGGGCGAGCCGTAGACGAGCTCTGGCTTTTTCTCGGCTCTTTCGTCTTCGCTTCCGCCGGCGCTGGTCGGCGGAGTGTCCGTATCGAACAGCCCAAAATCGTCTGTCATGGCAGCAGCCTTCTTACTTCGTGACCCAGGGATTATCGACAGGTGCGGCCGCGACCGGCACCGCCTCTTCCTCGGGCTGTGGGCTGTACGTCTTGATGGATGCTTCAACAGCTTCTTCGTGCGGGCCGGTGTACCAGGGCATGGTGCGGACCAGCGTGGCGGGGGCGCCGGAGGAGAGGACGACGGCGCGGCCGCGGTCCAGCTCCGCCAGGTTGGAGACATCGAAGATCCGTTCCTTGGACTCCTGGCGGGAGCGGCTGGACCCTGACTTTCCCGAGGAGATGGAGACGTTGATGTAGCTGTAGTCCCCGATCAAGTCGGAGAGGGCGCGGAGGAACCCTTCTTCGGCCACGCCGCCGCCGTAGACCTTGACGTTCGCGGCGGACCAGATTTTCCGCATGTTTGCCTCTCCCCAGAGTTCCACGCCCTGGGACCAGGACTGCAGGATGCCCATCACGATCAGGCCTTTGGAGCCGTAGTGGCTGAACTGGTCCGGCAGGCCGGCCCAGCGGACCACGTTGGCCAGCTCGTCCAGGGCAAACAGCGCGGGCCTGGGCAGTCGGCCGCCGCTGCGCTCTGCCCGTTCCTCCATCGCCTCTGCAATCGCGACGGTTAGCGCCGTGGTGAGCGGGGCGGCTGAGCCGGCGCCTTCCTTGGAGAGGATGTAGATGGTCTCCTGTGAGGCGGCGAAGGCATGTGGGTTGAACTGCCTGCGGGTATCACTGGCTACGCTGGCGCCGCCCGTGGGTGCGACCCAGCGGAGCGTGTTGCGGCTCTTGAGGCACTGGATCATCTTCTCGGCGGTGCCAAAGATGCCGTCGCGCTGTTTGTCGGCCAGTTCCAGCGTGGACTCCAGGCCCTTGTACTGCAGCTCGTAGTCGTGCTGTTTGAGGATGTTGATCGGTTGACGGTTGACCTGCTCGGTCACCCATAGATAGACCTCAGTGATGGGCAGGCCGCCGAGTGCGGCCGCGAGGAAGTACGAGGACAGGATGTCTTCGGCTTTGGGGTCGAAGTAGGCGTCCGGTTTGGATCCCGGGACCCGGGAACCAACCGAGAAATGCTGGGTGAGCTTGTAGGCCTTTTCTTCGTCGGTGACGTAGGACAGCGGGTTCCACCACCAGTTCGGTTCCTCTTGGGCGATCTTCTGCGGATCGAAGATCCACACGGGGGCCACGTTCTCGCGGACGCCGCGGGTGCCGTCCACGACGTCTCGCTTGTTCGACGTCGAGACGACGGCCCCGGGCGCGTCCAGGATCGCGGGCATCACGCGGGACGTGGACTTACCCGTTCGGGGTCCCCAGATGTCGAGGCTGAGGTCTTCCCAGGACTGGACGAATTTCTGGCCGGTGGAGACTACCTTGCCGACGACGATGCCGGGGTTGTCCTTGATACCGAGACGTTCGGCTTTGGCCCGTGCGCCCTTTTCGGAGAACGCTTCGAGGGACTTGCCGCGGCCCAGGTAGCGGGCGGCCTTGTCGACCCGGGCACGCTTGGACGCGCCCTTCCGCCACGCCACGAGCACGACAATAGCCAGCACCAGGATCACGCCGGCCATGAGGCTCGCCGCGACCCTGGCTTGGGTTGGCCAAGGCACCTTGCCCTTGATGAGCCCGGCGACCAAATCAATCGGGTGGGCAGGGGGTGCGTCGATTCCTGCCATCCAGGACCCGAGGTGGACGGCAGCGTAGGTGCCGCCGCCGAAGATGACGATGGCGCCGATGGCGAGCCAGACCAGCAGGGCATCTTCGAGGCCCATTCCTTTGCGGTTTGGTGCACTCACAGCGCGCCTCCTTCTGTCGGCAGCGTAGGTGCTGCAGGGTCCATGAGCGGTTCGGCTGGTGGGTGCCAGCGGGTGTCGGTGTCGTTCAGTCCGTCGTTCTTTTCGATGGAGGTCAGACCGATCTGAACGGGGATGCCGGGACGGCCGCCGACCTTGATCAGGAACTTGCCCCGGCCCGGGGGTTCGACGTCGACGCCGCGTGAGTCCCAGGCGGGCGGGTCCTGCCAGGAGTTGAGTTTCTGTTGTTCCTGCCGGGAGAGGGGAATCGCTGAGGTCAGCAGCGGCATTTCTGAGGCGGGCAGGCCGCCGCAGATCACCATGCCGGAGCGTTCGACGAAGCCGCGGGCCTTCATCCGGTCCTCTTCTGCCGGCAGTGCCAGCAGATCGGACATGGTGTGGGAAATCATGATCTGCCCTACGCCCACGGACCGGTTCAGGCGGGTCAGGGCATCCACCCGGTCCACCATGCCCTTGCCGGAGCGCAGCGCACGCCACAGCTCATCAAGGACCACGAAGTAGTTCCGGCGCGGTTCCAGACCAGCGTCGGCGAGGGCGTTGGCGACGTTCACTGTGCCGAAGCCGTAGGACCAGCAGGCGAGCAGCACGGCAGCCTGCAGGTCAGTTTCGGTTTCGTCGATGCTGGAGACGTCGAAGACAACGGCGCGGTCCCGTCTCATGGGGTTGGTGGTCTGCCTGGAGAAGATTTCTCCCAGCTTCCCTCCCCCGGTCAGACCCAGCAGGGTCGCTTCCAGCGCCCGGGTCTCCTGCAGATAGACGGTCATTTCACCACGGTCCAGTGCGACTTGGCGCAGCTCATCGGGCGCGGAGATGATGACGTCCAGGAGGTCCTCCAATACGGGGATACCGTCGAACCGGTCATCGAGGACCCGCAGTGCCCGGTCCAGAATGGTTTGTTCCTGATCGGTGGGCGGCTTATTGCGGCTGATGGTGATCAGGGAGACGACCATGTTCAGGCGGCGGCCGTGCGCATCGGCCCGGACCCGGGTGGCTGCTTCGTGGTGGCCGTGGTCCTCGAGGAGCTGGGCGACCTCAACGGCCTGGCCGGGATCGAGAATGTTCAGGTATCCGACTCCGCGGCCGAGCTTGATGACCTGCCCGCCGAGGGCTTCGACGGCTTTGACGTGCTCGCCTTTCAGGTCACCGAGAACCAGCGGGTTGACGCCCTGGCCGGCAAGGCCCAGGAACATGCGGCGGACCAGGGTGGACTTTCCGAGACCGGGTTTGCCGAGGATGAAGGCGGAAGGGTTGGAGATGAGCCGTGCACGCTGGAACCAGCTGATCGGGTCACAGCAGACCGTGGCCTGGGTTTCCTCGTGCCGGCCGAGTGGGACGCCGATCATGGGCGAGGAGGCACCGGAGGAGAACGGCCACAGGCCGCAGACCTGGACCGTAGTTCCCCTGTACTCCTTCACCGACGGGACAAGCTGGGCCATGCCGCCGCCACGTCCAGACCAGCCACGGGCACCCGGCACTGCCCCACGACGATGCTTCTTACCAGCGTTCTGCGCTGCCGCTTTTGCTGGCTTTACTGTCTTTGCTGTCATTGACGTCAAAAGGTCTTTGAGGGCCATCAGAGAGCGGCCTTGATTTCCGAGGGCACCATGCTGTGCTTGGGCAGGACGAGTCCCAGCGGCAGTGACGCCGCGAAGGCGGTGTCCTGTGCGCCGTACGCGCGGCGCAGGAGGACCCGGGCTGTGCCGGAGGTCTGTTCGATGGCGGCCACGGCATCGGGCAGCCGGTCCCGGTCGGTGACGGTGGCGGTGACGACCATGCCGAAGTTCACCAGGCCGGCGCCGCGGGCTTCTTCCTGGGCGGTCTGCACGGCGGAGCGGGCATCGACCAGGGCGCGTGCGCTGGGCCGGGTGTCGGAGGTGATGGCGACGTTGGCGTTGTTCTGGTCCCGCTCGACGACGGTTGCGGCCGTCGCGGAGTCCATCGGGCGGTAGAGCAGGGATACCCGTTTGCGGTCAATGTCCCCGTGCGGGGCCAGCAGCCGGGACAGAACCGAAGAGTTCACCGAGCCGCGGGGTGCGCCGGTCATGGTCCAGGAGACGGAGAACGCTGAATCATGGCGGTACTCATCCCAGCTTGCCTGGGTTGCGGTGGGGCCGACCTCACCCCAAGTCAGGGAGACTGGGGAACCGGCGGCGTGGGCTTCGTCGATGATCAACGCTGCAGGCGGGTCGTAGGCGATGCGGACGACCTCGCAGAGTTCCTGTGCGGACATGGGCCGCGCGATCCCGGCGCCTGTGGACTGTAGGCGGGCGGACAGGCCGGGGATCCGGGAGGCGAGGTCGCGGGCCACGTCTTCGGGCGTGTGCTTCTTTGACCCGGACCGCAGGGATGAGTTGAAGGTCAGGGACACCCAGGCGCGGACCGTGGCTGATCCTTCCGGGTAGGTGTCCACGACCTCGCGCAGGATGGCCTGAGCGAATTCGGGTGCATTCGGGTCGATATTCATCTCGACTTCGTTCCGCAGCCGGTACCCGGAGTCCGGGGCGGTCTCCACGGTAACGGCCGCGGCGTCCAGCCCAGCCTCGTCGGCCAGGCCGGCGAGCCAGCCACCCCAGTTCGCGACCCACGCGTCGACCTGCTCAGGGTCCACCAGGGAGGCCCCGTCGGGTTCGGTGGAGAAGATCACGGTGAAGTGGCTGGTGGCCGGCACATGCAACATGGCGAAAGGGCGCTTGTAGGAGTCAGTGAACTCGTACAGCGCGGACTGGGCCGCCAAGCCCGGGAGCTGGTACATGCCCCACTCGGTCACACCCAAGGGGCCTGAACGGTAAAGGTTCGTTCCGGACGAGCGGGACATCCGGAAGGTCATTTTGGTAGCGAACCGGTCGATAGCGGACTGGCCGTGTTTGTCCTTGAGGGAAAGCGCCAGGACCAGGATTCCGGTGACCACGAAAACAGCCAAGCCAATCCAGAGGCCCCAGATCATGAAGCTGATAATGGTCAGCAGCAGACCGCTGAAGGCTATGCCGGTGTTGATGGCACTGAGACTTGCCAGGCCCGCTGACTTCGGCACCCGCCAGTTGCCGTAAGACCTTTCCTTGTGTTCGGTGTTAATTGCTGCCACTGGGGCCCTCCCCGGTTGAATCCTGCGCGGTCTTTTCAATTGCCTGCGACGTCTTGGTAGCCACTTGCGCGCCGGCGGCTAGAGCCATGCCAGCCGGGCCAGCTGCTGCTGCCCCGCCGCTTGCCCCTGCCGCTGCTCCTGCGGTGCCTGCTTTGCCTGCGGTTGCAGCGCCAGCGGCTCCGCCCGGACCCGTAACACCGGGGGTCGGCTGTCCTCCCCCGCCCCGAGGGCCAGGTGTTCCATTGCTGCCCTTCGGCGAACTACCGACATGAGAGCTCTGTGTACTGGCGGCGCTGCTCGTGGTCGCGGGGATTGGCGCGGCATTGCCTCTTCCGCTGCCGCCGCGGCCCAGGGACACTGCACCCGTCGCCACCGCACCAACGGCAGCCCCAGCTGCAGCACCGCTGCCCGCGGCGACGGCACCAACCATCGGCGTGACGAACCGCATCAATGCCGGAAGTGCGAATAGGGCAACGATCATCAACGTGAAACCCGTGATCGAGCCGACCAAGGCGTCCTGCCCGCTGCTGTTGCCCATCAAGAGGAAGGCGACCGAGTACACGATGGCCGCCGCAGGCTTGTAAAGAATGAAAGCAATGGTCCAGCCAACTGCTTTCTGGAACCACTGCCTGCCCATCTCGGTGTTCGTGAACGCGGCAGTGGTGGGCAGAATGCCCGCCAGGATTACCAACATGCCGCTCCTGACCACCATCAGGACGATCTGGACCAGTGAAGCGATCAGCCCGATCAGGCCCAGGACGATGAGGATGAACCTGGCGACCCCCGTCTGGCCAGTCATCACGAGGACGCTCAGCGACTGTGCAAAGCCCTTACCGTCCGTGGAACGCTCAATGATGGCGGCCGAGAACGCATCCGCCGCGATCACCAGAATCGAGATAACACCCAGTCCAAGGCCGGAAACCAGAGTCAGCGTGAGCAACGAACGGAGCAGGTCTTTCAGCGGCGCTCCGCGCTGTTCCCAGATCATCCGAATACCGCCGAGGATAACGGCGAGAACCGCCAGCGTCAGCGTCCAGGGCATCAATTCGCTGTTGACCGCAGAGACAACAGGGCTGGGTGTGCTGCCGTCCTCGCTAGCCAGATTCACCGTGGGCATTGAAATCCAGAAGGTAGACAGAGTCGTCACCATCTGGCTCATACCCTCCGTGATGGCTTTAGCCAGATTGTTGATTGCGTCGTCCGCGATCCCTGCCGCAACGTTGCCGAGGCGCTGTTCGCCCATACAGACGACGTTCCAAACTTCGCATCCCTTTTCTGCCATGTCAGACGCCAGCCCAAGGGATAAAGGAGCTTAGATCACTCAGTTCCCGAACTGCGCCGCCGCCGGCGGCTGGGAAATCCATTTTCCAGTCACCGTCCTCCCACAGCAGTGACGTTGAGAGAGCGCCGTATCCGCCATCTTTCGTCTTGAAAGCCAGCTCAACGACTGCTGCATCAGGAGTGTACGAATGGATGATGAAGCCGGCAATTTGAACTTTCAGTGAGGTGCCTCCACTGACGTCCTTGCCTTCCTGGATGGCCTGCACAGCCTTGTCCCGCGACGGGCTGTCCGCAGATAGGTCCAGGTAGACCTCTTTGGCATAGCCATTGAACGACGATGCCCAGATGTTCGCCGTCGCGTAGAGGGCTCCTGTCGGGGACTGGGCAAAGCATGACCTCAGACCGTCCGGGGCAACCGTTCCAGGGCCTGCCGTTGACGGATCTGCGGGAACAGCCATGGTTCCTAGCAGCTCCCACTTTGAATGAGGCGCGGTTCCAAGCGCAGTTTCGCTGCTACCGGGAAGCCCGCAGACGCTCTTGTCCGCCCCAGCTGAAGCACTGGGGCTGACAGTGGCTGAACCGCTGGTTTCTTCCGGGGCAGGGGCCGGCTGCGCGTTTCCCTGTCCCTTGGGGAGGAGAAAAATGATGACGGTTGCTGCGATCAGCGCGACCACCAGCGCGGCAGCAATGATGAACCCGGGCTTGGTGAACGGATTGCTTGCGGTGGTGCTCTCTGTTGACTGGCTCATGGTGAACCTCCCGTTGTTGGTGCTGGCTTAGACGAAGGCGCGGACGATGCCGGCGGCACCGGTGATGATGATGCAGCCCAGAAGGACCCAGCCGAGTTTGCCGATAGCCTGTGCGCCTTCGCCGCGCTGGAGTTGGATCACCATGCCGATGCCAACGATGATGACGCCAAGGACGCCGAGGACCAGGCCGATGCCAGAGGCCCAGTTCAGGACCAGGAGCAGCCCGTCTGCTTCTGCAGGGATGGTCGGAGTGGGGTTGGGGATGACGCCTGTTGCAAGTGCGGAGGAGTAGTTCATGGTGAGGCCTTTCGGTGGGTGGTTGATGTGGTGTTGGTAGCTAAGGTGGCTATGTCAGCGATGAAGCGTTGAAATTCGCGGGACACCGGGGCCGTCGTGTCCCCATGTCGCCAAGCTTCTACCCAGGGCAGGGTCCAGAGCCGGGGCGCTCCCCCACCGACGATGGCGGCGAAGTCACGCAGCGCTTTGGGAGTTTTCCCCCGTGCGTCCGCCAGGATGGCGAGGCCGAGTAGGTCTACTTCCGGTGTGGCTCCTGACGCCCATTGGGTCAGCGCGCTTCTGGCGGCTGTCAGGCCGCGCATGTCGGCGCGGCAGACCAGCAGGATCCGGGGGTTGCTTCCGTCCCGGAGGACGGGCCAGCAGTGATTGGTGGCACGTGCACCGAGGAGGTCCGCGATTCTGTTTTCGCCCGCTCCCCCGTGAGCGCCGATGATCCATAGCGCGGCGGAACCGGTCATGGTGCTGCTGGGCAGGCGGTCGGCTGTGTCGGGTTCAACCATTCCCTTCAGAGGGGCACTGATGACTGCCGCCGGCGGCATGTACGTATCCAGTGTTTCCACCTCCGCGGTGTCGGTGGTGGGGCTGGTGATCCAAGGGTTCAGGGACTGTTGCATGGTTCCTCCTTTCGAAAGTCCGTTGGTAGGTGGTTTTAGAAGCCCTTCGCGACGGCGGCTGCGGCCGCCAGCCATGCCCGCTGGGTGGCGGGCTGGAGGGCTTGATAGCGAATGGGGCCGTTGACCAGGGCCGGGTCGTAGGGAATCCGGACGACGGCCCGGACGAACGGTTCAAAACCATCCGCGATCCGCTGGGCCTCGTCCTTGGCCCGCTTCAAGGCATCCCCCGACATGGCCCGCTTGGCATCGGTGGATTCAGAGACGATCACGACCGCGTTGCGGGCCAGCTCGGCGTCATGGCCACCACGGGATTCGAGGGTCTGCAGCGCCAGCCGGGCAGCTTCGGCGCGGTCCTCAATGGCCGTCACCGGCACGACGAGCTGGTTCGTGTGGTGGATCATCCTGCGCCAGTTCGCTGCCCGGGCGGTGTTGCCCGAGTCCATGACCACCAGCCGGTAGTACCGGGTAAGGACCTGGTGGGCGATGTCGACTTCCTCAGCCGTGACCTCGTGGTCGCCTTCTTCGTTCTCGTCCGATCGGAGGACATCGAATTTATCTGCGGTCTGGTGGTGGACGAACTTGGCAATCTCGGCGGCGTTCGTTGACGGGGAAAGCAGTTCGGTCGAGGAATCAATCAGGTCCAGGACGCTCCGGTCGTGAGCTCCCTTTTCGGTCCGCCAGCCCAGGGTGCCTTGGGACTCGTTGTTGTCCCAGGCGACGGTCGCGGCACCGCTGTAGCGGGCGAGGATGGCCGAGAGCATGACCACCGTGGGGGTCTTGTTCGCCCCGCCCTTGCGGTTGACCACGGCAATGGTCCGGGGACCGGGCCAGTGCTGGCTGACCGTGCGGACATCCTCACGTTCTGAGAGTTCTTCGGCGGAGGGGTCCATCCGGAAGCCAAGGCGTGTGAGCGCACCCCGCCACCCCTGGGTGGCCGGCTCCAGGACCGGGGCGCTGACCAGGAATGAGGTTTCCTTCAAGCTGCGCCGGGTCGGCGGTGTTTCCTCCGTGGCAACTGCCGGCGCTGTCGTCTCTGGTGCGACGGGATTGGGCGGCCACGGCTGGCGGTCCACCGCGGCGACGGCGGCAGCCGTGGGCTCTAACCGAGCATCCACAGACTCAGGCGCAGGAGCCGGGACGGTATCAATGACGGCCGGAGCTACGGCCTCAGGTGTGGGTTTCGGTGCTTCGGCCCGACGGCGGGCGGGGCGTACCTCGTAGGAGACGGATTCGATCGTGTTGTCCGGGTGCACGATCAGTTCCCCGTGTCCCTCGGGATCCTCGATCTGGGCCCTGACGGGACGGTTCAAGGTCTGGGCCTCGCCCAAGACGAGGGCCAGGGCGTTGTTGCGAAGATCCTGCAGGGACTCCCCGGCCGGGACGATGCGGGAGTTACCGGCGACGATGACCTCGGCGGTCCCGTTGTCACGGACGATGGCACTGATGTTTGGAAAGGCGAGGACCTCGGTTGATGTGGTGCTCATGGGCTTCTTCCTTAGGTGTGTGAGTTGGGGAGTTCCGGCGCTTAGGACGAGGGTGGTGTGAAGCGGTTGACCTTCCACGGGGCTTCCTTGCCCGTGCGGAGCAGCTGGAGCGTGTAGGTTCCGGCGTCGGTGGGCACTGCTGCCATCACGCCGTAGCCGTTGGTCTCATCGACGCTTAGCGTGGCCGGGCCGGTGACGCGGCTGGCGGGAATGTTGGCCGGGTCCACAGCCGAGTAGTCGGCAGTGGCCTGTGGCGTGAGCCAGCGGGCTAGATCGTTGGCCCACTGCTTTTCCTCCACCGCCGGGCGGGCGAAATCAGTCGTGGCCTTCCCAGCCACGTCTATGGCCGCGTCCTTGCTGGCCTGATCCCAGGTGATACCGATCGTGGCCGGCACCGTTCCCCCGGGCGCCTGCGGGCCGCTGCTGGCGCTCAGCGAGACGGGAGCGGAGGGCGTGGCGGTCGTGGTTTCTGCCGGGGCAGGCGTGGTGTTTGCTGCCGGTGCGCACGCGGTGCAGAGCAGGGCTACTGCGATGAGGGCACAGGGCTTTTTCATTACTTCTCCTCTTGGGTGGGCAGGTACAGGAACGCTGAGGGGACATCGCTGCTGACGGTCCGGGTGTAGTAGTTGTGGTCATCCGGGGGCAGGTAGCCGTTGTAGCCCTCTTCGACGTAGGTCCCGTCGTCTTTGACTTCCTTCACCACGGCGACGTGACCGAAGGTCGGGTCCGCTCCCCCGACCCCTGGTGCGTACCAGACAACCGCACCAACCCGGGGAACGGACCCGGTGGGCCAGCCTTTGGCGTCCCAGCCGGCCTTCCACGTAAGGGCCGATCCCAGGCCCTGCCCGTCCGGGCGGAAGTTGCCGTTGAGGAATTTGAACGGTTCACCCGTGGAGCCCGTCTGCTGGTTCACCCGCCACAGGGCAAAGTCCACGCATTCGCGGTGAAACATGCCCAGCGGCGACGCGGCGGCTGCTCCGGCCCCGACCTGCATCCAGGTAGGAGAGTCTTTCCACGGGTAGTCATCCCCGGCACCGGACTTCCCCGGAATGGCGCAGTCACTGCGTCCCAGTGAAAACTTCCCGTCCGAGAGTGCCTGGACGAGCTTGACGGCCTCGGGCCAGTACTTCTGGTAGTGGTACGGGTCCGCGTTGCGCTGGGCTTTATTGCCGGCGATGGTCGGTTCCAACAGCTCCCAACCTTCGACCTTCTGCAGGGCCTTGATGAAGTTCGTGGTGCTGATGGTCGGGTCCATGCGGTCCGCGTAGGAGCCCCACGCTCCATTGTCGCGTTGCTGGAACAGCCCGCGGGAGTCAGCTCCGGATCCGTCGCCGTGGTCCAGGACCCGCAGGCCCGACTCCCCCAGGGAAACCATGACGCTGATCATCTGACCCTTCACGGACAGGTCCAGGGCCTTACCGGCACCCATGATCGCAGCGGCGTTTTTCAACTGCTCCTCGGTGTAACCCTCGGCCTTCGTATCGGCCTTGATGACAACAGAGACGGACGAGCCGCAGGTGGCCGCGGTAGATTTCGAAGGGGTGAGCAGCACGAGCATGCTGAATATCAGGCCAAAAAACAGTACCGGGGTGGCGGCGAGCGTAACCAGAGCAAATGACCTGCCTTGCATCAGCGCAGACCCCCGTATGGTCCGACTAACAACAGGCCCGCGGCGTCCGTTTTCGTCGCCAGGTCAGTGGTGGAAGCGCAAAAGGTATCGGAGATGAGGCCAAGACGCTGCGGGCAGCTGACTTCACGACTCCACATGAAGAGAGCCGCGGCACGGACTCTTTTATTTAGCAATAGAGTGAGGCATGGAAAATTGTGATGATTCAATGGAAAGTCGGGCAATATAGACGCATGCCCCGACTGATCCGACCGAATCTTCCTCCAGATGTCGAGGCCGCAGTGAGATTCATGGGCAACAGGGCTCAAGCGAACGTCTTGAGGCAGTTGGCCATTCTTGGTCCCTCGACGATCGGGCAACTCCAGGCCGAGCTGGACATAGGCAGACCGAGCCTGAACCGGCATCTGGAAACTCTTGAAGATGATGGTCTGATCGAAACGGATCCTCCGCGCGGTGTGCGCCAAGGCCGGGATGTTACTTATACGGTGCAACCAAGAAGGATTCGAAGTCTGGCGCGCACGTACCTTGACTACGTCGAGGGAAATTAAGGCTGACGCCTTGGGAAGCGCCGGGAGGTCTTCTCTGCTCCTGTTGATCATGCCTTAATCACCGGTTCATCATTCCGTTCACTTGCTGGCTTCCACGCAGAGTCACGCACGCGTCACGCATGAGTGAGTACACAAAAGACGATAGCAGTGTGACGAAGCTTGTCAAACCCCACCGAGGGCTACCGGAAGGAGAGCCTTGGGGGTGGCTAGACGCCCTCATCCAAAATCTTGGCGATGGCCTTCAGCGTCTCGGGATCAACTGGGCCGAGTGCACGGGTCGCAAAATTGCGAACCTCCGCACGCCTCATGCTTCGAATGAGTTCCAACTCCGCCTCGACTCGTTCCGGAAGTTTACCGCCCTCCTGGAGGAGGTATTCGGGATCCACGTCGAATACGGTGGCTATTGCCCGTAGGGCTTCGTCAGGAACGACTTGTTCCTTCCCTGCCTTTAGTAGTGTCCATCGAGTCCGAGACAGGTAGTAGCCAGCCTTTTGGGCTCCATCGCGCATGGCCGGATAGTCGAAGGGTTTGCCAGTCTCAGAGACGAGCACATCCAGTAGGAGATTGATCTTCCGCGCGAGCGTTTCCGCCCGCAAGGCCCCGGCCGCGCGCTGCGGCGAAAGATCAAAATCACTCAACTGATCCAGCTCCAATTTTTAGTTCCAACGAAACAGCAATAAGTGATGATGCCTAGCAATGCCCCTGCCACTGCCTCTCGCCAAGTATGCTCCCTCAGTGCCGTTCGGCTCAGCATCATCATCGGTGATAGTACCAACAGCCAAATAAGAACCGATCCGAATACATCAGTCACCCAAAGTACGGCGAATGTCGTGACAGATACGTGAGCCGAAGCGTTCATCCGGCGTCTGGCCAGCGCCAGTAGAGCATTTCCTGCTACGAAGCCCAGCACGGTCGCGGGAACTGGGGCCGGCACACTGAGAAGAACACAAGCTAATGCTCCAGCAATAGTGAGTGTTGTGACAGCCATCGTTCGCCCACTGCTCGGCAAACCGAACTTTCGGGCAATCCCGGCAAATTTCTTGTACGCCAATCCCGGAAGAATGACAATGCCGGCGGCTAAGACCGCAACGCCCCAGAAGCCCAAGCCAGCTTTGACGCCTGCCAAAACAATGACGACAAGCAGGAGGCCGGCTGGCATAAGTAGTTTGGAGAAGTTACCCGCCAGCGGAAGAAGAGTGGTGGGCGCGGTTCGGGCCGTTGTGTGCAAGTCTCGCCTCAATTTTGTCTAGTACCTCAATGTCATCAGTCGACAAAAGGTTCGGATTCTCAATACGAATATCGTCGACAAAAATCACCCAACGGTAGAGCTGATCTTTGGAAAAGCGCCGCAGGCTTAGCGCTGCAGCCTCGCGCGCCCGTTCGCCGGCATCGGTTTGAAGAAGCCTCTCCACAATCGGCTGAAGGCTAACCAGCGACTCCCGACGCGCCTTCCAGTCAATCCATTGTTGCAAGCCTCGGCTGAACGCAGGAAGTGCGAATCCCACGGCAAAACCAAGCAAAGTAATAGCGATCAACCCGCGATAGACCAGATAGGCCACTTCCGTAGACCGGCTCTCCACTCCCTGGGCTTCTTGAATCACCAGATGCAGTTTGGTAACAACTGCCGTAACTCCGGACAAGCAAGCGCCTGCGATGATGTCGAAGCCAATACGGAACGAAACCGTTTCCTCTGCTCGTTTCCTGCGCACGCATTCGTACCCGGTGTAGGCGGTGATGATGCCAATCCAGGCGAAGAAGAGGCCCTGGTACAGGGCAATAGCGGGAATACCGGCAAATACGTCCGTGAAGTTGGTGGCTGATCCAGGTGTCGCCGTCGAAAACAATAGGGCTGCCTGAGCGGCCGCCAGGCCAAGGCCGACCGTAACCAGAAGACGCCACCTCACGGTGGATGCATTGGTGGCGGCCACAACCAGCCTACTCAGTTCCGTCATGCCAAGACCCAAGACCACATGGACGACGAGATTGAGCAGATTCCGGTCACCAATCCAAGCATCAACGGTTAGGTAGACGGGATCTATATTCAGCGTTGTGCCTATCGACACGAGGAGCATCGCCCTGAGAATGCCCTGTTTCCAGCCGAACCTCAATCCTACAATCCGTACCAAGACGACGGCCCAGAGGATTAAAGCTGGCAGTAGCTGTACGAGTCTCATTCAAAGACCTTTTCGAAGTCACTGGCTGGCACCGACGGCTTTTCCCGCGTAGCGGACGAAAGCAAGTACGCAACTTCCTCGGCAGCCTTTTCCATGTCACTCCACTGTGGCGATCGCGCAAGTATGCGTCTGAGGCCTTGTGCCTGGCCGACATGATGGAAAACGGAGGACATAGAGGCAGCCAACCCTTCACAACCTTGGTGCCGGAGAAGGATATGGCCGAATTCGTGGCAGATCACATGCATCCTGTGTAGCTCTGAGAGTCCGCTTCGAACGAGCACGAGTGAACGTTTGGCAGATTCAACCCAAAGCCCGGACACTCCAGACAGCCCATGACCAGGAACCTCGCGAATAGATATCGGCTTACCATGAGCTGAAGATACGGCTTGAAGAAGGGCTTCGAAGGTTACGTGCCTTGGTAGAGCGAGCATGGAGACGGCATTCCGAGGTGTTATACGACCGCTCCCGTTTGCGCTGTGCTCAATCATGATCGGTGACATTTTCTCCCAAACTGACGAAAACACACGCATGCGTCACTCGTGCGTCACGCATGTGTGACTAGACTGTGTTCTATCGTTGCTCCTCCAAGTTCCTACTAAAAGATGGCATGAAGGGTGGCTCTAGCATCAAATCGACAGGGCTGCCTGTCATAGGAGAGGGCGAAGTTGGAGTGCTGAACACGTTGAGAGGACTAAAGGTTTCGGCCCGGTACGTGACCGATCGTCAACCTTGGGCCAGACCAGTCATTGGGGCCGCCCCTAGCGCTGAGTGGTCGCTGCTGGGAACCCAGTCCCCCTCAGAGTCGAAGAGCGAGCCCAAAGTCACAAACGCGACACGCTACCGTTTTCTGAAAACAAATCCCCGGGCCTTCAATTGCCCGGTGATAGCTTCAGAGCAGTCGCAATGACAACCCAGTCAGTTTGAGCGGCAGGCAATACAACGATGAAGCTGTAACCGCTCTAGCGGTTACAAAATTCAAAGGACACAGCACATGACGGCAGTAGCAGTAAATCGAGGCGGCGGGCGCCCCAGTAAAGGCCTGCGTAAGTTCATTGGTTTCCGCACACAGGAACACACCGCTGACGGGATCGCCAAGGTGGCCGCCCACAAGGGTCTAACCGTCACTGAATACGTTCTGTCCGTTGTAGAGCCAAAGCTGCAAGAGGACCTGGCCGCACTCGACCAGGATGACTACCAGCAGGAGCTGCCCATCCGCATTGCCTCATAACAAAAAGAAGGCCCGCACTAGGCGGGCCTTCGAAGCTTGAGACTTACCCTCTGGATTGCTTGCCGGCGGATCAGATTGTAAGTCGTGGAGAGCCTGAACAGGCCATCCTTTGTGTTGCTATGAAACCGATCTGGCAGGATCGGCCCTTTTTCGTACCTCAATCCCCGAAAGGATTACCCACATCGTACATCAGCACGTCTCCGTGCTGCCAGCACGCCCCGCTGTTGGCGTGTCAACGCAGCCAGACGACCCAGCAACCGTTTGGTCAGCTCTAGCTCCCTTGCTAGCCGGTCAGCCCAGAATTCGCCTCTCTCGTGATGCAGGTAAAACGTACCCGCAGAAGCACGAACGGAACCTGACCAAAGCACTCCCCTCGCTCCCCGCGGCCGTGAGAATTTTCGGTAAGGACGGCACCTGCGCGGCGATCTTCCTTGACTTTGACTCATCAGTGGCGGATCTGGACTGGGTCCAGGCCGATGTCCGAGCCGTCCAGACCTGGCTGCACTCGGTCGGAGCTCGCTGGATTGAGGACTATTCCCCCAACGGCGGCCGCCACGTTTACGTCCCGCTGGCACGGCGGGTCACCTTCTCCGAAGCGCGTGATCTTGTCGAGGCGCTGGGCACCCGATACCGGACCTTGGACAAGACCCCGCACCAGAACCTGCTCCACGGCTGCATGCGAACACCAGGATCCCCGCACAAGCGCGGCGGCCATCAGGAACTGGCGATGAGCCTGTCCATGGCCTACGACGTGGCCCGCAGGCCCAACACTCCAACAGTGTGGAATGCCATGACCAAGGATCTGGCGGCGGAGATCAAGGCTGTCCGTGCGCTCCGTCTCGAGGAAACTTTCACCCCGGTGACCGGGGATATGCCGGCGGTCGAGCTGCCGGCCGGACGCATGTCGCGCACGATGCAGGTGCTGGCTCAGACCGGTTTGTACGACTCCAACAGGTACGCCTCAGACTCGGACGCCCGCCAGGCCGTCATCCTCAGTGCCGCGGCCGCGGGCCTGCAGCTGGTGGATGTTGAACGCCGGATACTCCAGGGAACCTGGCCCGGGCTGGCTTCCTTCTACGCCCGCTACGCAGCCCGCCACCGCCTTCCGTCCTTGCGCCGTGACTGGATGAGCGCCCTCAGCTACTTAAGCAAAAAGCCCACCAAAACCGACCCGAATGACAACGTCCGCAGTTCCCCCACAAGCCAGCCAATTACACAGGCGGGAGGGACAAAGGTTATAAATCCAATTTCAAATCCCGATGCAGAGCATCGGCACATCCGCACGTGGCGCAGTGCTATCAGGATCAGAGAGGTCCAGTACCAGGAGTCCAGGGCAGGCATGGCACGTCGAATGGTGCTTAGGGCGATAGGGGAGGCGGCCCATATGACGGCGTCGCGTTTCATTGAGTTCGGCGTCCGGTCGATCGCCGTGGCCACTGGCCTGGACCACACCACGGTCGGTCTTCATCTAAGAGAACTGCGGGCGGAAAAAGATCCCTTGGTCACGCTGGTGGAAGAAGCTAGGGGAACCAAGGGTGATCTCTATATGCTGACCGTTCCTGAAGAGTTGAAGTCGGCGGCTGAGGATGCGACCTGGCAGAAGGGGAAAATCCATGCCCTGCGGCCGGTGTTCCGCGAACTCGGATTGCCGGCGGCGTTTGTCTATGAGGCGTTGGAGCACTCCCCCGCCCTGCAAACGTCAGACATTGTGCGAGTTACGAGGCTTTCCCGGTCGGCAGTCTATGAGGCTCTTGAAGTCCTCGCGGCGTGGAATCTTATTGCCCGTGATGCCGGGCGGGCGTGGTCGGTGGTGAGCACAACGTCCCTGAAGCAACTCGCGGAACAGTTCGGCGTTCTGGAGGCAGTGGCCGCACAGTTACAGCGCTACCGCAACGACCGGATCATTTGGCGGGAATGGCTCGCCAAGAACGTCAATACCGTCCCGGAGCTGCTCTCCCCCGACGAAGACTATCCCTGGGAGATGTTCGAGGGGCCACCCGATGAATGGCTACTCTCCGACATGGCCTTCTACAGAACAGGATGAGGATCAGCGCCAAAGGCGTGTCAGTTGTGAGCTTTTCCCAGACCTGTACACCTTGACGGGTGTCGATGCGGCCGGCCACCGCATCCACTTCCCCGGCGTAGCTATGGCAGTCTTGTGCTCATGCCATAAGCCATGCCATAAGCACTACTGGAAGACAAGCCATGCTAGTTCAAGGAGCTTCTGGATCACTCTTTCGCAGTCGGCCCCGCCTGGATATGAAGCTTGAATACGGCCGAGACGAGCGCGCTGCGTGAAGGTGCGTCGAACTCGTTGACTTTTTCATCCAGCCAAGCGACCTGCAGCCCGTCGAGGCGTAGCTGGATCTGGATGCCGGCCTCGCCGCGTTTTCGCGGTGCACGGCGGGGAATGCCGGAGCGGGTCAGGGTGGTTTCGGGAGTGAACTCCTTGGCGATCTGAATGTCGTCGACGGCTTCGAAGGCGTCAATTAACAGGTCCGCGTATGTGGTCCGCTCCTGGTAGACCGTATCCTTGACCTGGGCCAGGAGCGCCGGCGGCAGGTACACCCCGACGTTGCGCAGTGCCCCGGGAACCAGCTCGGAGGCTTTGGTGACGTTAGCTGCCTTCTTGGCAGCAGGTTGACGCTGACTGGTGGCCTTTGGGGCCTTAACGGCTGTAGGCGCGGGCTCCTCCTGCTCTCCTGCCGCCTCAAGAGGTGCCTCCTCAACAGGTGCCTGTTCAGCTGGCCGCTCATCCGCCTGCGGTTGCTCAGTAGGTGCCTGTGCGGGACCGGGTGCTGCTGCTGGCTGGACCTGTACAAGTTCCTGGGCCGGCGCCTCCACCGACTCTCCGGCTTTGGGTTCCGGTGCAGGGGCGCTCCTCCCCCGCTTCGGAGCCAGCAGTCCTTGGAGTGCTGCACCGCGGGCAGGCGCTACAGGTGCGAATGCGCCCGCAAGGCTCTGTCGGCCGCTCACGCTTCGTTCCCGCTTTCGATCTCGTTAAGTCGGGCGAGGATCTCGCCGGTCAGCTGCTCGTACTCTTCAGCGAGTCCCCCGGCGTTTCGCGAGAAGAAGCCGTCCGTCGGCTTCTCCCCCGCCCGGAGCGCCTTTAGGCGGTTCTTCTGAGCTTCGGTAACGGCACCTTCAAGTTCGTGGAAGAGCAGGCCCTTGCGGCGGGCGTCCGCGCTTGCGCTCTCGAGGTTCCTGATGCGGGTTCCGAAAACCGGGGCGACTGTGCCGAGCATTTGTTCCAAGGTGTCTCGGACGCTGCGTTCCAGGCGCATGGAGCGCGGTCCTACACCGAACAAGACAATGCCTGCCAACTGCAGGGACGGGTTCCGGTCACGTACAGCCATGAAGCGGCGTGCAATGCGTTCGACACCGTCAATGCTCGCATCATCGGATCGGGTAGGAACGACGACTGCACTGGAGATCGCGAAGGCGCCTTCTACGAGGATCCGCTCCCCTGGCGGGGTGTCGATCAGGATCAAGTCGTACTCGTCTGCCAACGGGGCCAGGACTGCATAGAGCATGTCGCCGAAGTCGCCGGCGTCGGAGCGGCTGGAGCGGGACACCATGAGGCCTTGGATGTCTTCGAGGTCCTGGCCGCCCGGGATTACGTCAAGGTTTTCCCGAACGTCGCGCAGGATCATCGGTGGTGTACCGGCGATCAGAGCCTGAAAGAATTCCTTCCCTGTCTGCCGCTCGTATCCGAGGTCGCGGGCCAGATCGCCCTGAGGGTCAAGGTCGATCAGCAGCACACGGGAGCCGGCCAGCGCCACGTACCCGCCAACGTTGGCTGCAGTGGTGGTCTTGCCGACTCCGCCTTTGCCGTTCGCCAGAGAGATGACACGGTCAATGGCCCGTGTTGCTTTGGGTTTCGGGGGTACGGGGGTTTCCAGTGATCGTGCCATTAGCCGGCGACTCTCCTACTTGCTGGGTTGCATGTTGTCCTGCTGCTAAGGCTATGTGCAGTCCCCTGGGATTGTTTGTAGTGACACGCATAGGAGGTATAACAGTGCACGGCGCAGGGCGGTACATGGCATGCAATGCAGTAGATACGGCTGGGTATGGTGCCCGCTTCCCTATGCGTCCTCAAGCCACATGTCCCATTGGCGCTTAAACATGGCCTCACATTGGAGTTGTAGCCGTTTTTCCTGTACGAGACCTCACTGTTTGACTGATGGTTGTTCCTATGGATCGTACAGCTTGTACGCCTACCTGCCGTAGAACGTTATGTGAGGCCTGGCCGGCTATTTGGTCACGTATTGGGCGGTCTGCTTGTCCAGAGGTGAGACGCTGCACGCGTCGAATGGCTGGAGTCCTAGGCAGTGTTCTAACGAGACTTCTGGCTGATCGTCAAACGGGAGATATGGCATTACTTATGGCATGAACCATAGCTGGTCGCGCCATGGATTCCATAACCTATGGTGCAGCAAGGAGCATGGCTGGGACCGCCGGCTCTGCAACCATGCTAACCGGGGCGCCTGGCGCAGAGATCACCATCGCCCGGGGTTAAATTAACACAGTCGCGCCAGTTAACCGGTGAGGGCGTCGGCAGACCGCTGGGGGAGAGGGCGGGGGAGGTTGACCGCCTTGCCGGTCTGGGTGAAGCCGTGGTCCATGAGAATCGGCACGGCCGCGTCGTCGGTCGGGTCAGTCAGCCAAGTGTGCACCTGTGTGATGGGAAGGTCAGCCAGGGCGGCCGCGAGCAGCAGGCCGGCCCCAGCAGGTCCCTGCCCGACAGGGTCGAAGTACGCGTCTGTCTGGGCTCCCGGCCCACGTGAGCCGGAGGTGAAGGGGTCAGCGAGGCGGGTGGCCGGGTTCGTCGGTGACGTAGGACAGCGGGTTCCACCACCAAGAAGGTTCTTCCAAGCCGACGGCTTGCGGATTAAAGTCCCACGCCGGGCCCTCAACAGCCCGGACGCCGCGGTGCCGTCCACGATGTCGCGTGTGTTCGAGGTGACCAGGGTCGCGCTGGGCGCGGAGAGGATAGCGGGGATCGCCCGGAGGTTGGTTTTACCAGTTATTGGCGGCCCAGATGTCGAATGCTCATCAAAGGCTTAATTTGCTTTTGTTGAGAATCACGCGTGTGAGACACATTAATAGGACGAAGCAATGTCCGGGAAGACACTGCAATTCCAAACATCGACAAGCCGAGGACGGGCGAGCCTCCAGTCTTGATAAAGGATCGTTTCCTGAGACGGCGCTCGTAGGAGCGCTGTGGGCGTGGTGGTGCAACATCTGGACGCGGCCAGGCAAGTGCTGGCCGTGCTGGAAACGAGGACGGACTAACGGCACATTGCCGGTCTGTGCCGGTGGCTTTGTCCGTGGATAAGCTGTGCTCCTATTAGTTGGGGGAACAATGGCGCGCTTATGGCAGGTTGGCTTGGGGCTGGTACTTGCCACCGTGTGTTTGACGATCGCGGGGACTCAGACGGTAACAAGGGACAAGAACGGTCCTGACGCTCTGATTCACTACGTGGGTGAGGAGCCAACCGCGTTGGGGCACGCCTTGACGTTCTTTGCCTGGTTTCTCGTAGTCGTGGCGGCAGTGAATCTAATGCGATTTTTCAGTGGTAAGTGATCAACAGGGACTATCGGCGCGAGAGCAACGGACCCAGCAGAGGGCCGGCCTAAATGGCCGACTCTTTTCTCGGGGTCACGCGGCCAAGCGGCGGAGCGATGGCATGAAATCGACGAGACCTTGCCCGAGCGGGGCCGCATGGGGACCCTTCTCGCTGAATGACACGCTGCCCGAGCGTTTAGCAGCCTCGGGTAAAGCACCCTAAAGCACTTCTGCCGCGGCTGCAGGGCAGAATGGCCTCATGTGCGGTAGATATGTGATGTCCAAGGCCACCGGCGACCTTTTGAGTCACTTTGAGGCTAAAGAGATTGAGGGGAGTCCGCCCCCGCCGAGCTGGAATGTGGCACCCACTCAAAGTGTGCCGATTGTTGCCGAACGTTTGGATGAGGGCACCATCGACCGGCATCTGCTTATTGCCCGCTGGGGCCTGGTGCCGTCATGGGCGAAGGACATCAAGATCGGCTCCAAGCTTATTAACGCCCGCAGCGAGAGCATTTTGGAGAAGCCGTCCTTCCGGAAGGCCGCGGTGAAGCGGCGTGCGATCGTCCCTGCGGAGGGTTATTACGAGTGGCAGAAGACTGAGGACGGGAAAAAGATCCCGAACTATCTGTACTCCGAGAACGAGCCTTTGCTGGGTTTCGCCGGTCTGTACGAGTGGTGGGCTGATCCGTCGCTGCCCGAGGGCGACCCTGGTCGCTGGCTGCTCACCTGCACCGTTCTTACCACCACAACGCAGGACGCCTTGGGGCACGTCCATGACCGTTCCCCAGTGATCATCCCGCGGGACCGGTTTGCTGAGTGGCTGGACCCGGACCTGACCGACAAGGACGGCATCCAGCACCTGCTGGACTCTTTGCCGGAACCGACCCTGACACCGCGGATCGTCAGCCCCCGGGTGAACAGCGTGCGCAACAATGGCCCGGAGCTCATTGAGCCCGCCGAGCCTGCTGCCCCATAGGCCCAGGCGGTGATACTCATCGGGACCATCACTAACCCGGACGGCAGTTACGGCCACATTGAGGCCGAAGGCAACACCTATGAGGAAGCGCGGGAAAACCTCTACGCGCTTCTGGAAGACGGCAAAAACCTCATAGCTATCCGCAAGGACTAGCCTGGCTGAAGCCTCTCCGGCAGGCGCCCTGGCTCCGAGTGCTCGTAAGGGATGCCGGCGGGCAGGCCAAGCCCTGACGACCATGGGAGTACACGCGGAGGTGTCCTAGTTCCAAGGAATTGGAACAGTTCGCCTGGAGGCGTTATGGGTTAGCGTTCAGTGTCGGGATGTCCCTCGCTGTCCATATTGTTGTGCGCGTTCACTGACTGAAGGGCATTTCCAAATGCAGTCCATAGAGCTAGAGATGCGCGTGCTGGCCGCCATTGAAGCGATCAAGCAGCACCGGCTGGGGGAGGACGACATGGTCGAGTTCAAGGCTGAGTGGCCTGAACCGGACAAGGAGAGATTCGTCCGTCAGCTCGCGGGAAGCCTCAATCGTGCTGCGGGAGAGACCATCGTGTTGGTCATTGGGGTCGACGAGAAGACTGGGGAACACTTCCCTTGGACCGGCCGTGAGGTGAGTACTTGGTGGGCCAGCGTCCAGAAGCACTTTGATCAGGCCTTACCTGAGTTGGTCCGCGATCGATCGATGGTTATCGCAGGTGGTAAGTCCATTCGCGCATTGGCAATATCCTCTGACAGGGCCCCCTACATTTTGAAGGTTGGACAAACTAGAGAAATCCTGATTCGTGAAGCAACGGGCACCCGCCCTGCTGCCAGAGACGAAATACTGCGTATGCTCGTTCCAGCCATACAGATTCCCAACGTTGACGTTCTAAAGATCGGCGCCACTTTAGAAGAAGATCATGGCGACGCCGATCCAGATTCGGACTATAATGGCGGCATTTATTTCACCGGTTGGGCTGACATCTTCGTTGAACACACCTTCAGCAGGTCAAGCGTGATGTTCCCTCGTCACCGCATCACAGGGGAAATCGAGCCGCTCGCGATGGCCCTCAAAATTAGCTCTCCACCATGGGGAATCCCCGAGCAAAAGGTGATACCTGGTCACGAAGGGGTCGTTGAGCGGACTGATGGGTTCATCGTTAGCGGACCTGGGACGATGAGGGTCCGGTTCAGATCGGAGTTCCTCGACTGGGAGAAGCATAAGCAGATCTTTCATGCCGACTTGTTGCATTTGGCTCTCGAGCTACCCGTCAGCGGAACGAACAGATCGGTACACGTGGACCAGGTGTTGCGTCGACACGACGAGGCAATAAGCTACACAGGGAGCAGCACGGACCCCATGGCTCACTGGTCCCAGAGCTTCTAGTAAACGGGTCATATGTCACCTGTCTATTCGCAGCCGTCACGACGTCGTTTCGGCTTCCCGTCCTCTAGAAAGACGGGAAGCCTTCTAGAGGCTTTCAAGTGCTTTCTCCGCCAAGCCGTTCAGGGCTTCTACGGCGTTCTCAGCGGTGCCGAGAGCGAGCACTTCCATCATCCGGGTAAGGAGTGACTTCAGCCGACTCGGCGCTGGTGCAGGAGCGTTCGTTTCCTGTTCGAGCTCAGTGGCAACTTCTACGACTTCTGCCTGACGTTCGGCGGGGATACCAAGGATGGGAAGCATCTCCCTGAGTGCCGCGGCGACCTTGCGAACATCATCAACTTGATTAGACGTCAGTGTGATCGACTGAGAGACGTTGCTGCCCCCAGTGGTGAGGTTCATGCTGCCCGAATTGTTGATGTGGATCACTGGTGCCCTTTCGCTTGCTGCCACAGCTGGCGGCATGTCTTGGTCTTCGATCTTCTGTATGCCCAACGCTGTGATTTCGGGCCGAATGACGGCACCGCCCATGGCAGCTTTACCACGGATGAACTGCCGTTCCCGGAGGAAACGGGTCGCTTGGCTTATCTCAGTCTCGGTGAAGTCATCACCATAGAACTTGCCGTACTTACTGATAGTAAATCTGGCGATGTTGGGCGATGACCGCCCGTGCAGGTGCTCATCGTAGAGCCATTGGAGCACCGCATCGCGAGCGGCCATATTACGTTTCCGAGGGTCAGTTATGAAGGACCGGAAATCGTCGGCGGCGTCGACGCCCTGGTGAGTGATGGTGACATCGTTTGTTCGTCCGGAGGCCTTCTCGTAGAAGATCCACTCCTTGTCCAGGAGCGCCTCAAGATCGCCGTGAAAAGCGCGCCAATCGAGGCCAAACTTCTCCGCTTCCTCGTACAGCCCTGTTATCTCCGCTGAACGGTGCCGGTTCTCGTCCGCCAACTGCTTGATGTTCAGTAGAAGAAGAAACTGCCGCAGCGCCGACGGAGACCTAACCTCCGCCTCAAAATTGACCATTTCATGATGCTAACAGCGCGGGTTGTCCTGCTTGGTGTTGTGTTTGGGTGTCTTTTCTTGTGTGGTGATTGGTCGCCGCCCTGCAGCTTCTGGTTGTCATCGCGCGTAACCGGCTGGGAGCCCCCAAGTGCCTTAGAACCTCCTCACTGGCTCAGGGTTCCTGTGCCTGCCAGACCCGGCCCCGCATAGTAGATGTGTGTCGTCCCGGCTGAAAGAAACCCGGCCACGACGGCGGGGGAGACGGCAACGCCACGGATTGGTCGGTGGGGGAGTTGGGGAGCCCAGGGCGTCTTTCAAATCTTCGACGAGGGCAGGGAAGAGTACGAACCTGACCGCCAGCACCTGCGCAGCCTGCTGTCCATCTCCGAGTACGACGCTGCCCGCGAGTGGGTCTGGGAGGAACCCGAACGAGCCACACGTCTGATCGATGAGTACAACCCGCGCTTCAACTCCATCGTCCTGCGTGACTACAGCACCGAAGGGGACAGGCTCACCCTGCCGGGCATGCCCAAGGACTTCGCGCCCCGGCTCCACCAGCGCTCCGCCGTGGCACGGATGCTGTCCGAACCTGCCGTCGGCCTATTCCACCAGGTCGGTGCCGGGAAGACGGCTGAAATGGTCATCGGCGCGATGGAGCTGCGGCGCCTGGGCATGGTGCTTGCCTTTAAGCCTCCCCTTCGCTTTTGCGACTGCCATGCTCTCGCGAGTTCGCATCCGGATCAGGTCCGCTTCAAACTCGGCCACCATTCCCAGGACGTAGATAATGCCAAACGCTGGCTGACAAATGGCCCAGCGAAGACCCAGCTCGGCAGGGGCTCCACCGAGAGCGCCGGTGCCTGGCGACCGTGCTTGGCCATCCCACTTAGGAGGGGCGCATACCCAGCTGGCTCGCGCTAGATTTGCTGCCTAGGGCTTAGGGAGAGCCCTAGGATTGCACTGATGATCTGCACGATTGCGCAGCCACTTGTCTGCGGATCCGGAAAAGACCAAATAGCGGGGGGAAATGCCAACGATTTTCGACAACTCTGAGACCAATACTCTTGGAGGAAGCCTCCTCAAAACGTTCCCGGAGCATAAACGGATAGACGTGGCAACGGGATACTTTGATCTGCGAGGTTGGGGGACCTTTTCCGATCTGGTTGATATGAAGCACCCAGCGGAGGGGCACCCGGGTGATCCGGTTGCCCGAGTCCTTGTGGGGATGGTTGCGCCCTCGGCCGCTGAATCCGTGTTGCATGATCTTCAGGAGCAGGTTCAGCCGCCAGACCCGCATGCAGGGATTGCCGATTTCGAGTCTGCCCGTAATCGGCAGGCCCAGCTGGTAAACCACCTGCGGGAACAGCTCATGAGAGGCCTTTCCACTAAGGAAGGCCAGACTTCGCTTCGTGCACTGAAGCGACAGCTCCGGTCTGGTTTGGTTGAAATCAAGGTTTTCACACGGCGCCCTCTGCACGGCAAAGCCTACGTCCTGCACAACCCAGGACACTATGCCCTGCCCATCATGGGCTACCTCGGGTCGTCCAATCTGACGGCGGCGGGACTGTATAGGAATCTCGAGCTTAACGTCGACGTCTTGGAACAGGACGCTGCGCACAAGCTGGACGATTGGTTTATAACCCATTGGAATGACACGTTCTCGCTGCCGATCACCGAACAGATCATTGAACTGATTGAGGAATCCTGGGCAGCAGAAGAACAGCCCACCCCTTTCGAGGTATTCCTGAAGGTCTGCCATTCCATGTCCCAGGACGTCCGAGACGGCTACGGCTACGTACTTCCCCCCTCAATGCATCAGTTGCTCCTTGATTATCAAGAGAGCGCCGTACGAATCCTGGCGCGGCGGATAGTCCGTAGGGGCGGCACAATGCTTGGGGACGTGGTCGGCCTGGGCAAGACCCTTACCGCTGTGGCCACGGCCATGCTGCTGCAGGCCGCGGAGGACTACTCCACTCTTGTCCTGTGCCCGAAGAACCTTGAGGAGATGTGGCAAAAACACCTAGACGCCTACGACATCCCTGGCCGCGTTGTTCCTTACTCGATGGCCGCCAAGGTCCTTCCGGAGCTGAAACGCTTCCAACTGGTGATCTGCGACGAGTCCCATAACCTGCGCACCAACACGCGAAAAGACTACGAGGCCATCAGAGAGTACGTACGTGGGAACGACTCGAAGGTCCTGTTGTTGACCGCTACGCCATACAACCTTGCCTTTGAGGACGTCGCAAATCAGATTGGTCTGTACCTTGACGAAGATGATGATCTGGGTATTGAGCCAATGGCAGCCTTGGCGTTGAACCCGGCGCTGGCCGACAAGGTGGATGGGAAAACGAATACGCTGGCGGCGTTTCGGTTCTCGGAGGAATCGGAGGACTGGAAGCGGCTGATGAGCGATCACCTGGTCCGCCGCACGCGTTCGTTCATCAAGAGGACAGCCAAGAAGAAACCGGTCATGCTGGCCGACGGGCGAACCGTAGAGCGCGAATACCTGGAGTTCTCGGACGGGACACCATTCTTCTTTCCAGTCCGAGTGTCACGGCCTGTCAGCCATGATTTCGGCGCCGACGACCCGGCCCGGCTCATGGAGGACGATGAAACCTTGGATGCCATCAAGTCTCTACTGCTTCCGAGGTATGTTCTGGCTTCCTACGACTCTCTGAAACACCGGCATACAGAAGAGGATAAAAAAATCCTCGACGACATCAGGACGGGCCGCGGAAACGTTGCAGGATTTGTGCGGACCGGCCTGTTCAAACGGCTGTCATCCTCCGGGTACTCCTTTATCCAGTCGCTGCAGCGTCAGCGGGCCCGGAACGACTTGTACCTTTACGCTATCGAGAACCGCCTTCCAGTGCCGTTAGGAAACTTCGCCGATAAACAGTTCGGAGCGGTGACCGACGAAGACATTGAGGAGACAGAAGGAACACACGGAACTTCCGCTTCCCGTTATGAATACCTCCGGGGGCACCTCCCAGCATCCACGAAGTGGCTCAACACGACCATCTTCACGGACGCACTTAGGGCAGACCTAGAGCGCGACAACGACACTCTCACCTGGCTGCTAGACAGGTACGGAACCTGGGATCCTTCCAAGGACTCGAAAATTAACGCTCTCGTCGACCTGCTGACCAAAAACCATCCTGGAGACAAGGTTCTGGTTTTCACTGAGTACAAGGACACGGCCGAGTACATAGCCAAGGCCTTGCAGGAGTCCGGCATCGAAAACGTCGGTCTGGCTACCGGTAACACCGACAATCTTGGGTCCGTCGCCCGCCGCTTCTCCCCAACCTCCAATAAGCTCCCCGGGACCAAAGCAGATGACGCAGCAGTTACAGATCCCATCGATGTGTTGGTTGCCACTGACGTTCTTTCAGAAGGACAGAACCTCCAGGACTCACACATTGTCGTCAACTACGACCTGCCCTGGGCAATCATTCGACTCATCCAGCGCGCCGGGCGAGTGGATCGCATCGGCCAGAAGTCACTTACCGTCTACGTCTACCTAATCTCACACGAAAAGGTCGAGCAGCAGATCAGCCTGCGCCTGCGCATTAAGCAACGGCTCGAGTCCTCCGCACAAGCTTTCGGCTCGGACGAGCAGTTCTTCGGCAGTGATGACGAAATCAGAATTCTCGACAACTTCTACGACGGAACACTGGAAGACGACTCGGTTGTGGATGAGGAAGCGGACGTGGTCAGCGAGGCCTGGCTCGTTTGGTCGCACGCCTTGGAAAAGCATCCACACATCGCCAAGCGCGTTCTGGCCATGCCGGACATGGTCCAGTCGACCCGGAACCGGTTCATCAACGAATCCCGGAGCTGTGTTGTCTGTTACGTCAACACAACCTCCGGTGTAGACGCTTTCGCTGTCTCGACCGGCGGAGAAGCTGGTCTGCGGGAACGGGAGAGACTCATCACCCCCTACGAGGCGTTCAAGCTCTTTCATGCTGAGCCGGAAACCCCTACCGCCCAGCTTAGAGACGACCACTTCGAAAGGCTGCAGCATCTTGTCCATGGCCCTCTTTCCAGTGACAGCGTTGCTACCGGCAACCTAAAGGGCGTTCGCAAACGAATCTGGGAACGATTTACAGGCACCCTCTTCATGCGCGGTGGCGAAGACGCCCTCAACGCTTTGCACGAACGACCCCTGCAGAAAGCAGCAGAAGTGAAACTCCGGGCCGCCCTGCGGATCCGGGTCTCTGACGACGACCTTGTCGCTATCCTCAATCAGCTGCATGACGACGACAAACTCGTCATCAAATCCATAGACAAGGACCCCCTACGGGTCGTCTGCTCACTAGGAATCCAGGACTAATGGCTGCCACACTGCTCGGACTCGTTGACAAACATGACTACCAGAAACTCTTCCTCGAGCACCTGCGATGGTCTAGGCCGGACCAGCAACCTATAACCGTGCCGCTGGACGGCAGAGGAAAATATCACATAGCCAATGTGTCCAGTTATAAAGGGCTTCGCGTCTGGGTCTGTCCCGAGCTGCCAAACTCATCTGACCAGGCCGCAGTTGACCGCGCCATTGCTAAGACGTCAACGGACCGTCTGCTCATTTTTCACGATGAAACGAAGCAGGTCTGGCGCTGGCCGGTCCGAACTCTTAAGGCCGGTAGCGTCACTACGAGACTCACTTCTCACGTGCACGTCACAGGCATGGAAAACCCCAAGCTGCTAAGGCGGCTTCAAGCGATCACTCTGGGCATCACGGAGAGCCTGAGTGCAACTGATGTCATCGAACGCGTCAAGAGGGCCTTCGACGTAGAGACGGAGAAGGAAACCAAACGGGCCTCCAAGCTCATGGCATCCATGTTCGACGCCCTAAAAAAAGCAGGAACACCCGAACACGGGATCTCCGTAACCCTCGCACGCACTCTGTTCCTCATGTTCGGAGACGACACCGACATGTGGGACAAGGACCTGTTCCAGAAATTCATCATTGATCACACGCGCCCGGACGGTTCAGATCTTGCTGATCGTCTCAACGAACTTTTCATTTACCTGGACACTCCGGAAGACCGGGACGCAACGCCAAAGCACCTCGCAGGGTTTAAGTACGTCAACGGGGGTCTCTTCCGAGAACGGATTACGCTTCCTCCGATTGGACCGGAACTGCGTACCGCGATCCTAGACGCCACTTCGTCTGACTGGTCGGATATATCTCCAGCCATTTTCGGCTCGATGTTCCAATCCGTGCGCGATGCGAAGACACGGCGTGAATTCGGCGAACACTACACGTCGGAAAAGGACATTCTCAGGACCCTTAACCCTCTATTCCTCGATGAGCTTCGGGAAGAGTATGCCAAGGCGGTCGATCATCGGGAAGAAACTGCCCTTTTGACCAAGCTACGGGAGCGACTGGCGCGCATCCGATTCCTGGACCCGGCATGCGGCTGCGGGAACTTCATTATCATCGCTTATCGAGAACTGCGGTTGCTTGAAATCGCGATCCTGGAACGGCTCAAACTCAAGGAATCCCAACGCAACAGCAAGGTAGATGCCAGCCAACTCGAAATTGCAATTGGAACAGCGGACAACAGGCAGGGACGCGGGAAGACAACGTTTCTGGACCCCAAGGTTGTCCTAGACAACTTCTTTGGAATCGAAATCGACGAATGGCCGGCCAAGATTGCGGAGACGGCCATGTTCCTCATGGACCGACAATGCGATCTCCAAATGATCGAACGCTTGGGCTATGCGCCTGAAAGGTTGCCGATTCAGCGGCAAGCGACCATCGTTACAGCAACGGAAGACAATCTAGGCCGTGGAAACAGCCTTCGGTTCGAATGGTCCGACCTCTTTCGCCCCGACGACGACACGATCGTTGCAGGCAATCCGCCCTACGCAGGCCAGTCACTACGGACAGATGAGCAGACTGCGGATCTGCAGCTCGCCTGGGGTAACGACTATGACGGGTATCTGGACTACGTCACTGGATGGCACGCTAAAGCCATTACCTTCTTATCTTCGACGACGGGAGCCAGATTCGCCTACGTCACGACGAACTCCATTGCCCAGGGGCAACCAGTTCCAGCCCTCTTTGGGCCGATCTTCAGGGACGGATGGAGAATTCGGTTCGCTCACCGGACGTTCCCCTGGGAATCGGAGGCTTCGGGCAAAGCTGCTGTCCATTGTGTGATCGTTGGCTTCGACAGGGGCGGCCCCCGGCCGCAGCTGTGGGATTACAGCGGAGGCAAGGGAGCAGTCCAGCACAACGAAGTTCCGTTCATCAACGCTTACCTCGTTGACGGTCCAAACGTCCTGGTCCGGAAGCGATCCAAACCACTCACGCCTTCGTTGCCTGAGGTGAACTATGGATCTAAGCCAGTGGATGGTGGATTTCTGGTGGTCAAGAAGCCGGAATATGACCATGTGGTGGCCGATCCCATCGCGGCCAAATATTTGCGTTCGTTCATCGGGGCCGATGAGCTGATCGGTGGGACTGACCGATGGTGTCTATGGCTCGTGGATGCAACAGAGGCAGATATTGAGGCCTCACCTATTCTCCTGGAACGAGTCGAACGCGTTCGACAGATGCGTCTTGCGAGTACCAAAGCCGCAACCCGAACTCAGGCAGCAACTCCGCACATTTTCAGTGAGATACGCCAGCCGAAACGTCCCTACCTATGCATTCCGTCTGTCGTCAGCGAGAACCGAGCGTACTTGACGACGGCCCGCATGAAGCCAGAGGTTATTACGAGCAACCTGGCTTTTACCGCACCGGACGAGGATGGCTTCCTATTCGCACTAATTTCGTCCTCAATATTCATGGATTGGCAACGCCTGGTCGGAGGAAGGCTCAAATCCGACTATCGTTTCTCGAACACCATCGTTTGGAACAACTTTCCCCTTGGACATACAGATCCTGGACCACGCAAAGTAATAGTTGACGCCGGCTCAAGGGTGCTGGCCGCGCGAGCCAAACACCCAGGGGCTTCACTCGAGAGCCTCTACGACCCGAGCGCCATGCCAGAGGATTTGCTGGCAGCCCACCTCGCCTTGGATAAGGAAGTTGATTCCTTCTTTGGCATACCCGTCGAAGCGTTGGAACTGGATCGTCAACGTTTACTACTTGAGCGCTACGTGAGGTACGCATTGCGTTAGAGAGGAAATGCCGAGAGGGTATGGCCATCCTCGGTGGACAGCCAGCTGCCGATCATCGACAGAAAGATCCGACATGCCGCTGGTTCCCGGGCGCGTCCTTAGCCCGCCCTATGCAGACAGCTGGTTCGGGCCACCGAGACAGTAGAGCGCCACGTCGACATTTCTCGCAGACCAAACGTGCCCGTTCCGCTGCGCCAACAATCGCAGTTCTTCCACCAACGCCATGTAGCGTCCGTACCTACCGGGCGCCGCGGAGAGCGTACGGCCCAAAGTCATCAATCCGGCTCGGGCTCGTCGGTCGTATACGGCCATGCGTTCGGGCGCTGCTGCCAGCAGGAGAGCTGACGCGAGTGCATCTCCCGTTCTGAAACCAGGCAACGGCGTCAGCGCACCCCGCCCCGCATAAGCCGCCTCCGGTACGGTCAGCGATCCATCTGTTACGGCCTTTACCGCATTCGTCGTTACTGCCCGAACTTCCGGTTCTTCCAAGGTCATCAGCCGTGGAACCCATCTCGTATCCGCGCGGAGGCGCTTCCAGAAGAGCAACGCCCCGATATCGGCCTTGCCGATGCTGCCGGTCGCCTGAATTCGGTCAGCGACGTCGGTGAGCACTTGGTCGTATGCCGGCGAGGTAGCTGCAATATAGGCGGCTTGGGCCAATCCGAGCGTCTCCCAGACCTGCGAGTCGTCCATAGCTGGAAGCATGCCACACGCCGGTCAAGACCTCTGGTTGCCACGAGGCGCTGATGGAGTCTCGCCCCAAGGTGGGCGCAGCTCGCGAAGCGGGGCGGCCCAAAACTGACGCGACTGGAACTGTGACGTCGCATGTTCGCCGGGTTTCCGCAGTCCGCATAATTTCCCGTGGACGATGCCACGTGGGTGTCATACATACTTGGGGTATCTGATAGCCAATCTTGAGCTGTTGCTGAGTGAGGGCAGGTAGATTGGTGTTTCGGTTCATTCAGGTTGGTAGCCAAGAGTCCCGAACGGCAAGGCCCTCGCTCACATGGCGGGGGTCTTGTCATGTACCTGGACGTCTGCGGGGTACCAGGTCCGGTCGTACGCGCGCAACGGGGGTCACGCGATGATTCCACAGGGATCAAGAATTGCCTTCGCAAGTAGATATCCAGCCACCCAGGACGCCCTGGGCCACGTCCATGACCGCCCCGGTGATCATCCCGCGGGACCGTTTCGCGGAATGGCTCGACCCGGACCTGACCGACAAGAACGACATCCAGCACCTGCTGGACTCCCTGCCAGAACCGACTCTGACACCAAGGATTGTCAGCCCCCGGGTCAACAGTGTCCGCAACAACGGGCCGGAGCTCATCGAGCCCGCCGAGCCCGCAGGCAAATAGATAGACTCAGGCGGTGATACTCGCGGCACTATCACTAACCCGGACGGCAGCTCCAACCACATCGAGGCCGAGGGCGACACCTATGAAGAAGCGCGGGAAAACCTCTACGCGCTTCTGGAAGAGGGTCAAAACCTCCTAGTGATCCGCACGGATCGCTAACCCGCATGAAGCCGGTCCGGCAACGTCACGTCGGCAGGTGATAGCTCCGGCCTGGCCCGGAGTATCCGCAAGGGGTGCCGGAAGGATCTTCCTGACCATGCGGTATCTGCGGAGACCTCAATAACCAGGGGCTCCACGAGCGTCAGCGCCACGGGTTCCTTGTCCCGGTTGAACCTGTCCAGGGCCGTACCTTTCACACTGGTTGGCCAGGGATGCTCACCCACAGGCGGGTGAAGCCATCTCGCCAGCTCCCTACTATCCCTCGCCTTCAGTGGCGTGGACCGGCCCACGATCCGCAGCTTCCCATCCAGGACGAGGCCGGCAACAACTTCAGATGGTTGGGTGATCGGCCCAATCACTGCGCCGCAGATGATGTCTACGGTTTCTCTGTGTTTGAGCTTCAGCCACGAGCGTGCACCCGGGGTGTAGGGCTGATTCAAATCTTTGATGACCAGCCCTTCAATCCCTGTGGGTGGCAGGTCTTCGAACCACTTTTCGGCTACCTCCCGGTCAGTGGTGGCGGGGGAGAGGGACAGAGGCGGGTCCCAGCTGCTGGCGAGTTCTTCAAGGAGCGCCCGGCGGTCGGTCAGCGGCAGGTTCCTGGCGTCATGCCCGGCGACGGCAAGGACGTCGAACGCAGCGTAGCTGGCCGGCGTTGCAGCAACCAGCCCGGGAAGAGTCTTTGGCCCAGCACTCAGGCGCTGCTGCAGGGCGGTGAAGTTCAATCGTCCCTGGCTCCAGATCACGGCTTCGCCGTCGATCACACATCCCGGTGGCACGGCCGCGGCGATCGCTGCAACGAGTTCCGGGAAGTACCCCGTCAATTCCTTCTGCTGCCGGGACCACAACGTGGCGCCGTTATCGTCACGGATGCAGACGGCCCGGCATGTTAACTGCACCTTGAGTTGGTCTTTTGGGAAATACCAGCTGGAAGGATGGGACTGTGACTGGCAACGTCGGCAGGGTCCTGAAAGCTAATACTGGTCTTCCGTATCGCCTCATCTTCCCGGAGGCGGAACACGTGGTGGTGTCATCGTTCCTGCGTGACCTTGCCGCCTCGGATTGTTCGCCGGCCACGTTGCGTAGTTACGCCTACGACATGTTGCGCTGGTTCCGCTTCCTGCACGGGAGGTTTGTGCCCTGGGAGCGTGCTGAGCGGCTGGATGTCAGGGCTCTGGTAGAACACATGCGTGCATCCCCAACTGCAAATACCCTGCGGAAAGGGAGCGACCAGGTCACCGCGGTCAACACGGTGACTCGTAAGCGAGGATTGGGAACCACGTTTTCAGCCAATTCCATCAATCATCAGCTCACGGTTCTGTCCAGCTTTTACGATTTCGCGCTTGAGATGAACCTGGGTCCGCTAGTGAACCCGGTGCCCCGGCAGCGGGGCGTCGGGACACGGGCATACGCCCACCACAACCCGATGGAACAGTTTCGGCCGCCACGGCGGGGGACCTACCGGCAACGTGTTCCAAAGCCGGCGTGGCGGGGGATCCCGGACTCGGCCATGGCGGCTATCTTCAATGGCTTGACGAACCATCGCGATAGGGCCTTGTTGTCCTTTTGGCTTAGCAGCGGGGCCCGGGCGGAAGAACTGCTTGGACTACGGCATGGGGACTACGACTTCGGTGAACACACACTCGTCGTGACTAGCAAAGGAACCCGTAACCGCGATCTCGTGCCTGCCAGCCCTGATGCTTTCGTGTGGTTGGCGCTGTACATGCGTGAGGGCCAGCCGGCCTCGCCTGGTGACCGGGTGTGGTGGACCCTGCACCAGAAAAACCGCCGGCCACTCGGGTATCCGGCCGCGCGTCAGATGTTTGCCAGAGCCCAAAAAGAGCTCGGCTCTAATTGGACCCTGCACGATTTGCGGCACACGGCCGCAGAGCGGATGATCGCCGACCCGGCTTTCACCCTTGTTGACGTGCAAACGGTGTTGCGGCACGTCAACGTCACGACCACAACGATCTACACACAGCCCCGCATGGAGGATGTATTGCAGAAAGTCCTGGAGCACTACGCCAGACCTCCTCGGGAGGCGCCGGGAATCGAGCCAGAGTACGATGATGCGGCGCTGCGCGAACTGCTGGGGCTGGGCGAATGACGGGTGAAACTACCATTCAGGATCTCCGGCTGGCGGCACAGGTCGCCGCGGCCCAAACATATATCCGTGCAAGGGAGTTGCGGCTGCAGGCCGACAGTCCTGTCACTGCAGCCAATAAGGCAATGCCCCGGCAAGCTTTTGACGCCGGAATTTTAGGTCCCCAGGACCAGCACTGGGAGTTTCGGCATCTTCAGTGGCTTGGAGCAGAGGATGCCTTCGCATGGGTTGAGCGCAGTAATGGAGCCTACGGAAGGAGCGGAGAACGCCAAAAATGCACCAGCCTCGCTACACGCGACGTCCTTGGATGGTTGTTGCGTTTTCCGGGGGAGACGTGGGATGAACGATGGTTCGCGTCTGGTCTGGATCAGGCGCCGAGAACGGGACGCACTGAACTTAGCGCACGACTGGCACGACCGATGCGGGAGATCAGCCTGGGTATGACGAGCATTGTCCGTGCCCGGCTCGTTCGACCTTCCTATGAATGGATGTTTTCGTCGAAGCAGTGGAACAACAGCCGTGGGGCCGTCACGTTCCTGGATGCTGCCGAACCGGAGGAAACGCCGCGTATGCGCAGGCTTCCTCAATATCAGGCAGCGCATGAGCTCGTGCGCCGGAATGCTGAGAACGCTATCGCCAGGGTAATGGTGAGAACAGGAAAACGGCTGGGGCAGCTGAGCGGGGAAGACCTTCTCGCGTACTCACATACCGCTCGTATAAACATGCGGCACGCTAAGGAGCATCTGGCATGGGAACTTCTTGTCGCCCTTGGCCCGTTGGCCGGAGAGCCTCCAACGCTGCGGGCCGCCTGGCACGCCAACGTAGTCAACCGTCGGCACACTGTCGAAACCCTGGTCCGGCGCTACGGCATCCCGCAGTCAGGAGTCAGGGATCTGCTGATCGATTACCTTGAAGAGCTCAAACCCAACATGGACTACAGCTCGCTCGAGAGTCTTTCCTACCGGCTGATCCGTTTGTTCTGGGCCGAGGTGCTCGACATTAACCCTGCGCAGCAGAACCTTCACCTTGCCCCGGAGGTTGCAGCTCAGTGGCGCGAGCGTGTCAAGATGACGCTTGGAGGCATGCCCCGCACTGAAACGGCATCAACCTTTTTCGCCGTCCGGGCCCTTTACCGGGACATCGCGGAGTGGTCGCACGAGCAACCCGAACGCTGGGGCGTCTGGGTCGCGCCCATCCCACTTCCACGCGCCGAATCCAAGGCCTCTTCCAAGCGCCGCCGCCAGGTCGTTGCACGGATGCAGCAACGCACCCGATCCCTGACACCTCTGCTGCCGGCGTTCATGCGCTCCGCTGAGGCATTGAAGGAAAAGGGCAGCGCCCTGCTCGAACGCACCTTGGCCGCCGCCCACACGGAGACCTACACCGTCGAGGGGGTCACGTACCGGCGCCACGACCCGCCCGTACGCGCCAAGGCGAACACCCGCGCCCGAATTTGGGCTGAAGTGATAGCAGCGGATGAAGATGCCACGCCGCCTGTTTCCGTCGGAAAGCGGGCCGACATCACGGCATTCGAAGCTGACTGCTTCTGGGGCTGGGCGGTGGCAGCGACCCTCAAGGAAACGGGGGTCCGAATAGAAGAACTGCTGGAGCTGACCCAGCTGTCCCTTCGCCACTATGTGGCCCCCACAACCAACACCATCGTGCCGCTCCTGCATATCGTGCCGTCCAAGAACGACCAGGAACGCCTGATCCCGATGTCTCCGGAACTCGTCAAAGTCCTCGTTGAAGTCCAGCGGCGCGCCCGCGGGACCGGCAAAGCGGTGCCACTTTCAACCCGGTACGATCCCAACGACAAGACCTTCAGCGAACCGTTGCCTCACCTGTTCGCCCGTCTGGTCGGGCCAACCCAAAACGTCTTGTCCTACCACTACGTTCGGAAGCTGCTCATCGGCATAGCTTCCTATGCAGGCCTCAGCGACGGCGGTATACCCGTGACGTTTACACCCCACGACTTCCGGAGACTCTTCGCCACCGAGCTCGTTGGTTCCGGATTACCCCTGCACATTGTCTCGACCCTCCTCGGACACCTGAACCTGGAAACCACCCGCGGGTACACAGCAGTGTTCCCCGAACACGTCATCCAGGCCCACCACGCCTTTATTGAACGCCGCCGGCATACCCGTCCCAGCCATGAACTCCGCCCGGCATCGTCCGAGGAATGGCAAGAGTTTGAACAGCACTTTCTCCTACGACGGGTCGCACTGGGGACCTGTCATCGCCCCTACGCCACCCCCTGCGTGCACGAACACGCCTGCATCAAATGCCGGTTCCTGCAGGTCGACCCCGCAGAGACAGGGCGAATAGAGGATATGACCGCGAATGCGGAAGCGCGCCTGGACGAAGCCCGGAAGCACCAGTGGCTGGGAGAGGTCAAAGCCCTGGAGGAAAGCCTCGTGCACCTTCGCCGCCGACGCAATGAAGTGGCAGCTTCACCTTCACCGGCCCGTGTTTCTGACGTTCAGTCGTGACGGAACGCCGACGTCTGCTGGGTCGATCTCGGGACGGACCCTGCGGAACCTCAGGGAATGCCGGAACGACTGGCCAGACCAAGCAGCGTCGGCAAGCACCTCAACGACGACGGGATCAACGAGCGTCAGCTCGGTCGGCGACGCGTCACGATTGAAACGGTCCAGGGTCGTGCCCTTCACCACCGATGGCCAGGGGTGGGTCCCTGCGGGCGGCCGCAACCAGGGAGCAAGTGCCCTGCTGTCAGCAGCTTTCAACGAGGAGCTGCGGCCGACGATACGCAACTCGCCATCGATAGGCAGCCCGGCCACGATCTCGGTCGGTCGCTCCAGGGGGCCGATGACGGCAGCGCAAATGACGTCCACCTCTGAGACATGCTTGGCCTTAAGCCAGATTCGCTTCCCGCCCATATAAGCCTGACTGCTGCTCTTCGCCAGCAGTCCTTCCATACCAACCCCGGCAAGACCTTCGAACCACTGCCGGGCGAGGTCCCGGTCAGTCGTTTGAGGGGATAACGAGAGCGGGGGAGCCCAGACCGTTGCCAGCTCCTCCAACAGGGTCCGACGATCCGCAAGCGCCAGGTCCCTGACCTCTTGCCCGGCTACACCGAGAATGTCGAAGCCGACAAAATGGGCCGGCCGCTCTGCGGCCATGGACTGCAGTCTCTCCCTACCTGCGGACAACCTCCGCTGGAGGGCTTCAAAATTCAACCTCCCGTCGGACCACACCACAGCTTCGCCATCGACCACACAACCAGGCGGAACCATGGACGCTGCCGCCTCCGCTAGATCCGGAAAATACCGTGTCAGCTCTTTGCCTTGGCGAGACCAAATGCTCACCTGGTCGCGGTCCCGAAAAATTAGGACCCGGTAGCCGTCGAACTTCGGCTCGAAAAGCATCTGGCCAGGCAACGCTGCAGGCGGAGGAACGCCCTTCACAGCCTTCGCCAAGACCACCTCCAGCGGCGGGTGAAGCGACGGAGGAATCACCTCACTGGGCTCTGCCATGCCCTCAGAATAGGCCTCTTTGTGAGGATGCAATCTATTTCAAAGGGTTGCCCTGATGAACCTGAGCGCCGCTCAATTTGTTTGTGACGTGTAATTGCTCGGATTGGAGTGGAGTCTCACAACCTGAACTCGCCGCAGTGAGGTTTGGAGCCACATCAAGTCGGCTTATGCGATGGTCTTGCTGTCCGTAAGGGGATCGCGATCTGAAACTTATATCCGGTGGACTTTGGCCTGGTCGATCCAACGGGCCAGCAAGCTGAAGGCTGCCAGTTGTTCTAGGGCAAGCTGCTCCTCGCCTCCGCGACTTTCCTGCGGCTTATGCATGCCAGGATTGCGGATCGCTGTATAAAGCCCATCCGCAAATGATCGAGCGCCCCGATGATGGTTCTGATATGTCTTGCCCCCGTCGTCTTCTGTCAGCCTGAGTCGCGGCGCACCTTCCTTCGGCTCATCCATTGAGAAGGCCTCATTGAAAAGCGCTGTCTCAGATACATCCATGCGCTCCAGCTTCGCTTGCGTCTCGGCGTTGACGCGGATAGCGGCCTGCATTACGGCCTGATGATAATGCCCTGTGTTCCAGTAGGATCGCCCGTTTTCCCAAGCCCAGGGGTGAAGATTGGCCGCATCCATATCTGGGGCGTTATCCCCTAGATTCTCAGCAAGCTCCGCCGCCCTTTGCATCGCAGCCTTGGCTCTTGAGGCTTGGTCCCGGAGCCAAACAAATTTCATATCCTTCTCTGGCCGATCCTGTCCCCAACCAGGCAGAACACGATCAAGAATCTGCTCCACCACGTGCGCACGCTGTGATGCTTCAGTCTGTGATCCGCGCAGGTGTGTTCCAAGGACTACGACTCCACCGCCACTATTGTCGTAGCCGACTTGGTCGGTCACGCGTAGGAACTGGTCAATTTCTTTGATCGCCCATTCATGGTTCAACTTGCTCATACAAGCATCGTGCCTTGTTACGCCGACATCGCCCGGAAGGCCGGGCCTAGAGCGTATGCAGAGGCAGTGCATCCGTTAGCCGGTCGGACAACAGGAACGCAACGGATGCACTGCGCCTGGGATTCGAAGTCCCGTTTGAGGAACCCTTTCGGGACACACAACATGCAAGAGCGCTAGCCGACCTGAGAGCTCGCCTGGCTCTGCGGGGAAGCGGCCGCCGTCTTTTCCGAAAAATTTGAAGTTTCTCCGCTTCAGTGAAACCTTTTGGGCTTTGCCGGACACTAAGGGGCATGGGGAACAACGAAAGCGGGGAAGAGGAGCTGTGGCACCGAAGCCTACTAGGCCAGGGCGACGCCTTTGGCATCCTCTATGACCGGCACCGAGACAGGGTTTTCCGCCACGCGTACCGGTTGTGCGGCAACCACCACGATGCTGAAGACATCATGGCAGCCTCGTTCCTTGAACTCTGGCGCCGCCGAGAGCAGGTCCGGGTCGTGGAAGGATCCATTCTTCCTTGGCTGCTGGTCACGACCACGAACATGGCACGCAACCGCGTCCGTGCTGCCCTCCGCTACCAGCGGCTTCTGAATTCCCTTCCCCGTAGCCAGGAGGCCAACGACCCCGCTGCAGATCCATATCGGAAATACCAGAACCAGCTCGATCAGGGCCTCACAACCGCGCTGAATACACTCACGGCAGAAGACCTGCATTTGGTGAGCCTGATCGTCTTCGAAGAGCGGACGGTTGCTGCGGCAGCCGCCGTCCTGAACCTCACTCCTGCGGCAGCAAAATCACGGATGCACAGGGCTCGTCAACGCTTAAGAGCCGCCCTCGACGGCGACACATCTACTAAACCGCCCACCGCTCCAACCCCGGTTCTGGAAGGAGAACGGCCATGAAGCAACTCCACGTTGACGACGTTTTCAGCGATGCACTGCGGGCCGAACTGCTGACACGTGTCGAAAAGGCTGCCCCCGCCCGTACACGGAAACGCACCCGCCTCTGGGCCGGCGCTGCCGTCTTCGCCGGCATCGGTGTCTTGGGCGGGGTAGGCGCCACCGCCGGAGGCCTCTTCTCCATTCCGGGTTCAACTCAGGTAACCCCGTTGGCGTCACCTGTGACGGAGACTCGCACGGGAACGGCCACTGTTCAGCTCGGTCCGGCCCCGGAAGGTGCTACGGGCATCGATGTGCAGCTGAACTGCCTCAGCCCTGGGCGCTTCACCCTTGAGGACGGCGCCAACATCATCTGCAGCCAAGCTGACGTGGGAACACGCCAGGACTGGAGCGGCTATACGATTCCTCTCAAGGCCGGAGATGAGAGCATCACGATCACCACCAGCCCCGAGGCCCGCTGGAAACTAACAGCCCAATACGTTGACGCCAAAACCACCGACTGGGGAGTAAACGCCAACGGAGATACCTACGGCGCAGAAAACGACAACGGAAGCCCCGATCTGGTCGCCGTGATAGCAACCAACGGAACACAGGGCTACGCCTATCGGACCGACCTCGATGACGCTAATGGAACCACCGCCAGCAAGACGTTCAAGAGCCCAGCCGATGCTCTCGCCTGGCAGGAATCAATCAAGGGCAAAACGTTCGTCATTCCCGTCTACGACGCAACCGGAAAGACAGTTGTCGGCGAATTTGTTATCAGCGCTGGCGGCGGGGCCTCCGGGATCTCTGGAGAGCCGCCTGGGGAATGCGCGGGAGTTCCGGCGACACTCGGTCCCGGTGAGGCATGGCCTTGCCCCGGTTTGTCGCCAGTAGAGACGGGACTCCCAGCGATCCCGGTGCCTCCCAACTGATTGCTCATTGTCGCAGCACTAGTGCCTACCAACAGAGAGCCTTCGGGCTTTTCAGCGGGACGTCCTGTTCGGGGAACGCTGAACGGGACGCCAGCCGTGAGTGCACACTCTAGATACATGCGGACCCAACGCTTGAAGGGACGCGCTTCGCCTTTTTATGCTCAGTTCTCTTACCTTGCAGTCCACAACGCGATCGCGCCGAATAGAACGATTAGGACTCTTAGTACGTACCACGAGGGGACCGGTCACGGCGCCGTAAATTGCTAACGCGGCTCCACCGCTGCAACCGGTGATGATCCCTCACCGCGCTTCTAACGCCCAGTTAGAGAGTCTGTTTTCAGCGCTTCAGCGTGGCGCATGATGAGAGAAGCTGCAACTAAGACCGCAGAGAATAGGAGGCACACGACTGGGGCTAGCAGGTAAATCGTCGTGACCAGTATTGCCACGGGTGCGTCCCCCACGAATGTAGTGGTGCCGAAATTACCAATGATGAGCGGGCTCATCACTACCAATAAGGCAGCGATTACAGCCAGACCTATCCCGGTACGCATCGTCGCCGTTGACAATTTTGACGCTTCCACCTTGGACCCCCATCCATCAATCAGATGAGTACCAGACAAACAGCACAGCCCGTCTTCTGCAAGGAGTTAGCCAAGAACGTTACCTCCTGGAGACTGTAAATGGTTCTGACGCGCCTTCAGCGGATCCTACGCGCCGCCGAAAACTGTGATGGGCCGGAGGGACGGCCATGAGCACATCCCGAAAGAGGCCCGCCCGCAACCCGTCCCGTTAGTCGGTGGCTGGCCGCGACGCTTCTACGCCGCGTTTGAGGAACCTTCAATGAGACGGATCAGCCCGCCGCAGGGGCGATGTCCCCAAACTGCACTTTGACCGGGCAGCCGGCTGCCGCCGAGTACTTGCGCTCGAGTCCGGCAATGTCCGCCGTTGCCGCAATTGATTCGTCGAGCGTGAGTGCCAAGTGGGATCCATCAGGGGATACCGAAGTGATATTCACGGCGGGGTCTGAGGCCTGCAGTTCGCTGGCAAAATCCCTAAGTCTCCCAGGAGAGCAGGTCGCGGACTCGACCTGAATGTTGACGTTCGGAAACCGGGCCCGTAGGTCCCTTTGCATCGAATCTGTCGGACCGTGCCAATGAACGATGATCCGGGTTCCCTCCTTCACTTCGACCGAGGCAAACCGAGAATTCCCTGCCAGCTCCTGACTCAGCGTGCTGGCCGTAAAGGCAATCGCCCCGTCCGCAGGCGAAATCTCAGGGGTGACCGGTGAGTCCGCAGTGGGTATCGGCTCTTTGGAGACAGGGGCACCTTCACCTCCAGCGACTGTAGACCCTGAGGTGGCGCACGACGTAGCAAAGAGAGAGAAACCCAGCAGGACAACCGTCAAGGTCCTGCACAAGTCTGAACCTTTAATTGGCGCGGCCACGCCTCATAGTATTGAACGCTCCGCCATACGACTACCCGGTCGCACCACTGTTATCGTTCCGGAATCCTCAACGCAGTCCCAATGAGGGGTCCCTCACCGCGACAGCTCCGCTTAGACGTGCCGATTGACAGAGTGCAGTGAATATAGCCGTCCCACTTGGGTTCATAGAGCAAAGTCCCGGGGATTGCGCCGACCCGCGGCATCTTTGTGACAGCCCGGGCCAAGGCCACTGTTACCGGAGGCGCCAGTCCCGCTGGCAGGCCGGCTCCAGCCAGTGACCTGTTAACCGTCATCGAGGCCCCTTCCAGCCTTCGTCGCGGACGCGTCCCATGACCTCCACGCTACGCGTCAGAGGGCTGCAGGAGACCTATCGAGCCCGGCGTGCAGCGGTTCCGTATTTAGTTACGTTATGTATTTTCGTTACGTCTTCCTAAAAGGAACGAAAGACGATAAGATGACGCTATGAGCGACAGCATTGTTGAAGTGGACGCACGCACTTGCCGCTACCCGGGCTGCCAGCGGCCCGCCATGGCAGCGGAGGCCGGCACAGGCCGGCCGCCCGAATACTGTGATGACCCCGCGCATAACCGCGCCTCGGCCTGGCGCGCACGGCAGCGCCCCAACGGGGACGCTGCCCGGGGCGTTGAGGCTCGCCCTGTCGACTCTGCGCGTCAGCGTGCCAGTGAGATCACGGGCCAGGTTAGCGGGATGATCGAGCACCTGGGCGGGCAGCTCGCGACACTTCTTGAGGAACTTCGCACCGTGGGGGATCCCGAGGCGGCAGAAGCTCAGATTGAGTCAGTAGCCAGCGAAGCCGCCGAGCGGGTTGCAGCCGCGAACGCGAGAGCTACCCGTGCTGAGCAGGCTCAGCGCCGGGCCGAGGCCGAGAAAGCCGAAGCCGACGCGGCAGCTGAAGAAGCAACGCGAACGAGCGAGGACCTCGCCCTGGAGCTGTCAGGTCGCCAGCAGGATCTGGACGCCGCCCTGTCCCAGGCTCAGCAACTCACCGATGAACTCGCGCAGGCCCATGCCTCGGCCGCCAGCGATCGGGAACTGGCGCAAGCGGAGAATGCCGGGCTGCGGGCCGACCTTGAAGCACTCCGTGGGCAACTGACTTTGGCTGAACAGGCACGTGACGCAGCCGCAGAACGGGCCGCGACAGAGGAACGGGCCCGGATTGAGGCAGAGCAACGTACCGGAATAGCCGAGAGCCGCACCGAGGCGGAGCGGGCACGCGCTGACCGCGAGGAATCTGCAGCCGAAGAGGCCCGGCGTCAGCTGGCGGCAGTCCGCGCCGACCTTGAGGCCACCCGCGAAGCTGCAGCCGATATGCGCAGCACCGTGGCGACCCTGACGGCGGAGCGGGAGGCCGCCAGAGCCGACGTCGAGCGTGAGCGCGCCCATGGTGAACAACGCGTCAAGGACCTTCACGAGACCTACAGCCACCAAATCGACCAGCTGCGCGCTGAACTGAGCCAAGCCCGCGAGGTGAAGACCCAGGAACGCCGGCCACAAGCCCAGGAAGAGCAATAAGCGGTCACCACGAGGGAGTGTCCGCCAGGGAACCTGGCTGGCGCCTACCGCTTGGCCCAAGCCGTCCAAGGCCCGCCGCAACAGTGCACGGCTGTCCTGGAGGACGGGAGCAGGGCCTTTAGGAGCCGTCATTGATGGACTCCAGCAGCCACTGCTCAGCGAGGGGTTCGCGGCGCAGTTCAAAGGTCCGCAGGGGCGAGTCTGACCCGCCCAGGCGAACCTGAACACGCCAGTGTTCGATGTCAACGACGTTCCCGACGCCTACGGGGACGCTTCGGCGGGTTTCCCACCATGAGTCCCTGGCGAACCAGTGGACCGGTTCTTCGGTGACGGCCCAGATACGTCCGTCGTAGCGGACGGCCAGGGGAGTGCCGGCCTTGGCGAACCGGACGTCAACCGGGGTGTTGAGGGTAGGGGCTTCAGTGGTGACGGTCATCGCAGGTGATTCTTTCTGGTGGTGCTGGGGTGTGGTGGTTAGGCGGCTTTGACGAGGGGGAGTTCGTCCCAGTGGGTGGTGTATCTGGGGGAGAGCATGTCCCGTTTCATGGTCCAGTCCGGCCCGCCCCGGATCCCGCCGTGGCCCAGGCCGATGGAGCCACGCCCGTACCGTCGGGTGACGTCCTCCAGCAGGGTTCCGATGTGGCGTTCCTCGTGCGGGTTTTCGAACAGGGACAGGGGTGCCTGGTTCCCGGTGGGGCGCAGGTCGGTGACCATGATCCCGGCCCGGGCGTACCGGACGCCCTCGACAATCCGGGGCAGGAGAGCATGGCCGGCTTTGGTGAGAATCACCGGGTCAGCGGTCGGCATCGGCAACGGCACACAGACGGAGGGGTAGGAGGTGTCTTTGGGATTGAAGTGCGAGGTGCCGGCGAACGCGGTGAGGACCTTGGCCTGCAGCCCGCGTTTGGCCAGACGTGCTGATGCCTGCTGCCCGTAGACGCTCATCACCTGCCGGATCCCCGCGGCCGTGGTGATGGGTTTGGCGAACGAGCGGGAGAAAATCAACTGGTCCCGCCCGATCCGTTCTTCTTCCATGGGGATGCAGGGGGTTCCCTGCAGTTCCAGGACGGTTCGCATCAGCACGACTGAGAACTTGTCGCGGATCGCGACCGGGTCGGCCCGGACCAGATCGGCGATGGTGAAGATGCCCATCACGTTCAGCCGCCTGGTCAGCCGTCCGGCGATGCCCCACACCTCCTCGACGGAAAGCCGGCCCAGCAATGCCTCCCGCTCCGATGCGGGGATGGAGTCCCAGTGGCACACCCCAGCGAAGGCCTTGTTGTTCTTCGCCCACTTGTTGGCCAGCTTCGCCAGGGTCTTCGTCGGCGCGATCCCGACACAGACCGGCACGCCGACGTTCCGCCGGACGGCGGATTTCATGGACCGGCCCAGCGCTAAAAGCTCGGCAGGGGTTCCTTTGACGCCGAGGAAGGCTTCGTCGATGCTGTAGACCTCCAGCCAGGCCGAGTACCGGCCCAGCAGCTCCATCACTCGGGCGCTGATGTCCCCGTAGAGCTCGTAGTTGCTGGAGAGTGCGACGAGGCCCCATTCCTTGGCCCTGAGGGCGAGCTTGAACCAGGATTCACCCATCGCGATGCCGAGGGCTTTGGCTTCGGGGGAGCGGGTGACCGCGCAGCCGTCGTTGTTGGACAGCACGATCACGGGCTTGCCTTCCAGGGAAGGGTTGAACGCCCGCTCCGCGGAGGCGTAGAAACAGTTCACGTCCACGTGGCGCGATCTGCGGCATGTGCCGCATTAACGCCGGTTTAGACATCGCTGGCCCTAAACGTGGTGGAGGCATCGCGTTGCGACGCCCCAAATGACCAGGTCGGACAGGGCCGGCACTTCGAGGTCCGGGTACGCGGGGTTCTCCGCCTGCAGCACCACCCCCGTGGTGGTGATGCGCAGCCGCTTGATGGTCAGTTCCCCGTCCAGGACCGCGACGACCACACACCCGTCGTGCGGTTCCAGCGCCCGGTTCACAATGAGCTCGTCGCCGTCGCTGATCCCGGCGCCCTCCATGGACTCTCCGGACACCCGCACGACGTAGGTGCTGGTGACGTCCTTGATCAGGTGCGCGTTGAGGTCGATTCGGCCATCAAAGTAGTCCTGTGCCGGCGACGGGAAGCCCGCCGCGACCGGCACCGGAGAGACCAGAACCGACAACAATGAAACGCCCGCATCTATCACACGGGGACCCACGATAATGCCCACAACACACCTTTATTCGAAAATATGTTCGATTAGTTCAGTGTACGCGTCAGGGCTGACAATGGGATTTCCCACCATGTCGCACTGGCCGCAGGATGACCGGGAGGTCTCGGGCGGGGCCGCTGCCCACAACCGGGGACAATTCTGTTCGCGTTATCCACCGCTACGGCTGCCGAAGGGAGCTTCCCGACTGGCTCCCAACATTTCCAGCCGTGGATAACCCGAATTGCCCCCAATCATGGACAGCGGCCAAGGGCGACTTGTGTGCGGGGCAGCGGGGGAGCCGCCCATTCGAAAACGAGACGGTGCAGGAAAGGCAACTGCGGTGAACCGCTGATGTCGCAGGCGGCCATCTCAGAACGTGCGTGCCGTGCGGCAGCAGGGTGTGACAGGCACCATCACGGTGGCTTCCCTTGTCTGTCGGTAGGCGCCGGTAGCGTGAATCTTCACCGACGTATCGATGAAGGACCATGAAGATCACTCACACTGCCACCAAGACCCTGGCCGCCGTTACCGCCCTGCTGCTGGCAGGATCCGTGGCTGGCTGCGACGCTGCCGCCCAGGCTCTTGAGGCCATGGAGTCTGGTCCCGGCATTGCGTCCGGATCTCCTGGCCCGGCCGACCCGGTTGCTGCCGGTGACGCCGCAAAGGCCATCGCTGTGCTGGGCAGCATCCCGGTCAAGGGCCGGGCGCCGAAGACCGGCTACAGCCGGGACGAGTTCGGACCGGCCTGGTCCGACACGGACCACAACGGCTGCGACACCCGCAACGACATCCTCGCTCGGGACCTCATCGGCGAGACCTTCAAGCCCGGCACCAACAACTGCGCCGTCACTACAGGCACGTTGGCTGACAAGTACACCGGGACGACCATCAAGTTCGTCCGTGGCCAGGACACCAGCTCCGGGGTGCAGATCGACCACATCGTCCCTTTGTCCGACGCCTGGCAAAAGGGCGCCCAGCAATTCAGCGCTGACCAGCGCAAAGAACTCGCCAACGACCCCCTGAACCTCATGGCCGCCGACGGGGCAACCAACAGCGCCAAGGGGGATAAGGACGCCGCCACATGGCTGCCCCCGAACAAGACGTTCCGCTGCGAATACGTCACCAAGCAAGTGGGTGTTAAAGCCAAGTACAACCTGTGGGTCACCCAGGCCGAGCACGACGCGATCGCGGGCATCCTGGCCACCTGCGGGTAGGCCGGTCCGGTTCCGAAACAGACGGCAGCCGGTCCTGGCGGGGCAGCGGAATCAGGACACGCGCCGGAAGTGGCCCGGCCTCACCTGAACCAGAATGGGCAGCGCAAGCTGGACGGGGACATCGCCCACGGGCTCGTCGAGCAGCTCGTTGATCGACGTCTGCCCTTTCAGCTCCCCGGATACGTCCCTTTCCATGCCTCGACCCTAGACACCACGCCGGGAAAGGGGTTTCTCAGACACGCTCGGGAAGCAGCAGAGGGCCCTCGTTCAAAGAACGCGGACCCTCTGGATGTAAACATCCTGCTGCTTACAGCTTCGATCATCCCACACCCGCCGCAGGAACAACTGCGGTGCCGATCGAATCAGCACGGTCAGGACAAAGCGCCATTAACCAGGAACCTGTCCTGCGCTTCGCTGCGGCCTGTAAGAGACTTTTCCTGCCCTACATGTGGCTGGGTTGCTCTCCATACAAGACCGCTGATCGTTGCCTTCGGGGTCATCTACCTGTAGCCGGCGCTTAGATCGCAGGGAACTGGACAGGCCTATGTTTGGGGATGTATCCGTCTCCGGCCACCTCGGTGCCCTCTGCCTTCCCGCCAGCCGGGCAGGAGATTGTTCAGCTTCTGCTCTTTGGCCGGGTCCATCCTGCCGGCGCGGTAGTCGATGCGCTGCCCGTGCAGCCACACACCCAGCGTGCGTTCGTGGGGGTCCTCCGTCTTCTGGTGCCGGGGCCAGTCACCGCCGGCGGCCCTGACCTTTTGGAGCTCCTCCAACCGCTGCTGCCACCGCTCATCGTCCTCTGCCTTGCGGGTCGAGGGCTTGTCCCATCCGGGAATCACCGCCAGGGCATCACGGTAGGTGCGGGAGAGGCCTCCCTCGGCAGACTGCCGGCGGCGGTTTGCCAGCCACGCCGCCAGCGCACGCTCCCGCGCCGTCTTCCCGTGACTGACCGGCAGCCGGCCGTGGGCCTCATGGAACTCAAGCACATCGGCCAGGTTTCGCAGGCCAGCTTCGGTTGTCCGAGGGGTTGCAGGGGCCAACGCCGCCTGGTGTTCGTCCCGGATGCGCGGATCTTCCCTCGCGGCGATCTGCAGGTGGTAACGGACAGTAGTTTCCGCGACGCCGGCCGCGGTCGCGATCTTCGATGCCGGCGTACCTTGCCGGTACTGCCGGACAAACCCCGGGTCGGGTGCTGCGCGCCGGGCCTCAGTCATAGTTCTCCTGAGGATCCCTTCGGCGGCGCGGTCCGCTTCAGCTCCGCGATCCGCAGCCGGAGAAACGTGATGACCAAAATCAGGACGTAGATCGCCAAACCGATCAGCACGGCCATCACGATGATGTAGAGCACGGCCAGGATGCCAAAGCTCGGCCCGACGTTCATTGATTCCCCCAAAAATTGCCTAGGCCGTAGCCTACGCGAGAGGCAGCTCTCCTGCTGGACGAAGGCAGGCTCGCAGGGCTCGCCCTGGTTTCCGCTGCGCTCCCACCAGTTGACGGGCGTCCGCTGGCGCGGCCGGCTGTTGGGTCCAGGGCGTGCTGTCGCAGAGCTCCGGACCCCCTGGCCCTATCTTGTCTACGACGTTTTTTGGCTGCTGTCCTTCGGATTGTACGTGCCCGTTCCGGCCCCTCTAGCCCCTGTCGTTCCTCCCGGGGCCTGCGTCCCGGAAAAGTCTTTTCCGGCGCTCCTTCGTCGCTGATTTCCTCCGAAGATTTTCCGTGTCTTGCCCTTACGGGTAGACGGGACTTCACGGGCACAGCTCCGCAAGCTTCGCCAGCAGCCAAAAAACAACGGGGAGAAGGGAAGCTGGCCGGTCACCTGAGCCGCCCCGACACCCCCACGTCTCTGCAAGGACAAAAACCATGACCGCAGTAAGCAAGAAGACCGTGATCCTCGCGGACACCGGGGAAACCATCGAGGGCGTGACCGTGCTGGGCGATTACCACATGAACGGCGGCTACGACTGGATGGAACTGATCGGAGAGCACGGCTGGGCCGTGCTCTCCAGCTGGGGCTGTGACGGCTGGGATCTGGGCCAGTGGCCCTACGTCATGGTCGCCGTTACCCGCACCGCTGACAGCATTGGCAACCTGTTCGGCATCGCCACCTACTGCGAGGGTGACGTGAGATGCACCTATTACCGGACGAAAGCCCGCCTGTGGGACGCGATCTCCGAGCAAGCATTCTTCCACTGGAAGAACGGGCAGGCCCGAGGCCCGGCAGACCTGCCGGAGGCCGCCGCCGAACTGCCCAGCCGGTACCGGATGCCCTACGTCGTGCGGGATGCCGCCTAACCAGCACTGACAACCGCTGTACTGCCCGGCTCGAGCCGGGCAGTACAGCCCAAACGACTTCAAAGGAGCCAGCACATGAGCAACGACACCACCGCCCCCAAGGGCATCACCGCCCTGATCTACCGCGACGCCCTGGGTACGGACTTCTCCAACCTGGGCATCTCCGCCCGCGTCATGGAAGTAACTGTCATTGGCGAGGGCATCGACCCGGTTTTCGAGGCCACCGAGGAACGGCCCGCCGTCCGACTCGTCAAAAATGAGCATTTCCATCGTGAGACCGTGGTCCACGCCGAGCCGGTCACCGCGGCAGGTGAACCCGCCCCGTGGTACATGTTCGGCGGCACGTTCATCTTCAGCAGTGACGCCCGGTTCCGCCGCGCAGCCGGACACTACGGAGCCGTCCCGCTCCACGACCGCCGCGAATAGGGTCGGGGGTGGCCGGTCTTTCGGGGCCGGTCATCGCGGGCGGTCCGCCGTCGTGGCCGGCTCGTACTGCTGGTCGTCTGCGGCGGACCGCCATGCGCCAGGAGCAGGTGCGCGGCGGCGGCCGCCGGCGGCAAGCCTGGCTGGCAGTCGCGTTGGGTTGTTCGTGGCGGGGGAGGAGGGTGTTCGCCAGGGCTCACACCGATAAGGGCGTCCGCTGGCGCGGCCGGCTGTTGGGTCCAGGGCGTGCCGTCGCAGAGCTCCGGACCCCCTGGCCCTTCTTGTCTACGACGTTTTTTGGCTGCTGTCCTTCGGATTGTACGTGCCCGTTCCGGCCCCTCTAGCCCCTGTCGTTCCTCCCGGGGCCTGCGCCCCGGAAAAGTCTTCTCCGGCGCTCCTTCGTCGCTGATTTCCTCCGAAGATTTTCCGTGTCTTGCCCTTACGGGTAGACGGGCCTGCACGGGCACAGCTCCGCAAGCTTCGCCAGCAGCCAAAAAACAACGGGGGGAGAGGGAAGCTGGCCGGTCACCATGATCGCCCCGACACCCCTACGTCTCTGCAAGGACAAAAACCATGACTGAAAAACTGACCATCACCGGTCCCGCCGACCTGCTCGCCACCGTCCCGCACCTGCTCGGAGTCAAGCCCGTCGAATCGTTCGTGGTCCTCACCGCTCGCGCCGGGTCCCTCGGCGCCACCTTGCGGGTGGACGCACCGGAACACGTCGAGCCGGGCACCTACGCCCAGAGGTTGACCAGCCACGCAAACGATGAGCTGGCCACCGCGGCCTACGTCATCGTCTACACCGACGAAGATCTGGGCTACGGCTACCCCTACGCCGCGCACGTCGCGGCGCTGGTGAACGAGTTGGCCGCCGCCCGGATGCCGGTGCGCAACGTCTGGCTGGTGAGCTCCGGCTACTGGGCAGAGTTCGGCACCGACGAGCAGAACCCCCTGGCGCAGATCACCGATAGCCAAGCCAACGCAACATTGACCTACTTCGGTTCCGCCACCGACGTCGACGTCTACAACCCCGCCCTGCTCGGCACCTGGGTCTTGCGGGTCCAGGCGCCGGAAGGCAGCGAGGAGGACATCGAGGCCGCGTGCGCGGCGTGGGCCACGGTGCTGGATTCCACCGGAAACCCTGACCAGGAAACGGCCCGGGAGATCGCGGCGGCGTTCCAGCACAAGATGGTCCGGGACTTCCTGTTCCGCGAAACCATCACCACCCACAACGGCAACTTCGCCGACGTGCTGCTGGGCAAGTTCACCGCCCGGCCTGACTGGAACCGCGTGGACCGGGCCGAGGCCCTGGCCTTCGAGTTGATGAAAGTCGTCCCGACAGGGCAGCGCGCACCGATGCTGACCCTGATGGGCTGGCTGGAATGGCTCAAAGGCAACGGCACCCGGGCGGACCGCTACCTCAAGCACGCGGCCGCGGACGTCCCCGGTTTCCGGCTGGCTGTGCTGCTCCGGGAACTGATCAACCGCGGCTCCGTCGCCGAGGTCGTCCGCGACGCCGAAACCTCCTACAGGCGCCGTATTATCTAACAGCGGAAGGGGCCGGGCCGGGTCACCAAACGATCCCGGCCCGGCCCCTTCGCTTGTGGCGGGGCGGCCTCCTCCGCTGCGCTCCCCCGGCCGCCCATTAACGCTGGCGCGGGCGCAGCCAGCAAACCCAGCGAACGCGCAGAAACCACGGTTACAGTGAAAACCAAGAACACTGGCACCGACCGGGGAGCGCGATCATGGGAACCGACTACATCCTGACCGAGGACGATAAGCCCGGCCCCAACGCCAGCCTGGCCGAAGACATCATCGAGTTGAGCCTGCTCACCGCGGGCCCCGAAAGTACCGGGCCTGTGGACACTGAGTGGGCCCAGGAACACCACAACTTCTAAACACCGGCAGCGCCGGCGCTGCGCCAAGCTTCCTTTTGCAGAGGCAAAACCAAGGGAAGGGCCGGCCACGTGCGGCGTGCACGCGGCCGGCCCTTCGTCATGTCGGCGATTGTTTCGACAACCGGCGCCATAGGATCACGGCAACAAAGCCGTTAAGAACGGCGATGAAACCATCGCCGGCAGCCGGGCGCCCGACGAGCAGGTCCGCAGCAACCAGCATCAGCGATCCCAGGCGGCAACCGTGAACACCACGGCCAGGATCTTCATGGGTGGTCCTCTGATGTTCCGGGCGAGCTACGTGTCCGAGGCGCGCAGGGATACAACAGCCCGGGCAGCGAAGGCGGCGCCGGCAAGAAGTAGCAGGACGGTCGAAACGATGGAGTACCAGGCTCCGCTGTAGCTCAGTGCGGTGTAGACGCCGATGAGAGAGAAAACAGCGGCCCCCAGCGACCAAAGGAGCGTTGCTCTTCCGGTGTCATCCATAGAGTCAGCCTAAAGCACCAAAGATGAGATCGGGCGTCCGCTGGCGCGGCCGGCTGTTGGGTGCTGCCGGTCCGTCGCAGAGCTCCTGCCCGTCATCACCTGTTTTCTACGTCTTCGACGTTTTTTGGCTGCTGTCCTTCGGATTGTACGTGCCCGTTCCGGCCCGTCTAGCCCCTGTCGTTCCTCCCGGGGCCTGCGCCCCGGGAAAGTCTTCTCCGGCGCTCCTGCGTCGCTGATTTCCTCCGAAGATTTTCCGTGTCTTGCCCTTACGGGTAGACGGGACTCCACGGGCACAGCTCCGCAAGCTTCGCCAGCAGCCAAAAAACAACGGGGGAGAGGGAAGCTGGCCGGTCACCATGATCGCCCCGACACCCCCCACGTCTCTGCAAGGACAAAAACCATGAACGATCGCATTGCACGCGCAGCCCTGACCCGCCTGTTCGAACCAAACGACACGGTTGGGCGGAGCCTTGTCGGCAGGCTCGGCGCGTACGCCGCGCTGCGGCTCGCCACCGGCGCCCAACCCGACCACACCCTCCCGGACGTGACGCCTGAGGAACTGGGCGACGCGCTGAAGCACTGGGCACCCCGCGTGCCGGAGCTGGACCCGGAAAAGGAGCTGGCCACCATCGAACGCCTGGGCGGCGGTTTCCTGATCCCCGGCGATGAGCACTGGCCCACCGGCCTGGATGACCTCCCGGACGCGCCCCTGGGCCTCTGGTACCGCGGCAACATCGGCAACGGGATCCCCGCCCCGTCCAGCTGCGCGGCACTGGCAGGCTCGCGGGACTGCACGAGCTACGGCGCCGCCGTCACCGGTGACATCGCCTACAGCCTCGCCCAGCGTGGAATCTGCGTCATCGCCGGACTCGCCTACGGCATCGATGCCCACGCCCACCGCGCGGCACTGGCCGGAAGCGCCGGCAACGGTCCGGCCACCATCGCCGTCCTGGCGGGGGGACTGGACCGAGATTACCCGTCCGGGAACGCAGACCTCGCGGCCGCGATCCGCGCCAACGGACTCACACTCTCCGAGCTGCCCCCGGGAACGGCACCCACCCGGTACCGCTTCCTCCAAAGAAACCGCATCATCGCCGCGCTGGCCGGAGTGACCTGCGTAGTGGAAGCACGCTGGCGCTCCGGGGCACTGAACACGGCCCACCACGCCGAAACCATTGCCCGGCACGTCGCCGCCGTCCCCGGCAGCGTCCACAGCGCCAACTCGGCAGGATGCCACCGGCTCCTGAAAGAAGGAGGCGCGGCACTGGTCACCGACGCGGCCGAACTGACCGAACTGCTCGCCAGCTGACCCAACCCGGTGGCCGGGACCAACGTCCCGGCCACCGCCCCAGCTTTTGAAGAAGGAAACAGGACCATGACTGATTTTTGGGATGCTGACGGCGATTTCGACTACGAAGCCCACTACGAGGCAGGCCAACGCGACAAAGCGGCCGACACCGCAGCGTCGATCGGCTGCCCGGGAATGACGGATGCCATCTACTACTTCGGCCTGCAGGGCCGGGCAGACTCGACCTTCACGCCCGAACTGCTCTCAGCGCTGGACACATGGCAGGTCCAGTTCGAAAAGAGCGAAACCGCCCCGGCAGACCAGGAAATCAAGGAGCTGCAACGACAGACGGAAGAAGCCACCCGCGCGATCCTGGCAATGACCGACAGCGCCGCATAAGTAGCGGTGTGCTGTTCGCCTCGAGTGGGCGGGCGGTCCGCCGCAGGTGGCTGGCCCGGGTCGGTGATTGCCGGCGGCGGACCGCCAATCCCGCAACGGCCAGGTGCCCGGCGGCGGCCGCCGGCGGCAAGCCTGGGCGGGAGCCGGGTTGGGTTGTCCGTGGACCAGGGAGTGAAGTGCATGCTCGCAGGGCTCGCCCTGGTTTTCGCTGCGCTCCCACCAGTTGACGGGCGTCCGCTGGCGCGGCCGGCTGTTGGGTCCAGGGCGTGCTGTCGCAGAGCTCCGGACCCCCCGGCCCTGTGTGTCTACGACGTTTTTTGGCTGCTGTCCTTCGGATTGTACGTGCCCGTTCCGGCCCCTCTAGCCCCTGTCGTTCCTCCCGGGGCCTGCGCCCCGGAAAAGTCTTCTCCGGCGCTCCTTCGTCGCTGATTTCCTCCGAAGATTTTCCGTGTCTTGCCCTTACGGGTAGACGGGCCTGCACGGGCACAGCTCCGCAAGCTTCGCCAGCAGCCAAAAAACAACGGGGGGAGAGGGAAGCTGGCCGGTCACCTGAGCCGCCCCGACACCCCCACGTCTCTGCAAGGACAAAAACCATGACCGCAACACCCACGCTCGAAATGCTCGACCCCGCCACCCTGACCGTCGATATCAACGTCCGCAAGGACGCGGCCCTGACTGCTGATTTCATCGCCAGCATCAAGGAACACGGCGTGATGGAACCCGTGATCGCCCACCGCAAGGACGACGGAACCGTGCACGTCCTGATGGGCCAGCGCCGAACCCGGGCCGCCGTCGAAGCAGAGCGGACCCTGATCCCGGTGATGATCATCGACTCACCCGAGGAAGCAGAACGCATCGTCACGCAGGTGGTGGAGAACATCCAGCGCGCCGAACTGACCGAAGCCGACGAGGCCGACGCCTACCACCAGCTGTCCCTGATCGGCGTCTCGGCGGCTGCGATCGCCAAGAAGACCGGACGGACCAAGACCACTGTCGAAAGCGCCCTGAAAGCCAAGTCCACCGAGACCGGAGCCGCCGCCCTGGGCAAGGGATACACCATCGAAGAAGCCCTGATTCTGGCCGAATTTGAGTCAGACGAGGAAGCCACTGCCGAGCTCGAGTCCGTCATCATGGACGAACCCGACATGCTCCTGCACGTCACCCAGCAGCTGCGCGACAAGCGCGACCGCGCCGCCGCACTGGCCGCCCTCACCGCCGAGCTCGAAGCAGCCGGAACCATCGTTGTTCCCGAATGCGGGTACGGGGAGGACAGCGAAACACTCCGCGTCACGTCCCTGAAAAGGGCAGACGGGGAACCGGCCACCGACGAGGACGGCAACGCCGTCTGCATCGAGACGGACTATCGCGGCGAGCACTCCGCCGTCGCCGTCGTCACCGGCTGGAAAGACCTCGGGTTCACGCTCCGCTATTACAGCGGCTACGGCACCTCATCGGCTCCCAAAGGCCCCATGACCGAGGAACAGAAGGCCGAACGGAAGACCCTGATCGAGAACAACAAGCTGATGCAGTCCGCTACCGTGGTCCGCCGCGAATGGGTCAAGAACCTGCTGGCAAAGAAGCAGGCACCCAAGGGCTGGCAGTACTTCACCGTTCACGCGATCACCCACCACGCCGAAACCGCCAGCGGATACGAGGGCAAGGTCGCCGCCGAGATGGCCGGAGTGAAGGTCGAAGACTCCAACCAATGGGCATGGAACCCGCTCAGAGACCACGTTGCCAAAACCACCGCACGACCCGATTTCGCACTGATTGCCCTGATCTGCGCCGGGTACGAAAAGACCATCCAAAAAGACTCGTGGCGCTCACCCAGCCAAACCCACCGGGACTACCTGAACCAGCTGGTCCTCTGGGGATACACGGCAAGCGAGGTCGAGCAGATCATCATCGACAGCGGCGAAAAGACCGAGTCGGTCGGTTAGACCACGGCGCCTGTGCCGGGTGGCGGTTCCCGAACCCCGCCCGGCACAGGCCCCAACCCGATCACCACAGGAAGGCCAGGAACCTTCCAGAAGTCGGGCGGTCCGCCGCCCAGGGCGAACCACAGTACCCACTCACCAGCGGCGGACCGCCGTGATCGCAACACCCAGGATTTAGGACAGGAGCCGCGCTGCAGCAACGACGCTGTGCAGGAACGCGGCCACCACGTCAGCTAGACTGACCACAGATTTCTTGCAGAGAAACCCGAAAGGAGCCGGCACATGCCGGCTCCTTTCCGGGTTAACCAGGAACCCGAGTCCCCGCGTCAATTCAGCCCGGGACATTCCTCGGATCGTTGCCATAGCTGTTCTTGGAGCTGATCTGGCCGTCCTGGTTCTTGATGACGTGCTCGACCTTGTCGGCCTGGGCCGCTGCCCGACCGGCAGTCACCGCATCATCCTTGGTGCCGTAGCCGGCACCGAACGCGCGGTCAGTACCCTCGCGCTTGTTCTTCCATGAACCGTCTTCGTAGTACGTCTCGATATCGCCCTGAGCCACTGCACACTCCCTCTGCCGTTCGGATCTACTGCGCAACTGCGGATAGCGAAAAGCCCCGCAGCACTTGGAACCGCGAGGCCTTCCTGACACCCTCCGCCCGATGGGGGCAGGCGGAGAAGCTGACACCAAACTAATAGCAAGCCTGCTTACTTTTCAAATCACGAACCGCTAGAACCCGGTGCGGGCACCTTTCCCATAGTCCACGCCATGCACTGCCGGCACCCGGACCGCTATGGTCGACATTCCTTCAGCAGGGACGACACAGGAATGCACAGCGGGGCACCGCTGGGTCCAATACGGAACCACTCTCGGGGGCTGGCTTCTAAGGCACAGGGGGCTGAGATCCTGGCGAACCTGCTGGAATGACCACAGTCGCCGGCGGCGTCACTCGTCTTAGCGTCTACTGCATTCCGGCGGGGGTTTGCCGGGTCTTGACGGTGTCGGTCACTTACTTGACTCCTAATTTGCACGCGATTCTGTTGGTATTGATGGGGCCAACCAGCGCCGTGAGCTTCGGTGTCAGGATGTCCATGCGGTCGATGTAGGCCTGCAGGCCGGCCGTGTCCCGCTTCCCTGCTGCCTGGATGGCTTCCCTGCCGTAGCCCTCCGCATCACTGGCGTAGCCAAACGCCTCGTCGGCCAGTCGGATGAAGTCAAGGCATGTCTGAGGGGTGACCTCCTTCTCGACGGTCTTGGTGACGACCCTATCGACAGGCTTCTCCACCACCTTCTCGATCTCAACGGTCTTGGCGGAGGTGGATTGGGCGCCGATGCCGAACGTCAGCACCAGAGCGCCGACGGCGCCTGCCACCTTCAGCCCGGTCTTGATGAATGGGGTCACCTAGTAGCTCCTGTTCTCTTGTAATGCGAACGGCGAACGAGTGGCTGCAACCCTTTTGGAAGGCCCCGAGACTGACGCTAGGTCTTGCGAATAGAGCGCACAATTGTCTTGATCAAAAACTCGGAGAACATTTATGAAAACCCCTAAATGGGCGGGTAAAAATCCTATTCATTCAGTTGAATGACTGCTAAAATTGAGGTAGCAAGTCACCCAGACGAACGAAACTCATTTGATACGAAACCAGGTGCTGAAAATGACTGCGTCACCCACCGCTTACACGGTCTACACCAAGCCCGACTGCCCGAACTGCGAGAAGACGAAGGACTACTTCGACTCCAAGGGCATCACCTACACGACCGTGGACATCACCGAAGTGCCGGCAGCGCTGGAGTACATCACCGCCGAACTCGGCTACTCCCAGGCTCCCGTCGTCGTGAACAACTCCGACGACCAGGACCACTGGTCAGGCCTGCGCCGCGACAAACTCGTCCACGCGGCCATGAGTCACAAGGCGGCGTGAGAACCGTGACGACACTTCGCCCGGTCATCGGGTTCAAACTCAGCCCACGGATCCCGTTGGAGGTGGACCTGTTCCGGCAGGTCAACCCCAGCGGCAGGATCTACCCCGACATTGTGGAACCCTATGTTGTAAAACCCGCCATCGTGGAACCCTGCATTGAGGACCTGTACGAGGGCTTCTACGCCGTCCCAGACAAGGCAGGGGATGACCGGTACCTTGAGGCGATCAACCGCGCCCCGCTCGGGGAAGGCGGGCTCTGGGACGCACACACTGCGAACCAGTACCAACTCAACGACCTCACCCACGAAGAGCCGGGTGGGACCGAACCTCAGAGCGAACCCACAACAGACACCGAGAACATCACCAGCACACGAGGAAAAGGAATCATCATGGCCGGCGAAACCACGATTACTGTCATTGGAAACCTGACATCAGATCCAGAGCTGCGCTTCACTCCGAGTGGGTCGGCCGTAGCGAACTTCACCATCGCTTCAACGCCCAGGACTTTCGACCGTCAGTCTAATGAGTGGAAGGACGGCGAGACTCTTTTCCTCCGGGCCAGTGTGTGGCGGGAAGCAGCGGAGAACGTGGCAGAGTCCCTGACCAAGGGCATGCGCGTCATCGTCACCGGGCGGCTGAAGTCCCGGTCCTACGAAACCAAGGAAGGCGAGAAGCGCACCGTGATCGAGCTCGAAGTGGACGAGATCGGCCCCTCACTCCGCTACGCCAACGCCAAGGTCAACCGCACGCAGCGCAGCACCCAGGGTGGCCAGGGGAACGGCTTCCAGGGCACCGGCAACAACCAGCCACAGACCGGCCCGCAGGATGATCCCTGGGCCGTGCCGGCCAACAGCAACGCCGCCGGCGGATGGGGCAACGGACCCGACTCCGAACCCCCCTTCTAAGCAGTACAACCGTCGGGGTCAGCAGATACGCTGGCCCCGACAGGCACCCCCATTAACTTCCACGATGGGATCCAGAATGGCCGAGCACTTGCCCACCTTCGAAGATATGCGTACACGGGCGTTCGCACTCCTGGGCGACGTCGAAGATGAACTCCGCTCGGACTGGCGTCCGGGAGCTGGCCCGAACCATGAGCAGGCTGACCTCTGCGGGACGCGCGCCGCGCCATCCGCGATGCAAAGGCAGCCCTCGACCGGGCCGCCAGGGCCGGCTACTAACCCAAGACCACGAACAAAGGAAACAACGATGACGCACGCAGATGACCTCCGTGCCTGGGCAAGAGGTTCGTACACCACGGAGGCGGCAACGGAGCTGTTGCTGAAGGCCTTCGGAGGCCGTTTCGCAGAGGTCGGTAATCCATGGGTTCATGCCGCAACCACCAGCGAGGAGGGTTACCGGGAACACGCCTGGATTGACTTCGCCGCGATCCAGGAAGAGGCCGGCCCGCTCTCGGGCGGGGAGCGCCGCTTCCTGATGCTGGCTGCCTCCCTGGCCGCGATCGCGCATGCCGGCGGCAGTCACCAGCACTCGGATATCCGCTTCAACGAGGACGGAACGATGTCCCGGGGGAAGGGCCACCTGGACAGCCTGCACCCTTGGCCGCTGGCGTCGCGTGCCGTCTAAGGCAAAGCACGTTGATGGCGAAAGCAAAGAAGCTTCCCGCGTTCACGCCGTACTACACCGAGGACCAGGCGGGGCAGGTCCGGGCGGCGTTCAAGGCAGCTGGCCTGCAGGAGGGCGACGCGAGCGTTTCGGACTTTATCGTGCGGGCGACCATGCGTGAGGTGAAGCGTCTGCAGCGCAAGTACAACGGCGGTAAGCCGTGGCCTCCGGTGCAGGCCGGGGAGCTGCGGCGGGGGCAGAGGACGATGGATGAAATGCAGCACCGAAACGAGGAAGCTTAGGCGATGGGTCAGTGGACTGAAGAAGCGAACAAGACCGGGGTCCGGACGTCCCTGCCGTTCCCGAAGATGCTGACGATGGACGAGGTTCAGGAGATTCTGAACCTCGGTAAACCGATGGTCTACGCGCTTGTGCGAAGCGGCGAGTTGAGGGCGGCAAAGTTTGGGCCCCGCGGGATTTGGCGCATTCGGGAAGATGACCTGGCCGCGTACATAGATGCCGCTTACGCGAAGACAGCGGAGCAGATTGCCTCGGGCCAACTCCCCGAGGGCGACGCTCAGGCGGAGGACTAACCCGCGCGCGTTTGAGGTAGGGAAGGGCGGCGCCTATGACGGGTGCCGCCCTTCCTCTGTTTCTATCCCAACCAACTTCTTGTGAAGCCTCTTGCTGCGGCTGGTGCCATTGCTTGGATCACGCGGGCCGGCGGAAGGTGGTGGCGGTTAGCGCCGCCCTGCAGCTTGTGGTTGTCACCGCCCTGTACCGGCCCTGCAAGCCCCCCTGTGCCATAAAAGCCAGACCAAGTGAGCGGTTCAGTATGCACCCAAGAATGCCCCGCTGGGTAGTCCTGTGTCGTCCCTGCTGAAGAAAACCCAGCCGTCCCTTCAGGTGCCACGGCAGCGCAGGTCTTGGACCATGGGGAAAGCTGCCGCTGTTGCGCTGCTACTTTCCAGGCTGCGCACATTCGCCGGTCCCCGGTGGTGAGGTTCCTGCCTGCGGTGACCTGGCGTCTGTGTGCAGCCGGTCAGCTGGGTCCCGTCGTGCACATGTGTGCGGGAAAAGCCCGGAGGATTTAGCTTGTGCCGTGCCCATTTGTGCGAGGGGCTTAGTTCTCCTGGGCGTCGTTTGCTTGCGCCAGGCTGGGGGTGTCTGAGGGCTTGGCCTGGGCTTTGCGGCGGCGGCCGGCTGCGGCTGGTTCCAGGCCGAGTTTTTTGAGTTCGTCGGGGCTCCAGCCGTCGCGGGTGGCTTTGACGTATGCGCGCTTGTCGTCGCGCTCGGCGGCGGCAAGCTGCTCCTTCAGATCGGTCACGCGCTGGCGTGACTGGACGAGTTGTTCGACGGACTTGATGCGCGAGTCCAGAAGCGCGCGGGCCTGGTTCTTTGTGGCTTCGATGTTGAGGTTCGCCATGTGGGCTGGTGCCTTTCAGGTGAGTGGTTTAGCGGTCAATCGTGTTGGCGGTCTTCGCCGATGAGATCGGAGGCGCTGGTTGTGGGGTGTGTGGTTGGGCCGGGTTGTTCTGGAGGGCTGCTGAGGCGTGGCTTGGGAAGGACAGCCCTGCTGTTCTGAGTGACGGCGGGAGGCTCGGTTCGACGAAGGGCCCTGTCCCGTTCTGGGCGTAGCCCAGGGCTTGGCTAAGTGTCGTTCGTCCATAAGCGGCGGTGGCTTGCGCGGGGGTGGGCATTTGCGCGGCGACCTGCCGCGCCAGTTCGTGGGCATGGTGCTGTTTCTGTGCAGGGAGCACCTTGGCGATGGTGGACGCCAGGTCGGGGATTAAGGATGTTTGGGCCGGCGTGAGCGGCTGCAGCTGGTCGGCGGTTGAACTGGGCACATCGACGGCGATGCGGACCACGTCTCCGTCCCACACGAGCTGGGCCTTGGTGTGAGTGAGTTCTTGTAGGTGGCGGGTCGCTATTGCATCGATGCTGGCGGCAGCGTCGTAGATGTCGCCGCCGAGTTGCTCTGTGGTGTCGTTGAGCAGTCGCTCGCGGCGGTCTCCCTGGTCGACTTTGAAGTCAACAACTATGCGGCCACCGCCGCCCTCGGGAGAGGGCTGGTAGGTCACGTGACCTTCGCGCAGTGTGTTGTTGGTTGAGTCCTGATGCGTCATGGTTCCCCCTAGGCATTTCGCTTCTGAAGTCTCCAGCCTAGGCGTCCTACGCTGGAGCGCTGGGTAAGCAATCCAGCGCGTCGTCCCTTCCGTGAGACGACTTTCCGCAGGTGAAGGGGTAAGGCAACCGAAGCGGAGCAAGCTATACATTTACACGGGTGTAAATGGCGTGTCGCTTCCGGCCCTGTGGTTGTTTGCTTGGCACACTGTTCGTGTGGTCCCCGGTTTCGGGGTCGCTGCGCTGGGCCGTTTGAGGGATGGGGGGAGCGCGTGTCTGAAGGAGATGAGCTGCCGCGGTCCCGTCTTGCGAAGCGGCGGCGTGCGAATTCCCCGGCGGGGACGAAGAAGCGCCGCGATGTGTGGGTGACCGCCGAAGAGGAAGCAGCCCTGGTCGCACGGGCTGCGAGGGAGAAGGTCACGGTCCCGAACCTGCTGCTGACCGCTGCTTTGTCGGAGTCGTCGGAGACGCCGACGGAGCGCAAGGCGGCGATGGCTGAACTGATGGCGATCCATACGTTGTTGGCGCGGGTATCGAACAACGTGAACCAGATCGCCCGGCATGCGAACGCGGGCGATGAGTTCCCTCAGGATGCCAAGGCGGCGCTTGCGTATGTGCGTGAGGTTGCGATGCGTATTGACTGGACGATCGAGGGGTTGATGTAGGGATGATTCCGAACATCACCCGCGGCTCCCGGATGTCCGGGCTCATGCTGTACCTGGCCTCCACGGATACGGGTAAGACGAAGAATGCCCACACCGACCCGCACCTGGTGGCGGGGGACGCGGCGATTATGGCGTGGTACGACGACGGTGTCCTGGACAAGGACGATGCGGTGGCTATCGCGAAGCATTTGGACCAGCCCCGCAAGGCCTTCGGCGTGGAGGTGCTGCAGAAGGATTTCCGTTGGGACCCGGTCAAGAAGGAACGGGTGCCGAACGGGCATAAGCAGGCCGATGTGTGGCACTGCTCCCTGAGCCTCCGTGCTGAGGAAGGCGCCCTGACTGATCAGCAGTGGGGTGACATCGCGAACGACTTCGTCGATGCCATGGGTTTCACCGAGGCCAGCGGAAAGGCGCAGTGCCGGTGGGTGGCGATCAACCACGGGACCAGTGAGAACGGGAACCACCACATCCACATCGCCGTGTCCCTCGTCCGCGAGGACGGTACCAAAGCCTCCACCCACGGCGACTACAAGAAGGCCCAACTGAGCTGCCGGGAACTGGAAACCAAGTACGGCCTCGAAGAGCTCTCCAGCGTGCACGCAACCCGCGGCTACGATCAGGCCGAGAGGGCCACCGCCGTCCGGGACGACCGCGAAATGCACCGGGCATCGCTGGCCCGCAAGGTGCGTGCCAGCGCCAGCGCGTCGGCGACAGAAGCGGAGTTCGTTCGACGTGCCCGGGACACCGGGCTGCTGGTCCGGCCGCGCTACGCGAGGAACACCACCGACGTCATCGTCGGCTATTCCGTCGCGGAGCGCCCCAGACCGGGAGACCGCCCGATCTGGTTCGGCGGCGGCACACTGGCGTCTGACTTGAAGCTTGGTGTGTTGCGTGAGGAATGGCTGGATTCTCCGCACCTTGCTACCGAGGCTGCGGCGGAATGGAACGCCGCCGCGCGTAACAAGCGCAAGGTTTCCAAGACCGGTCCCGAGAACGCAACGCCGTCAGAAGATGTGTGGGTGGAGTACACGCGCAACGCAACGGCGCTGGTTGAAAAGCTGCGCGTCCTGCCGCGGGATGACCACGCGACCTGGGCGAAGGCAGCGCGGGAAGTATCAGGGGCATTCGCGGCATGGTCACATCGGCTGGAACCCGCGCCCGGACCATTGGCAGCGACCGCTGCCGAGTTATCCCGGACCGCACAGCTGCGCGCACCACGCCAGTACAGCAAACCCGTAGCACTCCCGTCTATTGCCGGGACAGCGATGTTGTTCATGGCGGCGTCAAGCGAGAACAAGACAGCTGCCCAAGCCGCCCTGATGCTGCAGCTGGTGAACACCGCTTTTGCCATCCACGAGATGCACCAACAATCCGGACGGACACGGGAGGCGCAGCGGATCCGCGCCGTGGTGACCGAACAACTGAAATCCTTCGCGGCGACAATGCCCAAGCCGGTCGGTGTGGGCGCGCCGGAACAAGCCGCACCAGAACAGACGCCGGTGCCGAAGTCCGTGGAACTTGGTCTCCGCGGTATGGCCCCCATCCGCCCAGGTTCTGCAGTACCGACCACTCCGACACCGGCGAAAACTCACCAACCCACGGGGGGCGAATCCGGCCCTGTGCTCGACCGATAAAGAATCACAGCAAGTGCAAGGGGGAATACCATGAGTGAATCAGATGGAATTGATGATGTCCTGGACGGCGGAATGCGCCAGTCGCTGTTGATCGCCTCGCGGATTGCCGAAACCCTGGCCCGCCGGCGGCAGGAATTGCTGCGGCAACAGGAACAGCAGGATGCCCAGGCAGCGCATGAAGCGCGGGCACAACTTGCTGCCCAACGCAGCGCCGTACAGGCAGCTCTGTCGCCGGTGGAGAAGGATCAGTGGTGGGACAAAGCGCAGCCCCATGACATTGCTACCGTCCATGCTGTGGCGGAAGGGTGGAAAGACCATGACCCGGTCGCGTTGGGGGCCGCGGAGCGAATCCGGCACGAAGTCCTGAGCCGCTACGGAATCGACACCCACGACGTCGGCGCCGACGCCGCCTACCTGGAGTCTGGTATCCAGACCATCACTGCAGAAAGGGCCCGGCTGGAGGCGCTGGCACTGAGCCAGGAAGAGACGCGCAAGGCAGCCGCCGAACACGAGAAGGCCATGCAGCTCCTCGCAGCGGCCCGGGTTGAAGAACTCCGCGTTCAGGCAGAGAAACTGGCCGCGGAAATGGAGCGCTACCAGGTGCCAGTGGAGTACCTGGCCAACACTGAGCTGGCGCAGGCGCTGCGGAGGGCACACAACGCGAAAACCCCGAAGGCAGTGGCCGCTGCCGACGAGGACATCAAGGAACGGATGTTCCTGATCGGCAAGGACGGCATTAACGGTCCCGACCTTGACCAGCTGCGAAACGAAACCACAGCCAGCGTCAACGGCGCCAACGAGTCCCACTTCGAAGATCCCGAGTTCGTCAAGGCCGCCAAGGAGATGCATGAAGCGAAGCTCCTCGCCGAGGGGGGCTTCAAGGGCTCTCAATGGATGTCGCTGGAGCAGCGGTACGAACGGGCCGAGAAAGAACTCTTTGCCCGCCTTGAAGGGGTCGGCCGTGAGATCGAGAATCGCGTGACCGCCAACGATTCCAACCGGCTCAAGGATCAGGGTTTGAAGGCTGAAAGCACATCGGCCGCGGACTATGGCTCAGCGGAGCGCCAAGAAGCATTTGCCGCGTCCCTGGCCACTACCGGCGCCAATGAAACCCAGGTCCGGGGCCGCGCCGCTGCAGAGCGCAGCGAGGGCACACACCCCAGCGGAGCCGTGACCATGGGCAAAGGCGCAGCCAAAGCCAGGAAGGCCCGAGCGGGAGCATCGATGGGGGCAGAACGAGGTAAAGGCGGCCCCGGTCGCTAAGCCGGCTCTGAGAGGGAACGGCCGGGCCATGTCGGTGCCCGTCGATAGGATCGAACTCATGACTGATGCCGGCGACCTCGCCCTGCCCAACGGCTACACCGACCTCCTCAGCGAGCTCAAGAAGCGGGTGCGGGCTGCCCGTACCCAGGCGATCCGCACCGTCAACACCCAGCTCATTGCACTGTACTGGTCCATCGGGAAAACGATCCTTGAGCGGCAAGCTGTTGAAGGGTGGGGGAGTGGGGTCATCGGCAGACTGGCCGAAGACCTGGGAGCTGAGTTTCCCGACATGAAGGGCCTGTCACGGTCGAACCTGCAGTACATGCGCAGCTTCGCCGACGCCTGGCCGGCATTCGATCCAAATGTCCCACAGCCTGTGGGACATTTGCCGTGGGGCCACATCCGCACCATCCTCGACAAAGGGCTCGACGAGGAGGCAAGGGACTCGTACGCCGCCGCTGCCGTGGAGCATGGCTGGTCCCGCAACGTCCTCATGAACATGATCATGAACAAGACTCTGGAACGCACAGGTGCCGCGCCCTCAAACTTTGTCCAACGCCTTGTTGGACCGGACTCAGAGCTCGCCCAGCAGGTAGCCAAGGACCCCTACAGCTTTGAATTCCTCGGTCTCTCAGGCGAAGTGGCCGAGCGGGATCTTGAAAACGCCCTCACCAGCAGAATCACCGAAACCCTCCGCGAGCTGGGCCCGGGCTTCGCCTTCGTCGGCAGGCAAGTCCACTTCGATGTCGACGGTGACGATTTCTACGTCGACCTGCTCTTCTTCCACATCGAACAATCCCGCTATGTCGTCATCGAACTGAAGACCGGCAAGTTCCAACCTGAATACGCCGGCAAACTCAACTTCTACGTCGCCCTCGTCGACGACGTCCTCCGCCGCGAACACCACAACGAAACCATCGGCATTCTCATCTGCGGCACGAAAAACGACCGCAGCGTAAGGTACAGCCTCGGACGCTCCACGTCACCCATGGCAATCGCTGCATACACCTACGACAAGCTCCCCGCAGAGGAACAGCAGGCCCTCCCCGATGAAGGACACATTGTGGCAGCCTTGGAATGGGCAGAATGAAAATACGCCGACTAGTAAGTCCACGGCGCTTCAACACTCCAGCATTTTGGTCGCGACGGGCACGACGAATCGGTCGAAAACGTCGAAGGGCCATTTATTGGACGGAGTTTGTGCACCGGGTGGCCGATCGAAAAAAGGCCTTCACCGCTGTACGGCATCTCTTCGTATCGAGCTTAGGATCGCTCCTGCTGGTAGGCGGCGGGATCGCTTTACTCGAAGTCACTGCAAGTGTCGTTCGTAACGTCGTAGGGGATCAGAAACTTCCAATCCTTAGTGCCCTTGATTCATCGAGCGACGGAAACGTATCGGCGTTCGTAGGGGCCGGCGTTGCGATTGCCGCTACTCTGCTTGGCCTCTACTATGCAACGGTCGGCGTTGTGGCCTCGACCATCTATCGGGACGTCTCTGGCGAAGTACGAGATCTCTTCGTCAGGGAGCGAAATGGCGAAATCTATATACGCTCGCTCGTACTCACCCTCGCTGGCGGGCTTGTCCTCCTGGTGATGCGTGCGCTCGGCTACAACGCCACGGGATTGACGCTACTCGGCATGGCTGCATTGGCCGTCATGACGTCCGTGTGGCTGATGATTCTTGGTCAGCGGCTGTTTGGCTTTTTCGATCCCTCACTTCTCAGTCGTGCTCTATCTGGTCAGTTACTGCACGCGATGCGTACCGCTTCTGACCCCAAATCACGGGGCAATGACGTCCGCCAGACCCGTGCCCAGTACGAGGCAAAGACGAGCCCGGCAACATATGTGGACATCGTGCATCTAATCGAAGGTTCCACCCTCCGAGACGCTCGAGCTCCCTTGGCCATAACACAGCAACTGCTAGCAATCCTGACCGCGTACTCCGTGACTAAGGATGCCATTCCTACTGACAGCAAGTGGTGGAATCAAGTGCCTAAGCATCACAACTGGCTCACTATGGATCCCACCAGACTTGATATAGCTATCCGGACTTCCACCGGGTTTGATCCTGAAACTGAGCCCGATTATCTATGGCTCGAGAAAAAGATTGCGGAGTTATTGCAGGTTACGCTGGGGGCTGCTTTCCGTGCCAGAGGTGGAGCGGATGCCCTTGCCACGGCTGACTCCGTTCTTTCCCTTGTCGTAAACCTAACTGCTCGGTTGCAAGTCGAGGAGGCCTTGGCTGTCGAAGTCGCTTGGAGCAAAGCTGTGGCTAGCATCGCTACTTCGCAGGAGGCCGGCAGCGATGCCATCTCGGGATCGACAGTCAAGCTTAACCAGATGGCAGCTGCTGAGCGCTTGGTGCTTCCGCTAATTCACATGTGGCTTGGCCTCGTCCACGCGGCCGAAGCTCTGCAGCAGCGCGACCTGCCTCATGAGTGGAGCTTGGCGCTTGATGATCCTTCTGCCCTTTACAAGGGACAACTCCCAACGGCCACTCGCCACCTACTTGAACAGTTCGCTGCTGCTATTGCACGCGAGAAACGCGTAGAAGGTCGCGTCGTAACTCCGGGTTGGTGGACAAGCCATTACGCAGCCCGAAGCATGACGGAAGCACTGCTGCAAACTGAGACCGCCTTGCTCGACGCGGTTCATTCGCGGACCTTCGACCGGCTGGCGCAATTTCGCTCTGAAGGCCGTGAAGACCTTGCTGCTGTAGTCGGAATGGCTTCACTGGAGCTGCTCCACAAAATCGAGGTTCATCGAGGAGCAGTCCGAGCGGCAGAGCAAAAGCTGGCGAGCTACCGGAACCTCAATACCGATAACGAACAGTGGCCTGAGCAAACGGTGAATTCCCTTGACCCTGCCTCGGACCGCCGCCGCATACTGCGAGAACTAGCCATAGCGATACCTGCTCTTCGCCGTAATCAATTCGATTCGCAGGAGCCCGACCTCTACGGCCAGGCGTACCAATTCGTCTTCAATGGCGCCTTCGACGCGATACTTGAGGGTCAAGATGAGGCTGCCATTGCCCTTTATGAGGCATGCTTCTTGGAGATGGAGCATGCCCGTAGACGACTGATATCGGACTTAAAGAATCTAAATACACAGTCTCGAGTTACCTATTCCGCTGAACCACTTATCGGGTGCATGGAACTCTCTGGTTATGCACTACTGATGCAGGAGGTTGATGGCAGAGGAATATGGCCGGTTATCAAGCAAGGCTGGGATAACCTCTTTGCCACTAACGAGCAGGCCCCCGAGATGCTCATGGCCGCGGCCAGCCTTATTGACGAATCGTTCGCTATGACAGCCGGAGGACTAGAGCGAAGCCGGAGATCAGCGGTTTTGAACGATCTGTTCGAGCAGCGGGGGATCCGAAAGGATGGCTGGGACAACTTTGCTGGAAAGCGTGAACCGCCGCATCCAAGCCCGATCGTCTCTGCCCTGGTTCCATCTGCCTACGGGATACACGACGATCTTCACACCCTTTTTATCGCCGAGTATCTAGTTGGCCACCTACCTGAAGGAACCGACATCGGGCACAGGGTTGAATCACTACAAAAGCAAATCGGTCGGTATCGCTCGGAGAGCACTCGGCGCTCAGAACCGGAACCAGGACAGTCCAATGTACGGGGATGATTTTTTCGAAGGCCTAACAAGTGCACGGCCACCCCGCGGGGCACCCATTGATGCAGTCTCCGGATCACGACTTACTGGGAGACGATCAGTGCCCGAGGAGGGCATGTATGTGAACTGGTTTCTTGAAGATGTGGCCAAGTCGGTGCCGTATGGGCGGGGATTTGATGAGGGTTTCCAATTAGCCCTAGTACCCGCGAACCCTGCGGTCCAAGAACTTGTCGTCAACGCGTTACCGGCCCATCTTTATGGGCACGCAAGGCTGGCCGAAGCCTTCCGTGAATTCCTCGTTCCTGCAACGTTCGACATCGTCGGGGGAAAGCTCTACTTGGAAATCGAATACTTCTACAAGGACGGTGTAGAAGACGGTAAGCCAATTGCCTTCAAAATTCACATCTTGCCCCGAGACTCGGTCTCCAAAATATTTGGGAAGTATCGCCAGGCCTATGCCATCGATTCAGAAGTTCTAGATGAACCAGCGCAAAGGTCTACAGCGCCACTTAATTCGAAGAATCTCGTAGTTGTATCGCTTCCGTCTCCTTGGGCAAGACGTTCATCGAGAATGGTTTCCCTGCTGCGTGAGGTAGGCAGTCAAATAAGCGTGGCAACTGATTTCCTTACGGGGGAGCACGGACGCAATTCCGGATTCGACTACAAAGCACATGGTGAGCTGATCAACGATCACGTGCTGATGCGAACCAGAGCCATCGGCTGGGCAGGGCGTAACACCTTCTCCGAGGGGATGCTTGACCCAGAGAAGGCCTGGCGGGCGATTCAATTCGCCCGTTTCCAGATCCTGGTGCGAGATACGGTGCTGGGAGGGCTACAGGAAGCGATTGACAGGGCCGGGCTTGCAATAGGCTATACGGCAAAGCTTGAGCTTTCAGGTGTCCTGGATTCCGAGGACCTTGATGAGTGCGAAGCAGAACTTCAAAGTGGAACCCGTCGAATCCTCGAACTTATCCACCCTGAGCTGAGAAGCACCCTCAAAGCCAAGCCGTGATGTAGGCCCGGGCTGATTGTGAAAGGTAATACTGGCGGGGGATGCAGCCGTTGGAATTCAGCTCCTGTGAGGGGGTGCCGTCAGACATTTGACAGGTGGTAGTTTCTTTCAATCCAGGGGGAGGGGCGGCCATGGCGCACACATACATCTACAAGGCATGTGAGCACTGCAACGAGCAGTTCACCATGAAGGGGCGCCAGACCGTGGCGCGGCAGAAGAAGGCGCGGTTCTGCTCGGTTGCCTGTCGGTCCGCATCCGGCCGCCGGGACGTCACCTGCAAACACTGCGGAATGGTTTTCAGCAGGAAAGCCAGCGAAGCAGCGGACCGCCACTTCTGCAGCCGCAAGTGCATGTTCGCAGAGTGGGGCTGCGCGGTTTGCTCGAAAATCCGGCCGGAAGAACGCAGAATGGCGGGGGACACTCATTGTTCGGACCGGTGTGCGCTGACCACCCAACTGGAGGAGCTCGCCCGCGAGACCGGTGAGCTTTTCGCGGTCTGCCGCAGGTGTAAACACATTCTGCCGGCCGAGCGGTTTACCAAGGAACGCAAGCACCGCAACGGGCTTTCCCACGACTGCAAGGACTGCAGCCGGGCCTACTACGAGGAAAACAAGGGCGCTTATCAGCGGCGCCGCTACCAGTACCAGGCGGCGCCCGGTGGGATCATGATCGACTTCACGCCAGCCCAGAAAGAAGCACGGTTCGCACTCTGGGGCGGACACTGCTGGATGTGCGGAATCGCCGACGCCACCGAAGAGGATCACGTCAAACCCATCTCCAAGGGCGGGTCCCACTGCCTGTCCAACCTTCGCCCCATCTGCAAGAGGTGCAACACGACGAAACGAGGCGCCTGGCCGTTGCCGGCCGAGTCGCTTCGGGCCAACTTCCGGCATCCCTCACCACGTGAAGGCAGCGCCCGCGACGAGGTTACCGAGCGCCAGCCGCGGGTCCATTGGACCTGTCCGCAGTGCGGAAAAACGGATTTGATCAGAGCCCACGTGGCTCGGACGCGTAAGTACTGCTCGCAGGAGTGTGTGTTCAAATCGCGCATTAGCACGACGGTCGACAAGGTTTGCCTGAACCCGCTCTGCGCGAAGACCTTCACGCTGCCGGGAGGGAAAGGAGCGAAGGGTCGGAAGTTCTGCTCCATCGAGTGCGCCTGGGTGGCACGTGACCGGCCGGCGCACTGGCGGGATGTCTCCGAAGGACAGCTCACCCTTTTCTGAGGGAGAGGCATGGAAACCCGGAGCGCGTCCGGTCAGTCGGGCGTATTGTATCTCGCAAGCTCGTTGAGCAGAACGATCTGGTATACGCCCCCGGCAACGGATGGTCGAATCCCTTGGTCTGCCAGCGCCATAGTTGACTCGCCCGATCGGGCAATTTTTCGGGCAACCTGTTCAACCCGTTCGTGGAATGTTCTCTTTGTTCCGGAGGCGGTTCGAAGCGAGTGCCATTCTCGGGTCATCTGTCGGCTGATGCCAAGCGCCGCCCTTCCGACTCTGTCCAAGAGACGTCGGCCCGGACGGCGCCACGGCATCATCCCGCTCGGTTTCGGCATCCATCAGGCTCCGGCCCGTTGCGGATCGTGTTCGGCGACAGTTCCCGGGCCATTTATCGGTGACACACGCCAGTAACAGCGTCTCCAAAGTTCTCCCGGACGTCTACATCAGCTGCGTCGGCGCTGCAGGACTCCAGCGTAGATGCGCCTGTGACCATATCCTCGTCGACCAGGTCCCGGACTGTGCCTAGGGCGGGGAGGATCGAGTACAAGTACTCGTGCGCAGGATGACCCCACGCGAAGCACAAGCTCCCGAGAATAGGGTCGGGGAGAGTGAGCTGGCGCAGTACGAAGCTTCGGGGCGGTTGAGGTCGCGTCCATGGCCTGTTGGCCCGAGTGAGAGCTATGGGAAAGTGGACTTTGAGGACGGCGAGGGAAAGACCGTCCTCACCGTCTACGTACAGCGCGGGCCCGAAGAAGCAGGTTACGTCCTGCACATCGATCACCTAGCCGCGCCGTTGCGGGTGGATGGTACGCTCCTTCGCCTGAGCCCGGCGCCTCACACTGACAGGGACGCCCTCGACTTCCGCCGGATCACGGCTGCCCGTACGGCTGCCGCGAAGGCAGAGGCCGAGTTGGAAGCCGCCGTTACCGCCGCCCGCGCGAACGGAGACTCCTGGGAGGTTATCGGCGCCGCCCTCGGCACGTCCGCTCGAACTGCGCAGGAGCGCTTCGGCCACACACCGAGACGCTTTAGGTAGCCCCAACTATTAGCGTTGGGTTGTAGAGCAACCTTTGTTAGGAACTTGAGCCTCCGTCAGACTGGAATCTTAGACTGCCTGGCGGGGGACTGCCCAAAAGGCGAAGTGGACTCTAACCTGACGTTTTTTCAAAGCCCTTCTGACGTCAGGCTGGGGTGTGCACCAATTAGACGGACTCTCGCCGCGCGCCAGGTCAGTGAATAGTGGCGATAAGTGGCGGCAAATTTGCAGCGCTTCATGTCGCAGCATGGGGCAGAACGAGGAGCGGTAGCGCCGGCTGGCCCTACTCGCAGCCGCAGGATTGTCTGACAGCTAGCTGCGGGATGGTTTTGTCGATAGAGGCAGGTGAGCCAGGTTCTTGAATCCGCTCGAGCAGCATGCGCGCCGCGCGGCGTCCGAGGGCTTCGCCTTTGGTGTCGACGCTGGTAAGGGGTGGTTCCCAGAGGGCTGCTCCGCCGATGTTGTCGTAGCCGATGACTCTGGTGGAAGTCCCTAGGCCGTGGATGCGGAGTGCCCGGTAAAGTCCGAAGGCAATGCTGTCGCTATGGCAAATGATGCCGTCGGGGAGGGGTCCGGCTTCGATGAGCCGCTGACCAAGGTCGAGGCCGCTGACGCTGTTGACGGCGCCTGGGATGTCAATCAGTGAAGACCCGTCAAGTCCGTTTCGTTTGAGGGCCTCTTTCACACCCTTTGTTCGGTCCGTGCGGGACAGGATAGCGGGCAGTCCGCCGAGGTAGGCAATAGTTTCGCACCCGTGAGCCTCTATCAGGTGCGTTGCAGCGAGCCGGCCGCCAACGACGTCGTCCGCGCCGACGTATGGCGCGTCGACATTTTTTATGTAACGGGTCATCAGAACGTGCTCAAGCCCCCACGTTCTGAGTTCGTCGACGAGGGATGGGCTGGTTCCGGTCGCGGGCACGAGTGCCAGTCCGGCCACCTGGTGCTCCCGAAGTTTCCGGATGGCCTCGTGCTGACGGTCAGGATTGTCACCTGTGTTGACGAGCAGCGGGAGGTACCCGGAGTCGGTTAGACCGGTCTCCAGGCCGTGGATCAGCTCACCGAAGAAGGGACTTGCAATATTGGTAACAACAACGCCGATGGTATTCGCCGTCTGGGTGCGTAGAGATGCGGCACCCCGGTTGTAGACGTATCCGAGCTTTTGCATGGACTCGGCGACCCGTTGGCGGGTTTGCTGCGACACCCGTCCTGTTTCCCGCAGCACGAGCGACGCCGTAGCGCGGGAAACGCCTGCGTGGTCGGCGACATCCTGCAGGGTTACCGTCCCGGACATGCAAGCCTCCCAGCCCTATCGTTCACATCACAGGGTAACCAAGAGTGACCGCTGCTGGAATAATGATATACCGATCTATCACTGAAGGACCATTCAACACACGAAGTCCACTTCTACCACGCCTACAGCGCATAGGATCCCGCCATCCTCTACCGGCTGCTGCTTGACAGTGATTCAGAGCACGTGCTTACATTTTGCTAGATCGATTAAGCAAGACATCTACCCAGGAGATCTAAATGAACGCAAAGAAGCGGACGATTGCGGCTGCAGTGGCCCTCGCCGGCGCCATGGCACTTACTTCCTGCAGCCCCGGGGGTGAAGAGACTGCCCAGGACGAGTCCCTGACTGTCTGGACTCTTGAACGCCAGCCTGACCGGGTCGAAATCCAAAAGCAGATTGCTGCTGACTTCACGAAGCAGTCCGGCGTTGATGTCGAGATCGTGGCCGTGGACGAAGCGCAGTACAACCAGCTGCTCGTGTCATCTGCGGCCTCCGGTGAACTTCCCGATGTGATCGGCGGGCTTGGGCTGCCTGGAGTGGGCGCCCTCCAGGCCAACGACCTGCTCGACGGCGACGCGGCCTCACGTGTGGTGAACGAGCTGGGAAAGGACACCTTCGCCCCGCGGTCCCTTGAGTTGGCCAGCATCCATGGGAAGCAGCTGGCCGTCCCGAGTGATTCCTGGGCATCCTTGCTCGTCTACCGCAAGGATCTGTTCGATAAGGCGGGCCTGAAGGCCCCTGAGACCTATGACGACATCCTCAAAGCCGCCCAGACTCTGACCACAGGCAACCAGGTCGGATTCTCCGGATTTACTACCAACCAGGAAACTTTTGAGCACCTGGCGCTGGGCAACGGCTGCCAGCTGGTCAGCGACTCCAAGGAGATCACCCTGGACAGCCCCGAATGCAGCACGGCCTTCAACTTCTACCAAGAGCTGATGACCAAGTACTCGGTACCCGGCGAGCAGGACACCAACACGGCGCGGTCCAACTACCTCTCCGGCCGGGCGGCCATGGTCATGTTCTCCTCATTCATCCTCGATGAGATGGCCGGGCTCCGCAGCGACATGCTGCCCTCCTGCGCTGAGTGCGCCGGCGACCCCTCCTACCTGGCGAAGAACAGCGGAGTGGTTACCGCGATCAAGGGCCCTGACGGATCCGAACCCGCACAGTTCGGCTCCCAGGTGAACTGGGCCATCCCGGTGGAAGCCGCTTCCCCGGCCTCTGATTTCGTCAAGTACATGATGAGTGACGGTTACGAGCGTTGGCTTGCATTTGCTCCCGAGGGCAAGGTCCCCTCACGCCAGGGCACCAAGGACAACCCGACCGCATACGTCGATGCCTGGAAGGCCATGCCTTCGGGCACCAGCACCAAGGCACCGCTGTCCGACTTCTACCCGCATTCCGTCATTGAGCAGCTGTCCACCTCACCGGAGAAGATGAGCCTTTGGGCTGTGCCACAGGGCCAGGGCGCACTGGCTGGCGCGCTGCTCGCTGAGAAGCCCGTGGCGAAGGCCATCAACTCGATGATCACCGGTGGAACGTCAGGGCAGGACGCAGCCAAATCAGCGACCGACTCCGTACGGACCATCCAGTCCACCCTGAAGTGACCGGCTGACCCACTGTGAACACCCGATACCCCACACTCAGGTCACCGGAGGAACCATGACCACCACCCTGGGAAAAACCCCCCGCACCAGGAAAACCAATTCGTCCCCGTCAGGTCTCCGCACCGGCGGAGGCGTCAGCCGGCGCCAAGCACGGGCAGGACTGGCCCTCGTTTCACCCAGCCTCATCATCGTGCTGTTCCTGGTGGTCCTGCCCATCCTGTGGACCGTGATGCTGGCCTTCCAAGATGTGCGGCTCATCCAGATCCGCCGGGCAAACCTCTTCGGCAACTACACGCTGGATAACTTCATCGGCGTCCTGACCTCCGAAGCCCTGTGGTCATCCCTTGGAACAACACTTGCGTACTCGGTCCTAGGGACGTTGGGAGCCATCATTGTCGGTCTCGCCGCCGCACTGGCACTGCGGAACGCCTTCCGGGGCCGCACCTTGATCCGGGCCGCCATGCTGCTTCCCTATGTGGCCCCTGTCGTCGCATCGGCGTTCGTCTGGAAGACCATGCTCAACCCCCAGTTCGGGGTGGTCAACGCCTGGGGCACCGGCTTCCTCGGCTGGGACCAGCCCATATCCTTCCTCACCACCCGAACCACCGACTGGTCGGTCCTTGGCCTGACGGTCCCCGTGCCGACGGCCCTGTTCACAGTCATTGCCTTTGAGATCTGGCGGACGTTCCCCTTCGTCTTCCTGTTCATCACCGCACGGCTGCAGGCCGTACCGAAATCGATCGAAGAAGCGGCCCGGATGGACGGTGCGGTCCCCACCCAGATGTTCCGCCACATCCTCCTGCCCCAGCTCCTGCCGACCATCGCCGTCCTCAGCGTGCTGCGGTTCATCTGGACCTTCAACAACTTCGATGACGTCTACCTGCTCACCGGCGGCGGCGCCGGAACCGAAGTCGTCAGCGTAGGCGTCTTCAACTACCTGATCGGACGTGGAGACATCGGCTCGGCCTCCGCGCAGGCCCTGGTGCTGGCAGCCATCCTGACCGTCATGGTCCTGGTCTACATGAAATTCGCCGTCAAGGACGAGGAAGTAGCGTAATGACAACCCTGAACGACGTCCGGTCCCGGAACACAGCACCGGAACGGCGGCCCCGCACATGGTCACGCGACACGGCTGAAACCAAAACGCTGCGCGTGCTGCGCTGGGTAGTCATCGCCGTACTGTTGCTCGTCACCGTCTTCCCCTTCTATTACATGGTCACGCTGTCCGTCAGGGATATCGGTTCGCTCATTGCCGACCCTGCCAGGGTCTGGCCCAACCTGTCCGAGATCAGCTTCGACACCTACAGCAACGTTCTCGCCTCCGTCGCCGACGGCGGCCAGGGATTCGCGGGGTTCATCCTAACCAGTGGCCTGGTTGCCCTCGGTACCGTGGTCCTGACCCTCCTGATCGCCGTTCCCGGAGCCTACGCCGTCAGCAGGCTCCAGTTCTTCGGCCGCCGCCAGATCAGCGCACTGTTCCTGGCCGTGTACCTGTTCCCCAGCATCCTGCTTGCTGTGCCCCTGTTCGTCTTCTTCACCAGGCTGGGATTGCGCGGAGCCGTCGGTGTGCTGCTGGTCGTCTACGTCTCCCAGACCATCGCCGTTTCCATCTTCATGCTGCGCAACTACTTTCAAACCATTCCGGAAAGCCTCGAGGAGGCAGCGGCCCTGGACGGGCTGGGCAGGTTCGGCATCATGTGGCGCATCAGCCTTCCCCTGGCAGGACCCGCCATCATGTCCAACGCCCTGTTCGTGTTCATGATCGCCTGGAACGAATTCCTCTTCGCCCTGTTGTTCCTGGTAGAAGAGCGAGACAACTGGACCGTCTCACTGGGCCTGGCCCAACTGTCCGGGAGCCTCGAAGTTCCCACCACAATCCTGATGGCCGGCTCAGTCATCCTCACGCTGCCCATCATTCTGCTGTTCTTCGGCAGCGAACGCCTCCTCGCAGAAGGCCTCACCGCAGGATCCGAAAAATGACCAACACCGCAGGCCAGGCAAGAACGGCTCCCTCAGGAGCACCGATCCCGTTGCGCTTCACCGATTACAGGGTCCCGGACCCGGGAATCCGCAGCCTCTTTGACCTCGAAGCCCGATGGGAAAGCTGGCTTCAGGTAGAAGCTGCCCTCGCACGCGCCCAAGCCAAGCTCGGCATCCTCCCAGCCGAAGCAGCAGAAGCCATTACAGCCAAATCGACGCTGGCGGCCCTTGACATCCCGGCTATACACCGCGGCATCGCAGCCACCAGCCACCCCCTTATGGCGCTGATCACCGAACTGAGCCAAACCACCGGGGAGGAGCACGGCGGCTGGGTGCACTGGGGAGCTACCACTCAGAACATCACTCAGACCGGCGATCTCCTCCAGATCAAAAAGGCCCACCTCATACTGCTGGATCAGCTGGAAAAGACCCTCGCTGCAGCCGCCCATCTCGCCCGGCGTGGGGCCTCCGCAGTGATGGCTGGCCGGACACATAGCCAGCAGGCGGTTCCCATCACCTTCGGCTTCAAAGTTGCGGTATGGATCGATGAGCTCCTCCGTCACCACGAGCGGCTCCGACAACTGGAGTCCCGGATGTTCAACGCAATGGCCGGCGGCGCCGTTGGCAGCTTCGCATCACTTGGCAATGACGGCCCGGAAGTCCAGCAGCTCCTCGCCCAGGATTTGGGACTTGGCAGTATGCGCATACCCTCGCGAGGAATCGCAGACCAGTTTGCCGAATACGTAGCAGTCCTGGCTTTGCTGGCCGCTACCGGCGGCCGCATTGCAGGCGAAATATACACTCTCATGCGCCCCGAAATCGGTGAAGTCCGGGAAGCCTCCCCGCAAGGTACTGTCGGCAGTTCCACCATGCCGCACAAGCAAAATCCACAGCTCTCCCAAGACTGCACCACTATCTCCGCCCAAATCCGCAGCCTTCTACCACAGGCAATGGAAGCAATGCTGCACGATCAGGAAGTCAACGGCGCTAACACCGCGATGATGGACGACGCCCTAAGCCGGGCCATCATCCTCAGCGGGGACCTGCTGGCACGGCTGACACTAATTCTCACCGGGCTCGAAATTGACGAGAACCGTATGCGGACCAACCTGGAAATCACCCACGGACTCGTTTCCTCCGAAGCTGTCATGCTCTCCCTCGGTCACGCCATCGGCAGGCAGCACGCGCATGACGTCGTCTACGATTCAGCTCAAGAGGCGATCAGGACACATCGGCAGTTCGGAGAAGTCCTAGGGGCGAACCCGACCGTCAGTGCCCACCTAACACAGCTGGAAATTGAGGGCCTACTCGACCCGCTCAACCACGTGGGCCTCTGCCAAGACATCGCTCTCGAAGCCGCGGTGCGAGCCGACTCGATTGGGATGCTGATCCACTAGCGGTGCAGGCAGGGTGCCATCCCTTGACTGCCCGCGCGCTGAATCACTTGGTCGCCCGTTCCGGGGTGAGCGTCTTTTCCGCCCTCTATATGCGCCTTATAGGCGCCGCGCTGCTTGGCCAAAGCAATGCCTTCCCTTTGACCAGGCTCTCTTTGACGAACTCCACTCGCCCACCCTTGTGGGTGAGGCCCCGGACGAGAGCACGCAGGTCATCGAGGTTACGGGCGAGCCGGTCCATGCTGTGCACAACCACAGTGTCCCCTCCGGGCGAACCGCAGCAGTTCAGTGAGCTGTGGCCTGCTGCATCCCTGCCGGAGGCATTGTCGGTGAGGACCCCGTCCAGGATATGACCCTCGAGCCGGCGTTTATCGTTCTGGTCCAGCGTGCTCACGCACACGCGCACGTACCCGATCCGGTGTCCAGCCGCCCGCACCTCCAACCCTCACTCAGTCAGGTTTGGGTGTGCGTCACCCTTAATGGCTTCGTCACGGCTGGGGTCACGATGCCCGGTGGATAGAACGAACCTGCCAACCGTCCTCCCGGCGGCACGTTCGTCCACCTCTCCCATAGGAGAGCTTGAGCCGGATGACGCTTTGATCCGAAGACAGGTGATCGATTACTCCACGTGCAATGACTAGGCCGTCATCGATCACCTCAATTTCATCGCCGGGTCTGATCCCGTTCCAGTCGAAGACTTCGAAAGACATACCGTGATGAAGCTTCCTTGATTCCTTCGGCAGGGACGTGTAAATCACGGGGTTCTGGCATCCGAAAATGATGGCAGTCGAGAGGTGGTGACTACCTGCGTTTTTCCTAACGAAAGCAAAGCCAAATCGCGGGCATCAGCTTTTTGGGCATCCGTGAATGGAAGCTCATCGCCCCTCTCATCAGTCCAACGGACTTCCTCGCCTCCAGCTGCTTCATGGCGGCAGGTACCCATAAGGGTTTCCGTTTCGTCAGGTTGGGGTTACTTCAATCTGATTGACTAGTTGAAGCCGTGCGAGATGACGACGACCCGGTATCTGCTGACGCAAGTCGCCGTTCTTGGATTTGCCCATAAGGGACATCCTCGGTGAGAGCGACGGTGTAGTAGCTGTAGCTGTATTGGGTTACCAGCACTCCGTGACGACCAATTTTTACAGCATGAGCTATGGCTTTATCCACTGCTTTGTCCAGGTCTTCGCGAAGTTGAAGTGGCTTGTCCCCCCTGACTTCCAGGAGGTAGGAAGCATCAGTGGCTTCGGTCATTTTCTTTCCTTTGCTTGGGCTAGCTATGGAAGATGGTGGTCATCCTGTGCAGGGTGAGTTGTTCGATTTTCGCTTCGCCGTCGGTGTAGGTGGCGAGGCCTGTGTTTTCGCGGGAGGGGAGGATGAGGGCGGAAATCTGTTCCCGCTCGTTGCCGAATAGTTCCAGGCTGGAGCGGTCCAGCAGGATGCGGAGGGTTACCCTGCCGTTCTCGGGTGCAAGGGGGGCTTCGTAGGTGTTGTCCCAGGTGCCGCCGATGTCTTTGCCGTCCCGTTCAGGTACTTTGCCGGATTCGGCGCGGTCGACGAACATCTTTTCTGTTGTGACGTTGTATCCAACCCGGGTCCGTTGACCTGGTCCCGTTCGCAGATCGATCCCCACTTCAGAACAGGTACTGCTGCGAACGTCAACTGTCATTGAAATCTCTAGGCAGTCGCCGTTGATATGTTGCAGGAGGTTGTTGTCCTTGGTGACGGTTTCAGCGGACCAGGTGCCCAGCCATTGACGCAGCTGGGTGTATTCAGCGGCCGGGTTCTGGACCAGCCGGATCCCGTCGTTGTAGCGGCGCAGCTGCAGTTCGCGGACAAGTGAGAGTTGGCCGTTGAAGGGTTCCGTGGGGACAACTTCCCGGTATTGCCAGTTATCGGTCCAGGCGATCATGAGGCGACGGTTGTCGGGGAAGGGCCTGTCACCCCAGGTTACGCCGGCGTAGTAGTCCTTCCCGAAGTTCTGCCACAGGGTGGTGTCGGGGCTGTTCTCGTTGTGGAAGGTGTGTCCATCGAAATCGCCGATGAAGTACTGCATTCCGCTGCCGCCGGCGGGGGCGCCGTCCGTGACGCTGACGCTGAGAACCCATCGGCGCTCCTGTGTGCCTTGCACGGGGAGTTCGAAGAGATCGGGGCATTCCCAGGCACCGCCGTGGGCGCCGTGGTCGCGGCCGAAGGTGCCGGCCGGCGTCCAATTGATCAGGTTGGATGATGTGTGGAATTCCAGGTGGTCGCCCATGGACACCACCATGATCCACTTGCTCGTGCCCTCGTGCCAGAACACTTTAGGGTCCCGGAAGTCCTTTTGTCCGGTGTTCGGCACGATGGGGTTGGCAGGGTGCTTGGTCCAGGTGCGGCCCTTGTCATTGCTGTAGGCCAGGCCTTGGGACTGCTTCCCGTTGGGGTGCTGGCTGTATGTGAAGATCGCTACCAGCACTTTTTCGTCGCCGTCCTGCAGTCCGCTGGTGTTGCGCTCGTCCACGACTGCGGATCCGGACCAGATATTTCCGATCTCGTCTGGGTACAGCGCTGGTTCCAGCCGTTCCCAGTGGAGGAAGTCAGTGCTGATGGCGTGGCCCCAGTGCACGGCGCCGTCGATGTTGTACTGGTGGAAGAGGTGGTACTCGCCGGCATACCAGAGCAGGCCGTTGGGATCGTTGATCTGGTGCAGCTCGGACGTGTAGTGATACTGGGGCCGGAACTCCTCATCGCCGCGTAACAGCGCGGTAGGGGCCGCAGCCGGCGCGGGCGGAGCCTTTGTATCGGAAGGCGTGGCTACGGAGCAGCCGGTGAGGAGTGCCGCCCCGGCGAGGAGGACCGATCGACGTGCAGGATTTGGTGTCATGGGGTTCCTTAGGTCTTGCCGTCGGACTTATGCAAGCCCGGTACGAGTGAGAGGCTGCCTGCAGGTGGCGGGCAGCCTCTCACTGTTTGCGCGGGCTGGTCTGTCTGCAACCACACGCCGCGCTGGGTGTGTTAAGGGGTGGGCTGCCCTGCCCGCGGGTGCAGGGACAGGGCGGTGGTCTCGGGCACGTACCCATAGTCGAGTTCACCGGCGTACTTAGTGGTGTTGCCGGTGATGTCGAATTTCACCGTGGGGGCAAAGCTGCCGCCCGGCTCCCCACCTGGACGGTCGAAGAGGAAGCTCTGCACCAGCCCGTTGGGGGTGATGTTCCAGGCGAAGGACTGGTTGTTGGCCTCCGCCGGGTTGGCCAGGACCAGGCTGCTGCCGTTCAGGCCCTTGTAGTCGCTGCGCAGGGATGAACCGACGAAGCCGTAAAGGCCGTCGGGCCCGGTCAGACCCGGGGCGAACTTGTGGCGGTGCTCGTCAACGAAGAGGTAGTACTTGCCGTCCTTGAAGATGAAGTGCGGACGCTCGAGCTCCTGGGACACGCAGTTGGCGCTCAGCAGCGGGGGAAGGAGTTCCCACTCGGTCAGCTGCTTGTTCTTTGCCTTGGCGATGCCTACGGAACCGACGAAGTACTTCGAATCCTCGGGGACCTCGTGTCCGGCCGGAACGTCCCCGATGTCTTCCTTGGAGCAGGTGTTGGCGTCAGGGTTTCCACCCTTGCTGCCGTGGAACAGCATGTAGGTGTTGCCGTCCTTGGGGTCCTTGAACACCCACGGGTCACGGAAACCGGGGAACTGCGTCTTGGGTTGGCCCGCTTTGTACTGGTCCCAGGTCTGGTACATCACGCCGTCCGGCTGCGCCAGGATCTGGTGGTCATTCTTACCGAACCCGGTGAAGCGGACACCGTCCTTGTCCGCGTGAATTTTGCCCTTCGCGGAGGCCAGGCGCTGTTGGCCGTCGGCGTGGTCCGGGGCGGCCCCGGTTGCGCCCACCGCGGTGTAGTAGGCGGTGATGTCGTTGGTGCCCTCAATGGTGGTGGAGCCGGACCACGTCCTGGATCCCAGCGAGGTGCCCTCCGGGAAGAGGTTGCCACCGTAGGTCCAGTTCTTGGCGTCCTTGGAGTAGTAGTAGCCGATGTGCGCCCAGGCGTCAGGGTGATGGAAAGGCAGAGCCTTGGTGTTCGTGAGGGAGAACATGACGTTCCATTCGCCCACCTTCACCACGTCACCGTTCAGATTGGTCAGTGGCCATGCATCACCGAGGAACACTTCATCACTGGTTACCGGTGTGCCGGACTGGGGGATCGCCGGGATGGTGTTGGTGGCGTTGGCTTGGACTTTCAGCGCGTCGGCCCGGGTCCACTTGGCGGTGAAGTTATCGGTGGGCTTGTACTGCTGGTCCTGGGCCGGCGCCGGTTGAGGGGCTGCCGGCGCGGCATTGGCCGGGGCTGAGAGGGTCAGGGCAAGGCCTGCTGCTGCAAGAGCTGCCAAAGCGCCTCGCCCTCCTCGTCTGTTCATGGTCACGCTTTTCACGCATGTCTCCTGTGGGTGCGGGGGCATAAGAAAGACCACGTGTCCGCTCGTTCGCCGTCGGACACGTGGTCTGCCACCTACCGTATTCAGCCCTGTGACGTTAAGTCAACCGGTTCTTGCAAGATCTACGTCATTTCTTGCAAGAACAGGATTTGTGTTTGCATACTTATGACGTTTTCACTGCAGTGTAAAGAGCTTCCGCGTCTTGGACATAGAGCCCACTGCGGCCGCTGGCGAAGCTGGTGTCCTGGGCCGTGATGACGGTGTTGTTGGTGGCGGCAACGATCTTTGTGCCGGTTGTTGTGAGCTGGAGATGCACGGGTTCATTGGTGGTTGCGTTGATACGGGCGGAGGCGAGGATCTCTGTGCTGGCGGAGGAGTTGATCTTGAGGAGTTCCAGTATGCTGTCGCGCACATTGATCACTGCCGCGTAGCCCGTGCCGGCCTGTTCGTCCGCGCGAACGATCAGGCCCGCGGCGTGCTGCCCCAGGATGGACTGCGGGTTTCCGTCCCTGGCCCCGATGATGGTCACTTTGGTCTCGATGGCTGCGCTGCGCCCGTCCATCCGGAGACACATGCCGGTGCTTCGCGACGAACCCTGGCGTCCGGCACAGGTTTCGGCCCATTCTCCGGAGAAGGTTGACCAGGCTGCTGTTGGGGTTTGGGCCGGGCTTCGTTCGGGCCAGATCCGCCTGACTGGATGGACCTGCAGGGATTTCAGGAGGGCCGTACCGCCCTCGGAGTAACTGCCCGTCCCGGTGCTGCCGGCGTCCGGAAGGATGAGCAGGCTGATTACTTCGCGCCCGTCTACGAAGACCTCCACGGAGGAGCGGTCCACGAAGATTCGCAGCGTCAGAGTGTCGGCTGCCGGCTGGAAAGGGACGCTGTTGCGACCGATCCAGTACATACTGGGTTTGGTCCCCGAAAGGTGCCGGTCAACAAATACCTCCCGGGTGTTGGCGTCGAAACCTATCCGTGTCAGCTGGCTCGAGCCCGTACGGACGTCGATGCCGAAGAGATGTGCGCTGGTGGCGGCCAGATCGAATTCGGCGATGATTTCCAGGCATTCCCCTTGCGGCCCGGGCAGCGCCGACCTGCCTTCGGGAACGCCAATGTTCTCCCACGTGAACCCGGGATCCCGCAGAAGGTCCTGTTCGGCCACCGGGCTGTGGACCAGCCGGATTCCTTCCGGAAAGGTCTTCAGCGTCAGTTCGTGTACCAGCGAGAGTTGGCCGTTAAAGGGGGTGGTGGGCACGTCGAAGCGGTACATCCAGTTGTCAGCCCACGCGATCATGAGTCGGCGCCCGTCGGAGGGAGGGACATTGGCCCAGGTGATGCCGGCGTAGTAGTCCTGCCCATAGTTTTGCCAGAGTGCCAGGTCCGGGGTGTTGCTGTTGCGGAACGTCACGCCGTCAAAGTGGCCCACGAAATATTGCATGCCGGAGCCGCCAGCCGGGGCGCCGCGGCCGATGCTGACCGAGAGCACCCACCGTGTCTCATCGGTGCCCTCCACTTGCAGTTCGAAGAGGTCCGGGCATTCCCATTCCCCGCCATGTGATCCGTCCAGACGGCCCCATTCGCTGCTGAATGTCCAGGTCTTCAGGTCCGGGGAGGTGTAGAAGTCCAAGTGGGTGCCCGCAGTGAGGACCATGATCCAGCGGTCGGTGGGTTCATGCCACAGGATTTTCGGGTCACGGAAGTCCGGTTTGCCGGGGTTGGGGATTACCGGGTTGCCTTCGTACATGGTCCACGTGCGGCCGCGGTCGTTGCTGTAGGCGATGCCCTGGGACTGGGGACCCTGGTGTTCGGCATAGGTGAAGGCTGCCACCATTACCGCTTCCTCACCCTGCTGGAAGCCGCTGGTGTTGGCTGTATCAACCACGGCGGTGCCTGAGTAGATCTGGCCAATCCTGTCCGGGAAGATGGCCGGCGGAAGGTGCGTCCAATGGACCAGGTCGGTGCTGACGGCGTGTCCCCAGTGGATGGCGTCGTGCAGGTTGTACTGGTGAAAAAGGTGGTACTCGCCGTCGTACCAGAGCAGCCCGTTCGGGTCGTTGATCATGTTTTTCTCGGCCGTGTAGTGGTACTGGGGCCGGAACGGCTCGTCCATGTAACCGGGATCCAGCGCCAGGTCGTGCGTCGCCGGGTCAGTGGCCGGGATGGTGTAAGTCATGGTTCTCATCTTCTGGGTAGATAGGTATGGGTTGTGGGGGTCAGGATTTCGTTAGGGAGATGTTGTCGATCTGTAAGGACGTGTTCGCCGGCCCGTTGACGTAGAAGCCGATGTCCACTTGACCATTGGTGATCGTCACCGGGGTGTTGATCTGTTGATAGCTGGTACCGGGGTTGATGTTTACGTTCACGGGGTTGCCGTTGTTGCTGATTTCCATGCGGGCGATCGTGGCTGCCTGGTTGAGCTTCACCCACGCTCGTGCGAGGTAGGTGCCGTTCGGCAGGCCGGTGATGAGCTGGTGCACGGACTCCTGGTAGGCGTTGCCGGCGTAGAAGTAGAGCTTGTCCTTGCCCGCGTAGGCATCGTTCCCGTCGACGCCATAGGCGGCAGCCTGCCCGGCGGGACGCCATTCGGTCCAGCTGCCGATGTCGCCGCGCTCGTACCCGCTGTTGGTGACAAGGTTGGCATCCGGGGTCCAAGTAACCCCGGTGAAGGTGGAGCTGGAGTTCCAGGTGTTCAGCCCCAGAGCACCGCTGGTGAAAGTGTTGTCGGTGGTGTTGATCACGCGGCGTCCGTCGAGGTAGACGCTGAGGTGATTGTCAATCGCCTGGGCGGTGAGCTGGTAGGTGCGGGCGGCGTCGATCGAGTACGCGTACCTGGCAATGGTTGTTGAACTGCCATCGCCGTTGAACCGGAACAAGGTGACAGCGTTGTTGAGGGCGTCAACGTTGGCGACGTAGCCTGCGGTCCCGGTCGGGTTTGCACGGAAAATCAGCGCTGCTGCTGCCGTCCCGCCGGCGGTGGCGGAAACGGTGACGTTCGCGGTGTAGGTGAAGTTCGTTGCGGGCTGGCTGGAGAGGAGGAATCCATCTCCAGTGCTCGTTCCCTGCCATCCGCCGGCGACCGGGGTCCAGTTTCCGGCAGTTGGGGCCCACGTTGCCGGGTGTCGGGTGACGGTGACGTTCTGGAACACCGCTGATGCGTTGTACACGTCGAGGCCGAGTTTGCCACTGCTGTAGGTGCTGTCCGTAGGAGCGCCGAGGACCGTTCCGTTGAGCGAGATGGTGAAGGTGTTGCCGACAGCATCGACTTTGAGCGTGTATTTCGTCCCGGTATTAATCGTGGTCGGGTAGGTGGCGATCGTCGCGCCAGGGCTCCCCCAGCGGAAGAAGGTGACGACGTCGGTGCCGGCGTCGATGTTTAGGCCGTATCCCTGGGTGGCGTTGTCGTTGGCGCGGAAGACGAGGGTTCCGGCGCGGCCGCCTCCGGTTGCGTTGACGGTGATGTCGCCCTGGTAGGTGGCGTCGCCGACGATTTCGTTAGACATCATGTATCCGTCGCCGGCGGCGGCGCCGCTGAGCCCGTTCGCTCCGTACGTCCAGGTGCCGCTGGTGGGGGCCCATCCGATCGCATTCGTGGCGAAGTTGGTGCTCGGTGTGAAGGTGATGTCCTGCAGGTAGGAGTCGGAATCTTTCAGGGCAAGACCGGCGAAACCGCTCCGGTAGGTGTTATCGACAGCGGAGATCTTTTGTGCTCCGTTGACGGACACGGTCAACGTGCCCCCGTTGGCCCCGACACCGATTGTGTAGCCCGTATTCGTGGCAAGCGACATGGGGGTGCTCGCAAGGGTGGTGGTTTGATCGCCGTCGATCCGCAGAAGGTCGACGCTATCGGTTTTGGCGTTCAGGAGGGCAACATACCCGTGGGTTGCTGTCGCATCGGAGCGGAAGATGAGGCCTGCGGCGGCTTCCTGCAGGATGGGCTTCGGGTTTCCGGGCAGCACGCCCTGGATGGTGGCCTCCGCGGAGTAGGTGAAGTCACTGCCCGTGGAAGAGCTGAGCGTGACGCCGAGTCCGGTGGCAGATCCTTCGCGGCCGTCTTGCGTGTCCGCCCATTCGCCGGTGACTGTGGACCAGCCTGCGATGTTCGAGAGGATGGGCGAAGCCGTTGGCCAGGCACGGCCGACGGGATAGACGGTGAGTGAGTTCAACTTGATGTTGCCGCCGACGGCGTACGTTTCCAGCCCGAGACTGGATTGGTCGGGGAAAATCAAATCGGATATCTGCTGCCTGTCGTTACCGAACGCCTCAACGCTGGAGCGGTCCACATAGATGTGGAGGGCCACCGTGTTGCCAGCCGGATCCAGCGGTGCCGTGTGGAGGCCGGCCCAGTTCGGATTGGGGTTCGTGCCGGTGGGATTTGGTGTGACCCCGGAGTTGGTGCGGTCGACATACATCTGGTGCGTGGCGAGGTTGTAGCCGACGGGCGTGGATTCATTCAGTCCTTTGCGGACTTTGATACCGAAGTCGGTGGCCGTAGCTCCCGTGGTGTCGTAGCTGGCAATGATCTCCAGGGCCTCGCCGCTGGTTCCGGAGAGCAGGTTCGTCCCGGGGGTGAGGGTCTGTGCTCCCCACAAGCTCGGGGTTCCGCGCAAATTCTGATATTCGCTGATCGGATTCTCGGTCAGGCGCAGCCCGTCAGTGAACTGCTGCAGTTTAAGTTCACGGATCAGGGAGAGTTGCCCGTTGAAAGGTGTCGTTGGTGCGTCGAACCGGTATTGCCAGTTGTCGTTCCAGGCGATCATGAGACGCCGGCCGTCGGTGGAGGACACATTGTTCCAGGTCACCCCGGCGTAGAAGTCCTTGCCGTAGTTCTGCCAGACCGCGGCGCCGCCGACGTTGTCGTTGGTGAATGTGGTGCCGTCGAAGGAGCCGGTGAAGTAGCGCATGCCGACTCCGCCGTTCGGTGCGCCCTGATCTTGGCTGACCGAGAGCACCCACTTGGTTGTGCTCGTCCCGGCGATGGTCATCGGGAAGATGTCGGGGCATTCGAAATTGCCTGGGTGGGTTTCAGTGCTTCCCCAGTTTGATGCCAGCGTCCAGGTCTTCAGATCGGTGGAGTTGTAGACGTTGAGGGTCTTACCGACGGTGAGCACCATCACCCACTTGCTCGTTGGTGCGTACCAGAAAACCTTCGGGTCGCGGAAGTCGGCCTGGCCGGTATTCGGAATGATCGGGTTGCCGGAATACATCGTCCAGGTGCGGCCCTTGTCATTGGAGTACGCCAGTCCCTGCGATTGCGGACCTCCGTTGTGCTCTCCATAACTGAACATGGCCACCATGACCTTGTTCGTACCGGTCTGAAACCCCGAGGTGTTGTTGTCGTCGATGACGACAGCGCCCGAGAAGATCTGCCCGATCGCATCGGGGAACAGTGCGGGCTTCAGGCGGGTCCAGTGCACTAGGTCGGTGCTGACGGCGTGACCCCATTCGACGGAGGCGTCGTGCAGATTGTACTGATGGAACAGGTGATATTCACCGTCCAGATAGACCAGTCCGTTGGGGTCGTTGATCATGTTTTTCTCTGCCGTGTAGTGGTACTGCGGCCGGTATGTCTCATCCATGTATCCGGGGTCTGCTCCTTGGGCGGGAGCGGAGCAGACGATGAAGCCGGCAATCAGAGCACCGAGTGCCACTAAAATACGGACGACTTTGTCCATCACGGGTCCTTTTGAGTTTTTTGAGCTGGTTTGTGGGCGGGGGATTTCCTAGCTGCATAAAAATGACAGTGCTTAGCGAGGGCCGCGGGGACAGCGGGTTGCTGCCCCCGCGGCCCTGCCGGCTTCCTCTTGCCTGGCGGTTAGTCCTCGCCCAGTTTGTAGACGAGGGCTTCCCAGGGACGGAGTTGTCCTCGCACGGTACTTTGCTGCGGGTAGTTGCCAAGGACCTGGTGGCCGGTGTCGGCCTGAAGGGCGGACGGGCATTCGATCGCGTTGTCTGAGACGTTGACCACGACGAGCAGGGACTGAGATTCCAGACGCCGGATGAACGCATAGAGATGTGGGTCGTCCGGGACGAGCAGGGTGAAGTCGCCGTGGACAACTACCGGTTCGTCGTGCCTGAAGGCGATCAGCTGTTGGTAGTAGGCGTAGACGGAGGCGGGGTTGTCCCGTTCGGCTTCGGCGTTGATGCGGGTGTGGTTCGGGTTGACCGGCATCCAAGGCTCGCCGGTGGTGAACCCGGCTTGCGGGGCTGCGCTCCATTGCATCGGCGAGCGGGCGTTGTCCCGGCTCTTGCGTCTGAATGCCTCCAGCACCGGTCCTGCCGGGTTCCCGTTTTGTTCCACGGCTTCGCGGTAGTAGTTCAGGGTTTCGATGTCCCGGAAGTCGGAGATGTCATCGAAGGGGACGTTGGTCATGCCCAGCTCTTCGCCTTGGTAGATGAACGGCGTTCCGCGGTGCAGGTGCAGAAGCGTCGCCAGGGCTGTGGCTGATTCGTAGTGGTACTCCGAGTCGTTGCCGAAGCGGGAGACCACGCGGGGCTGGTCGTGGTTGTTCCAGTACAAGCTATTCCATCCCGACGCCTGCAGGCCTTGCTGCCAGCGTCCCAATGATGCCTTCAGATCGGTCAGTGGCAGTTCCCGGGGGTGCCACCTGATGCCGACGTGGTCAAGGTCCATGTGCTCGAACTGGAAGACCATGTTCAGCTGGCCGCTGTCTTTGTCGGTGAAACGGCTGGCCTGTTCGACGGTGACACCGGGCATCTCGCCGACGGTGAGGTAAGTACCGGTGCGGGCAGCGAAAACACGGGCCTGCATTTCCGCCAGGTACTCGTGCACCCGGGGTCCATAGGAAAAGTGAGACATTCCATCGCCAAAGCCGGTGGGACCCGGTGCTGCGTCGGGAAAGGCCGGGTCCTTGGAGATGAAGTTGATGACGTCCATCCGGAAGCCATCCACACCCCGGTCCAACCACCAGTTCATGACACCGTAGACGGCGTCCCGGACCTCGGGGTTGTCCCAGTTCAGGTCAGGCTGCTTCCGGGAGAAAAGGTGCAGGTAGTACTGGCCGGTGCCCTCGTCGTATTCCCATGCCGGGCCGGAGAAAAACGAGCCCCAGTTGTTCGGTTCCTTACCGTCTTTCGGGTCCCGCCAGATGTACCAGTCGCGCTTGGGGTTCTCCCGACTGGAACGGGATTCCACGAACCAGGGATGTTCATCCGAGGTGTGGTTGACCACCAGGTCCATAATCAATCTGATGCCCCGGGCATGGAGGCCGGCCAACAGCTCGTCGAAGTCCTCAAGGTTGCCGAAGATCGGATCGATCGCCGTGTAGTCGCTGATGTCATAGCCGTTGTCATCCTGCGGGGAGGAATAGATAGGGCACAACCAAACAACGTCCACGCCCAGGTTGGCGATGTGGTCGAGGTGATTGATGATGCCGCGGAGATCCCCGATGCCGTCACCGTCGGAGTCAGCGAAACTCCGGGGGTAGATCTGGTAAACCACCGCGGAACGCCACCATTCGGCAGGCTCGGTGGTGAGCAGTGATGTATCCGTTTGGGCGGTCATCCTTTTACTCCTGCCGAGGCGATGCTGCTGACGAAGGCCCGCTGGAAAGAGAGGAAAACCAGTACAACCGGAGTGACGATGATGGAGGCGTAGGCCATGACCTGCCCCCACGACGTCTTGAGCTGGAAGAAGTAGTCCATGCCGACATTCAGGGGCCGAAGTTCCTCGGACTGTACGGCCATCAGCGGCCAGAGATACTGGTTCCAGGCGGGAAGGAATGTCAGGATCGCCACGGTGGCGAAGGCCGGGCCTGCCAGGGGGATCGCAATCTTGCGGTAGATGGTGAACCAGCTAGCCCCGTCCACGCGGGCAGCCTCGTCCAGTTCCGCCGGGATGGAGGAGAAGTACTGTCGGAAAAGGAACACGGAGAAGGCGTTAACGATGAACGGGATGATCTGCACGTAGTAGGTGTTCAGCCAGTTCAGGGTGATGACCGGCATCATGCCATGGAACTCAAGCTTGGGCAGCTTAGTCGCTTCGAACAGCAGCGGGATCGCGATGGCGTCAAAGGGAACAATCAGCGTTGCCAAGATGACAGCGAACACGAATCCTTTGCCCTTCCACCTCATCCGGGCCAGGGCGAATCCCAGCATGCTGTTCACCACCAGACCCAGCACCACCGTGGCGGTGGAAACCACAAGGCTGTTAAGCAGGAACCGTCCCACGGGGACTTTTTGGAAAACCTGCGCATAGTTCTCCAGCGACAAGGGCCCCGTGGGCAAGAAGGCACTGATGCCGCCGCGCATGTCGCTGAAGATCTGGGCGTCTGTTTTAAAGCTGGAGACCAGCATGAAAACGATGGGGAACAGGAAGAAGAGGGCCAGCAGGACCATGGGGACATACAGCCACTTTTCGGAAAGCTGTGTTCGTGGCTGCTTGCGGGCCGCGGTGGCGGCTTTGCCCGGGAGGGTGGTTTGGGTAGTCATGTCTGCTAGTTCTTTTCTCGGGTCCAGCGGCTTTGTATCAGAGAGATCACCAGGACCATGAGGAAGAACAGCAGTGACAGCGCGGCTCCGTAGCCTACATCCTGCTGCTTCACACTGGCCCGGACGGCCTGGAAGATGATGGTTGAAGTGGAGTCCAGGGGCCCTCCGTTGGTCATGACGTTCACCTGTGCGAACACCCCTAGGGCGCCGATGGTTTCGGTGACCACCACCACGATCAGGGTGGGGCGCAGGCCCGGCCAGGTGACGTTGCGGAATTTCTGCCACGCGTTCGCGCCGTCAACGGTGGCGGCCTCGTAGAGTTCCCCGGGGATTGTCTGCAGACCAGAGAGCCACACCACCATGTGGAACCCGACGGCCTGCCAGATGGACATCAGCATGATGGCCGGCATGGCTGTTCCGGGCTCGTTCAGCCAGGCCATGCCTTGGATCGCGGAGCCGGTGAAGGTACTCAGCAGTGAGTTGAAGAGGCCTTCCTGCTGATACATGAACCGCCACAGCACGGCCACCGCCACCATGGAGGTGACCACAGGGATGAAGTAAATGGTGCGGAACAGGTTCCTGCCGCGAAGTTTGGTGTTGACCAGCAGTGCCAGGGCAAGGGCAAGCGCTGAATGGATGGGAACCACGACACCGGCGAAGTACAGGGTGTTAATAAGGGACTTGGGAAGGACCGGGTCCCGGGTGAATGCCCGGACAAAGTTCTCCAGTCCGATGAACTGAGGTGCAGTCGGGGAAACGAGTCGCGCATTGGTGAAGCCCAGCACGAACCCGAGAATGGTGGGCACGATCATGAAAATGATGAGCAGAATCAAGGCCGGGCTGGCCATCAGCCAGGCAGTCCGTCCTTCACGTCTCAACATTCCTGATCTCCGGGCTGTCCTTTTGCTGTCCCCGGCTGAAGGGGCGGCCGGCCGGTTCACAGCCTGCCTCAGAAGCTTCTCCGGCTTCTTCGCCGTTGCCACGCGTGTCACTTATTGGTCCTCTCGACCCTCCGGCTTTCTCCGGGGCGCGGGAGGCGCCCCGGAGAAAGCGGATTAGTTATTTTTTGAAGCCGTAGCCGTCGTTGGCGGCAATGTTGGCGTCGATTTCCTGGACCGCCTGATCCAGGGTCTTCTGTACGTCGGCACCGGCGAAGATGTCGCCGACGGCCTTATTGAAGATGTTGTCAATGACCGTGAAGGCGGGCGTCGCAGGACGGATCTCCGAATGTTCCGCTTCGAGCTTGGCGAGGTTTTCCAAGCGACCGCCCGCGGCGTAGTCCTTGGTCTTCGCTGCTGCCTCGGCTGATGCCGGGATGACGTTCTGCGTGGTGCTGATCTTGGCGATGTTCTCAGTGGTGAGGGAGTCCTGCAGGAATGCCTCCACGCCCTTTTTTTGCTCTGGCGTGCAGGAGGACGAAGCGCCATAGCCGAAGCTGCCCGCTCCAACCTTGATGCCATTTCCGAAGTCCGGCGGCGGCAGGAAGACCACATCATCGCCGTATTTGTCGATGCTGTCCTGTGCGGCCCAGTTGCCGTCCCATTGAAGGGGAACTGCGCCCTGGGCGAAGAGGGAACCGTCAGCTGCGTCAGGATTAGTCAGGCCGTCAGCCCGAAGGCCCTGGAGCCATTTGCCGAATTTTACAGCTTCCGGTCCGTTGAGCTTGTCCTTTGCCGAGAGGTGTGTGCTGCGGTCGATCAGGTCGCCTCCGAAGCTCCACAAGTACGGGGACAGTGCATAGGAAGCGCCGCTGCCCGTCGGGTTTCCCACGGAGAACGGGTACTTGAACCCGTCCTTGCCCTTTAGTGTCTCGAGTACGGCGTTGAATTCCTCGCCGGTCCACGGCTTGTCCACGGTGGGGATGCGGATGCCGTTCTTCTCCAGGACAGACTTCCTGGCAAATATGGACAGCCCTGCATCCCAGTAGCCTGCGGAATAGATCTTGTCCCGGTACGTGCCTTTGGCGCCGGGAATGAGCTGGTCCGTCACGCTGGAGGGCAAATCCAGAGGCTGCAGGTACTGGGCCCAAGCCCAGTTCGGTGCAACAGGAGCGTCAACGGCGAGCATGCAGGGCAGCTGCCCCGCCGCTGCGGCTCCCTGAACCGATGTTGCGTAGGAATCGAACGGGTAGGTCTTGTAGGTGAAGGAATACTGGGGGTTTTTCTCGGTGAACTCATCAATCATGCGCTGCATGTTTTCGACTTCGACCTTGGGGGAGCCAGCTTGCGGGGTCCAGAGAGCGATCTCTGTCTTGGCTTCTCCGCCTCCCTGTGGCTGGCCGCTGGTGCACGCGGCCATCAAAGGCGCGGCAAGAGCTGCAGTGATGCAGACTGCCGCCCAACGTGGATACCTCATTGTTGATCCTTTCCTTCGCGTCGGCGCGAAGTGTTCGAACTGGTGACGGCGTTCCCTGAAAAGGAAGGACGGCTGCAATCCCGGGCGGGAAGCATGTCAGTCCTGGCAGCTGGAAATCAGGTAGGCAAAGCCGCGCCTACAGCGTGCTTTCGCCCGTCCCTGGAAGAAGCCACTACTTCCGCTGGAAAAAAAGTACGCCCTTAATGACGTGAAGTCAATCACTCCTTGCAAGAAACGCGCGTGCGGCCTGCAAAATAGAGGCAGCCCTCGAAGCGGGCATGATGATTCCTCAAAGGCGAACATTTGGGATGGCCTTCAGAGTCTGAACTTGAAGGGGAACTTAGCCTCTAAGGAGTCAGATCACCACGAAGACGGGTGCCTTTCTTGCCCCGCTCCGGGGAGGGTTGGCACATTGGGCAGGACGTAGATTTATGCAGATGCGACCTGGGCGCGCTCAAGGGCGTGGCGATAGAGTTGACGCGGCACTGCCGCACGAGGAAGCGATTAGGCGATGCCCCAGGCGCGACGATTGGAGTTAGGAAAGTGCTGGCCCGGTACTGCTGCGCACGACAAGCTCCGGTTCGAAAAAGATCTCCCCGGCACGGTTCCCGCGCCCGGCGATCTGGGAAATGAGCAGGCCGACAGCTGCCTTGCTCAGCGCCTCCACGGGCTGACGAACAGTTGTCATTGGGGGATCCACCAGAGGCATCATGGTGGAGTCGTCGTAACCAATAACGGAAATGTCCTCCGGTACCCTAAGCCCCATTCTCCGGGCTGCTTTGACTGCCCCTAAAGCCATGACGTCACTGGCACATACGATGCCGGTTACACCCGACCCAATCAGGTGTGCGGCAGCCGATGAACCGCCTTCCAGGGTGTAGATCGACTGATCCACAACCCCTTCAACTCCTTTGATCCCGGCAACACAGTCATTGAAGGCGGCTACCTTGCGGGCGCCCGGGACGTGATCCTGATCTGAAATTGCCAGGCCGATTTTGCGATGACCCAGGTCCACGAGGTGTCGGACTGCCAGCTCCACTGCCTGGACGTCGTCGGTGGAAACACACGAAAGTTCCAGGTCGGGTGCAAGGCCGTCCACGGCCACGACCGGCAACTTTCGGTCCAGTAGTAATTGGTAGTGGCCATGGTCGTAATGGCCTACTGCATGCAGGCAGCTTATGAAGATCATGCCCGCTACCTGCCTGCCAAGCATGGTCTGAACATACTCCGCTTCGGAAGGCCCCCCCGTTTCCGTCACACCAAAAAGGGGGGTATACCCCCTCTGGGTAAGGTGCCCGCCAATTGCCTCCGCAAAGGCCGGAAAAATGGGGTTTCCGAATTGAGGCATGATGACACCGACCAGCCTTGCTTCTTGGGCCCGCAGTTGGGTAGGCCTCTCATACCCCAGGACATCAACGGCGGTAAGCACTGCGTCGCGAGTGGCCGTTGCCACTCCTTTGCGGTCGTTAAGCACCCGGCTAACGGTCGACTCGCTGAGTCCCGTGTACTCCGCAATTTCCTGAAGGCGCTTGTTCACACTTGCAACTATAAGTCAGACCTTTACGGCTTCCTTCATGGCCGCTTCGGAAAACGGCAAGATTCTGCCGCAATTTCCCAAGAACTGCACGCCGATAGCGTATCTGATGATCAGTGTTTTATGAGTCGTGCGGGCCGCAGTGCAGCCATCGGCTGAGGCCCGTCTGATGGAGAGGGAAAGGAGGTTTTCACTTGTGGAGGAAGCGCCACCAAATTACGCCAAGAGCAGCCCCTTCTGGAGCCACTCCCCTGTCCATTTTTGAACGCCGATAATGGACCTTCTGTCAACCTGCTGCGGTTCCATACATGCATCCCGGCCTTGGCGGGAGGGGAGTGTTTTAGTCCAGCTTGGCGTGGCGCAGGTACTGGTAGACCGTCTCCCGGCTGATCCCGTAATCACAGGCAAGGACAGCTTTCGCACTACCGCTGCCGGCGCGCCGGACGACCTCGTCCGCTGCTCCACCAGACCGAAGGTCGGGGAGGAATTCCTCAACCTCCATCGGCCGCCTCTGCCGCGCGCATTCATCCTTGACGTGCTTGAAACCGTTCCAGCAGCTGGCAGCGCTGCTTGGGGTCTGAGTCCATGGACCAGCGCCGCGAAGCCGCAGGGGTTCTCCGGAAAGGCGGCCAACGCATTTGGATGGGTCCTGGGGGCAGGCATGTTCGGGGGAGCCCCGCCTGGGTCGGTCTCTGGACAAAAAACCGCCGGTGAAGCAGTCTGGGGATTGGTCATCCTGACCGGTTTCCATACTGCTAAGGAGATGCAAAAGTGACTCTGCCACACGGAATAACGTCAGGGGTGTGGGTTCTGGATATGTCGCACAGTGAGGTTGCATTCACAGTCCGGCACGCAGGCATCAGCAAGGTACGGGGACGTTTCCTTGAAGCTTCCGCTGAGGCACGCATTGGGGAGTCCTTGGCTGACGCGTCCCTGCATGCCACGGTCAAAACTTCCAGTTTCGATTCCGGAGACGCTAACCGGGATGCGCACGTGAAGGGCCCGGACTTCTTTGATGTGGAGAAATATCCGGAGATGACGTTCCGCGCCACATCCATAGAGGGCGAGGGCGAGGACTATACGCTCACCGGCGATCTCACCATTAAGGGAGTCACCAAACAGGTGGAACTGGAGGTGGAGTTCAGCGGTGTGGCCGTGGACCCCTTCGGCGCCACCCGAGCAGGCGCCTCCGCAGAAGCCGAGATCAGCCGCAAAGAATTCGGCCTGACGTGGAACGCAGTACTGGAAGCCGGCGGCGTGCTGGTCAGCGACAAGGTAAAGATCAATATCGAAGCGGCGCTGGTCAAGCAGTCCTGACGCCCGCACTCGAAAATTCGCCCTTTTTGGCAGGCATTCCTCCACCCATTTTGTAAACGCCGATACTGGAGATTCTGTTGGATTGGGCGGCGAGATTGAACACTGTGCTCGGTGGGGGACTGCTACGTGCCTCGTATTTTTGCGGAGGTACTCGCGGAGGCCCGGGATGGCGAAGTCTAGGCAAGAATGTCAGCAGCATCAAGCAGGTCCAGGTCAACGGTGACTGAACCTACATAGTGTAGGTCAGCGTGAGTGACGGTGGCCCGGTGAATTTTGGACTTGAACACTGTTCGATTCATAGGAAGCTCCAGTAGGCGGACTTTGTGCCGGGCAGCCGGTCCCATCAGATCCGGCACGAACGCAGCCTCTGGCAGGAACTAGACCAAGTTCTAGTGGTCGTTCTCGGACGAGACCGGCCGGAAATGCGTGAAAACCTGATATCCGTCTTGACGGAAAATCATTTGTCTGAGTGAGTTTCCGGCCGCTGAAATCCATAGAAGCGAATCGTCGGGCATGACGGCCTCCACTGTTCCTTTCCGGACCAATTTCCCGCCTCTCCAGACTTCTACCCGTTGCCCGAGAGCACGTTGCCAATCTGGTTGCAGGTGAAGGTCCATCGTTTGCTCCTATGTGCACTCGGATTAGATTTTTGAAGAGCTGCATGGGGTTGTTCGGCCTGCCGACGGTGAGGTGTCACATGCGTTGCGATAGTTGATGATCCGGGTGATCATCCGACACCTCACCGCTGGATTAGCGGCAGTTGAACTGCCGGTTAGAGGGAGCGCTGGTCTGGGCCTTGTATGCGCTGAGCGGGCGGATGAGGGAGTTTGCTGCCGCCTGTTCCATGATGTGTGCGGTCCAGCCGGTGATGCGGCTGGCGACGAAGATCGGTGTGAAGGTTGGAGTGTCGAAGCCCATGAGATGGTAGGTGGGTCCGGCAGGGTAGCCGAGGTTGGGTTGGACGGGGGTCAGGGCAATCTACCGTCACCGCCCCCTGCCGTCTGGACAACAAGGCAGTCCGGACTCAAGGAAACGGCACCATGACAGGAGTGGCGCCGAGACTTGCATGGTTGGCAGGAAGAGACCTCCGGTAGTGATTTGGTGCCCTAGGTCGGGCCGCGAAGCGGTTCCAGTACTCGCCTACTGCGAACAAATGGGTGACGCTCTCGGGTAAGGTGATCCGCCAGCGGAATCGCTTGGTCAGGACGAGCGCAGGATGAACTGCGTCGCCGCTTAAGACACCTGGATGATGGTCTTTCCGAAATTGGTGCCCTTTAGCATGCCGACGAACACCTCGGGCGCCCGCTCGAGCCCTGCAGTGATGTCCTCCTTGTACTTCACCTTGCCCGAGGCCACCCAGTCGGTCATGTCAGCCAGGAAGCTGGCGAACATCGTGTCGACGAACTCCGCTTGGAGGAACCCGCGCAGCAGCAGGCTTCGGGAAATGATGCTGCGCATTAGCTCCGCAGTCCGGTCCGGTCCTTCCGACAGCTCGGTTTTGTTCAGGTTCGCGGCCCGGCCGCAGACCGGAACCCGGGCAAAGTTGTTAAGCTGCGGCAGTACCGCATCCCATACAGCTCCCCCGACATTTTCGAAGTAGACGTCGATGCCCTCGGGCGCGGCCGCCGCCAACCTATCCCGCAAATTTGGCTCGCGATGGTCGAGGACCTCATCAAAGCCGAGTTCGCGCAGGTAGTCGATTTTGCGTTGTCCGCCAGCGATTCCGATTGCCCGGGCGCCGTAAATCTTGGCGATTTGGCCAACGGCCGAACCCACTGGCCCCGTGGCGGCGGCAACGGCTACCGTCTCACCCGGCTGGGGCTTTCCGATCGCCAGCAGACCGGCATAGGCGGTGAACCCCGGCATGCCCAACACCCCGAGCGCCGTGGTGACGGGCGCGGCCGCAGGATCGAGCCTACGCAAATGTTCAGCCGACTCCACGCTGTACTCCTGCCAGCCGCCATAGGACAACACGATGTCACCTGCCGCGAACCCGTCCACATTGGATTCAACCACTTCGGAGACCGTTCCGCCGACGATGACATCGCCGATCTTGAGCGGCTCCGCGTAGTATTTGGCCGCGCTCAGACGACCACGCATGTAGGGATCCAAGGACAGGTACTTCGTACGCAACAACACCTGGCCTGTCTCCGGTGAGGCAACAGGGACCTCATCGTGCTGGAAGTTCTGCGCGACCGGTTCGCCGTGGGGGCGGGTTGCCAGGCGGATCCGCCGGTTCGTCAGCAAGCTCATAAAATCTCCTTTGATTCTTGGGACAAACAATTCTGGCAGGGGCGGTGCAATCTCGGCCAGATTTTGTAGCCGCCTGCGTTGATTAGGTCCTTCTTCCTATCAGCCGCCCATAGCGAGCCCGTCTGGTCGTCCATGAGCCCGAAGTCGCCGGCGAAGACGTAGCCGATGCGCAGGGCGTGCGAGGACTCCTCGGGGGCGTACCTGTAGCCGGGTGGTACCGTAGGTCTTGCGATTGCGGTTTCACCGATTTGACCAGAAGGCAGTTCTTCGACACTCTCTGTATCGACGATGCGCACGCTGGCATCATGAACGCCGTGTTTCGCCCATCGGGCGAGTTTTTGCGCGTAGGCGAGGCCGCCCTCGGCGTAGGCTTCCTGCCGGTGGTTTCGGCGTGCAGCCATCCGCTTGCCGAGCTGGGTCCGCCGGTGGAGATTTCCGAGCCCGTTCAGTGCTGCGAGGCTAACAGAACGTCCTCCGTCTACTGAGCGGCATGGCGGGACCGTCGTGGAGAAGTAGTCAGCCATGGAACCGCCCCTTGGCCGTGCCAAGGGAAGGGGACTTCGAAACATTGTCCATTGCCGAGTTCAGCAGTGCGGTGACCATGTCACCGACACCGGCGAAGCCTTCGCCCCTGGTTTCTCCCCGCAAGTGCCGCACGTGGATCTGCTCCAAAATGATGGCGAGTTTAAATTTTGCGAAGACCAGATACCAATCCATGCTATCTATCTGGAGGTTTCTGCGGTTGATGTACCGGTTCGTGACCGCGTCGGAGGACATGAACCCTGGTGCCGCCATCAAGCCGTTAGTGATCGGGTTAAACGGCCTGTCAGGCTCGTCCCAGAACATGATCAAAATGCCCAAGTCCGCCAGAGGGTCACCCAAAGTTGCCATCTCCCAGTCCAGCACCGCGGTGATGTGTGCGGGGTCTTCCTCGGAGACGATCAGGTTATCAAGCCGGTAGTCGCCGTGCACAATGGCGGGTTTCCCCCCTCGCGGCAGGTAGCTAGCCAGGGAATCTGCGATTGGTTGGATGTAGGCGAGCTCGCGTACCTTGATTTTGTGGTACTGGCGCACCCAGCGTTCAAGCTGGCGTTCGAGGTAGCCCTCAGGGTTGCCGAGAGTGTTCAGTCCTACTTGCGCAAAGTCCACTTCGTGCAGATCAGCGAGCACGTCCACCAGCGCCGCGCCCAGCCGCGCACGGGTTACCTCAGGAATCTGGCTGACGTCCTCCGGGGCGCGCAGTATGAGACCGGAAACTTCCTCCATCAGGTAGAAGGGGGCGCCGAGAACGTCACCATTTTCGCAAAGGGCGGCCATCCGAGGCACCGGAATATTAGTGTCTCCCAGCGCCAGCATTACTCGGTGCTCCCGGGTGACGTCGTGCGCGCCGGGTAGGATGTTTCCCAGCGGCGGACGGCGCAGGATCCATCGTGAGGTGCCGTCCGTTATTCGGTAAGTCAGGTTGGACTTGCCACCGCTGATCAGCGTGCCGTGCAGGACAGAATCCGGGCCCAGGATTCCGGTGCCGGCAAGGTAGGCCGCGAGGACCTGGAGGTCGAGGCCATCGGGACTTGGCCCGGTGGGGTGAAGGTTGGCGGGCGTGCTCATGATTTTTCTCCAGAGGTCGGGGCCCCGGTTGGGAACGTGAAGCGGTGCGGCGCGCGAAGTTCTCTGGTGGCGATGGAACGCAGGTGTGCCTCGTCGGGCCCGTCGAAAATCCGCATGGCACGGTGCCAGCCCCACATTGCCGCCAGCGGCACATCGTCGCTAACTCCGGCCGCGCCATGGATCTGAATTGCCCTGTCGATGATCTCGCCGGCCATGCGGGGAACGGCGACTTTTACCATGGAGACCAGCTGTGCTGCGGCCTTGTTTCCATGCTCATCGATCGTGGCGGCGGCGTGCTGGCAGAACAGCCGGGCCTGGTCTACCGCGATCCGGGACTCGGCGATTTGTTGTTGGATGACACCTTGGTCCGCCAGCGGCTTTCCGAACGCCACCCGAGACTGCGCTCTATTGCTCATCAGGGACAGAGCCCGTTCGGCTGCTCCGATGGCGCGCATGCAGTGATGGATCCGTCCCGGACCAAGCCGGGCCTGGGCCGCGGTGAACCCTTCTCCTTCACCACCGAGCAGGTTCGCGGCAGGGACCCGCACGTTATGGAAGGCGACCTCGCAGTGTCCGTGTTGATCCTGCCGGCCAAAGACCGGGACAGAGCGCAGGATTTCCACACCCGGGGCGTCCCGCGGCACCAGCACCATTGATTGCTGGCGGTGGCGGGGAGCGCCAGGATCGGTCTTGCCCATTACGATCAGCACCTGGCAGCGGGGGTCCGCCGCGCCGCTGGTCCACCACTTCCGGCCGTTGATGACATAGTCCTGCCCGTCCCGTTCGATCCGGGTCTCAATGTTCGTCGCGTCGCTGCTGGCCACCTGCGGCTCCGTCATTGCGAACGCGGACCGGATACTGCCTTCCAACAGGGGCTCCAGCCAGGTCCGCCGCTGCTGCGTGGTCCCGAACATGTGCAGGAGTTCCATGTTCCCGCTGTCCGGGGCCTGGGAATTAATAGCTTCCGGTGCCAACTCCAGGCTCCAGCCGCTCATCTCCGCCACCGCAGAATAATCCAGCTGACTGATCCCAGAGACCTCCGGCAAAAACAGATTCCAAAGCCCCCGGTGCCGCGCTTGAACTTTGAGCTCCTCCACTACTGGCGGCACTGTATGATCATCTGGCCCGGCCGCCACCCGGTACGCGTGATACTCTCGCTCAGCCGGAAACACAAACTCCTGCATAAAATCCTGCATCACACCACGAAGCTCAGCCCCCCGCACCGAAGGCCGAAGGTCCAACGACGCGTCCGCAACCCGCTGCGTAATACGAGATAGCTGCACGTTGCCCATAGAAATTGCCTTTCGTCGTACAGACCCGTCGGGTCGAGGAGTCCATAAGTGAAGCTTCGAAGGTTGAAATGATGTTCGACTGCTCATCAACTTATGCGCAATTCGAGCCGACTTCGTCATGCCCCCGTGCATTCAATCTGTGCTGGAGTGCACGGTCGCTTTACGGCCACGTTTTGACATGGTTGATCCTGGCCGGCCGTAAAGATAATCCGTGTGCTACGGAGAAGCCTCCGTGCGCCGGCACGAAAGTTAAGCAGGTCAAATCCTTCTGAAGTGTGCCTCGCGTCTCGCAGTGACTTCAAGCCGTTCATTGCCGCTGTTGCTCGCAGCACTAGTTCCGTCCCCGCCTCCCGGCAGCTTGTCCACGCCAATGGAGTTGGAGTCAGGGGACGCATCGAATGCGTTGTCGTACGTCCCGCCTGCCGTGTTACTTACTACCAGTATTTACAGTCGCATCCGGACGGACAACCGCGACTAGAGTTGACGTCACGTGCGCATCCGTGCGGGCCCGACCCGGCAGTTGCACGTAGAACATCAATGCGAACGCCACGACGTATGCAATGCCGAGGCCCCAGGCGACACCCGCAAAGCCGAAGCTGGGAAGGATGACTGCCACTGCTGCGGGCCCCAACAGGGCAGCCATGCCGGTGCTCAAGTTGATAACGCCGAGCCCGGCCACCTTTTCGTTGGACGCGATCGAAGGGACGAGCGCGGAAATTGGGACGAACGCAGCGTTGCCGAGCCCGAGGAGAATCATTAGGAGGACGATCACCAGGAAATTCGGGCCTACCCACTGGGGTACTAAGAAGAGCGCGACCATCGCGATCGCGCTGATTGGCGCCGCGATCCATTGCACCGTGTTGGCCCAGCCGATTCGATCACTGAGCCAACCGAAGAAGAGCATGGCCGGAACCGCGGCGATTCCCAAGAATGTGAAGGAAAGGATCGCTAGCCCAAGTGGCAAGTGGATTACGCCTGTGATGTAGGGCACGTAGTAGACCCCCATTGCAATAATTCCTCCGAGGTTGATGAGCTTGACTAAGCCGCCCATACCCACCTTCGGCTGACGCCAGATAATTGTGAGTGCCTCTTCAAATGCTTTGCCCAGGTTCTCCGAGGTTCGTTGCGTGCCCTGACCAGTTGAGTCACGCACAAGCAGCACACCAATGAGTCCACCAGCCAATGCGACTCCCAATCCGATCCAAAGTGTGGCGATTGGGCCCAAGGTCGGCACAAGGTAGCCGGCGAGGACGTTTCCAAAAATAATCTGGCCTGCGGTGTAGGCGAACCAGAACCAAGCTTGAGTCCCCGCTTCCTGACCCGCTTTCGCTCTTGCATCGAGCCAGACAAGGAATGCGAACACGTAAAGTGGGGTGCCTGTCCCACGCAGCGCATACGTGATCAGGATGAACCAGTAGTTGCCCGTCGGTAGAGCTAGTCCGATGAACGCAGCGTCAATGATCACCCAGAAGATCAGCCCTGCCGCCATGACGCGGCGTGGTCCAAATCGCGCGCACAAGGGCCCGACGGCATACGATGTGACCCCAACGACGATCCCGAAGGCGGTGACTATCCACGCGGCTTCGCTCAGAGGGATATGGACGGCGGTAGTGAAGAACTGGGAGATCCAAGCGACTTCTAGCCCGTCGCCGACGACAAACACAATAACAGCCAGGATTCCCCAAGCCATGCCGGAGGGAAGGCCAACGCGCTCGGCGCGGGTAAGGTGTACTGGGGCAGCAGGGGCGGGTCGGTCTTGCAGGCCCGTCAGCGCCCTTTCATTTCGTGAGGACATTTCTGATCTCTCCTTCGAGTTCGTATATCAGCGTGGTCGTGCAGTGTGACGATAAGCGGGAGTCGTCTGCGCAACGCTCCCATCTGGGACTCAAGCTGTGCCCACGTATGTTCAGTTCGAGTCCCGTCCTCTGCGATGTCCACGATCGCGACAGTTTCCGCCGTTTGCGGTTCCCGGGCATACTTAAGAACACTTTCGGCGAAGTTCAGCCGGGCCTGCGGGTACCAGACCGCCCCCGGCATGCGTTCCGTGGCCAAAGCCGGACTGTGGAAGCCTTCCGATTACACCGAAATACTGTCGCCGGCGCGGAGTTGTGTCATCGTGTGCGCCGGCGTCGGCGGCAGGGCTCGTTGGGTAAGGATCATGGCGTGCCTCAGACGAATTCATTCCGGATCGACCCGATGCCCTCCACAGTGCTGGTGAGCACATTTCCAGCGCGCATCAGCACGCCGCGGGGCGCCCCCACGCCGGCGGGCGTTCCGGTGAAGATGAGGTCGCCGGGGTAAAGCGTTACAACCTGGGACAGGTTGGCAATGGTCTTGGGCACGGAGAAGATCATGTCGCGGGTGTTGCCGTCCTGGACCATCCACCCGCCGTCTCCTTTCCCTTCGGTCCCAGGGCCTTCGAGCACCGCCGAGATGGACAGGGCATCCGGGTCGGTCAGTTCATCGACCGTCGTGACTGCCGGCCCAAAGGGGGCGAAATTGGGGTACGACTTGCCCAGGCTGAACTGGGGTACAGGCCCGCGGCGCTGTACGGTGCGTTCGCTGTAGTCCTGGCCGACGCAAAGCCCTGCGACGGCGTTCCACGCCTCTTCCTCGGTCGCTCGGTGGACCTGCTGACCCATCACCACAACCAGCTCCGTCTCGTAATCGACGTCATCACTAGGCAGTTCGACTGTTGCATGGGGGCCAGCCAGTGCGGAGCGGAACTTCGTGAATACGACCAAGTCCTCCGGATAGGGCAGCTCTGCTTCGTCGGCATGGTCTGTGTAATTAAGTCCGATGGCAAAGATCTGTGCCGGGGCCGGAACGGGGGCCCCGAGTTCCTGCACGTCAAACGGCTCGGCAGCGGCGTAGTCGGCGCTGCCGGCCCATTGCTGGAACTCCTGCCAGCGCGTGTAGACCGCCTGCGGGTCCGAACTGAACAGACCGCCCGATGCAGTCTCGATGTCAAGGGCGCGCCCGTCGTGCAGCAGGACTGCCCGGTTGCGGAGATTGGCGATGCGCATAACTATGGTCCTTCTTGTTTGTATTGGAAATCAATGAACGCGTAGCAACTCAGTGGCGTGGGGATATCCCACTGAAGCTCAGCGGATCAGCGGTTGGCGGGCATGAGCGTTCCTGCACCTTCGGGAAGGTGTTCTGCCCATTCGGGATGCTCGGCCAGGCGGGCAGGCCATACGTCGGGGAAGTTTGTCGGGCTTCCCGGGTTCGCAGGAAGGTAGTTACCCGCATAGGCCCCGCGCTGGATGCTGTCAAAGTCCAGCCCGTCCCTGCGGGCTGCAAGGAGCTTTTCGGGATCGAATTGTGCCCCGATTTGGTCTGCGGCGAACTCCCGGGATGCCCACATCCATTCCGTTGACTTGTCCCAGGCACCGAATACGTCCACTTGGATCTCAACGCCGTTGCCGTCCGGATCCACGTAGTACATCGACATGGTCATGCCGTGGTGGAGGCAGATTTCGGGGAGGATGCCGGCGTCCCTCAACCGCTCGTAGTTATCAAGCCACTGATCGGAGCTGGCGTATTCGAAGGCCGTGTGGTGCAGTCCTACCGTATGAGGCTTGTCCACCGGGACTTTGGTTCCGGGCAGGCGCAGCAGCGCAATCCGATGGTTGGCCTCGTCGTTGGTCATCCACGCGGCATGTTCGGCGTAATAGACCGGCTGCAGGCCGCAGACCTGTTCGTACCAGTGGACCATTGCGTCCACATCGAGCGTCATGAACGTGGCATGGTGCAGCATCGGGACTTTGATCGGACGCGGCTTGCGTACGTTGGCGTAGATCGACTTTTCGGGCGTGGTTGCACTTGGCATGGTTGTTCCTAGCGTTGTTTGGCCGGAGATTTAGGTTGTCGGCTTGGATCCGCGTCAGACGCGGGCGGCGGGAATCAGCGCGTTGACTCGCAGTACTTGGGACAGGGCCACGCGAAGCGCGTCTGTAGGGTCGGCCGGCCGGTTCATGCTCCGCCAGGCGATATAGCGGTCAGGCCGAACGAGGAGGGCACCCTCATGTCCCACTTCCTTGACATCGGCCCAGTCGTGGTAGGGATCGGCAATGTCGCTTCCGCCGATTTGTTGGACACGCACGTCGACGCCGAACTCGTCGGTGACGGTTGCTGCGGCGTCACGCCATCCGGCGTCGTCGAGCCCCACGATGAGCGAGAAGCTTAGTCCGCTGACGAGGTCGAGACTTGAGATGGGCTGCCGATCCCGCTCGAGTCTTGCGTGCGGTAGTCGTGCGCCGGGGCGGGTGCTGGACTCGAACTCCAGGATGGGAAACATCGGAACCGAGTCCGTCTCCGGCTCGGGGACGAGGGCTCCGGCGACGTAGCGGTAGCCGAGTTCAAGGCCCAGGGCGTTAAGCTGGGAATCCGTTTTGGCGATCTGCTCCCGCAGGTTCTTTCGCAGTTCGTCACCTTCCGGCGAGGGCTCCCGTAGAAGGTTCAGCTGCTTCCAGCCTTCCTCTTCCGAGAGCCCGTCCTGCAGCCCCAGGGCCCGGTCCACTCCCTGGCTGTGCTCCAGGCTGGTGATGGCCTGCTGGACTCCAGCGGCGTCGACAGGCTGGCGCTCAAGGCTGTAGGTGTCGAGAAGTTCATCCCCGGCGCCCCCTTGGAGCACCAGAGCGAGCTTCCAAGCCAGGTTAAAGGCATCGGCGACGGACATGTTCAGCCCAAGTCCATTGGTCGGCGGATGACGGTGCACCGCATCCCCCATCATGAAAATCCCGTTGCTGCTGAACGAAGGGGCTGTCTGCGCGTTGACCTGCCAGCCGGAGATGTTGAGAATCTCGATGTCGTCCACTGGTTCACCGACGGCTTCCTCGATGTGCCGTCTGGCCTCGTCTTCGCTCATCGCCCGCAGGTCTGTGGTGTCCGGGTTGTAGAACTTGACGAGCAGGAACTCGGTGAAGGGCTCCATGCAGATGAAGGTTCCCAGCCCGAGGGGCGGCTGCGGACCCGGATAGACGTTCCAATACAGTGTGCCGGGTCGATGGGCGAAATACTTGCTCAGGTCGGCACGGAACCAGATGTTAGCGGCATTCGCCAGGCCCGACGGACCTTCGACGGTCAAACCCGCCACGTCCAGGACCTTGCTCTTGGCCCCGTCCGCACCGATCACGAACCTGGCCCTGATCTTGTAGGACTCCTGAGTTTCCCGGTTCAGCACCGTGCCAAGCCACTGCCGTCCATCGGATTCCAGCGAGGTCAGTTCGTGGTTGAAGCGGACCTGAGAGCCGGCCTTTCCCAATGCGCCCACCAGCAGCGGCTCAAACCGGGTCTGCGGGCAGCTCAGCATCGGTTCTGGGCTTGCCTTCTGGTACTTGTGGTGCATATCCAATCCGGTGCCCCAGGATTCACGCCGCGCGATTTCGGGCTGGTTGAGCTTGGTGTACCAGACGCTGTTGCTCATCACTTCCCACGCGGTGGATTCCCCCCGGAGCTCCCGGCTCAAACCCAGGTTCCGCAGGATCTCCGCAGTGTTCTGGTTGACGATATGGGCGCGCGGAGTGTGCGCCGGACCGGCTTGACGCTCCAGAATTACGTGGTTCACGCCGTACTGCGCCAAAGCCAGCGATGACGTCAGCCCGGCGGGACCAGCCCCGACGATCAGGACATCCGTGTATTCCTCGATGACGCTCATTGGTGTTGCCTTTCTTGAAGTGTTCGTCACTGTGCGGTCTTTCGGAGGACAGCCGTCGACATCCGGCCATCAGCTTCGGAGCGCGCCCTGCCGCGAAGGTGGCTGGCCACAAGCTCGATCGCCTCAGAGCTGGCCGGAAGGACGTTCACCAATGAGAAGAACAGATGCATTTGACCCGGCCAGCGGTGGTACTGCACCGTCACGCCGTGGTCTGTCAGGCGGTGCGCATAGGCCTCGCCCTCGTCGCGGAGGACGTCGTGTTCAGCCGTGATGATGAGTGCATCCGGCAGCCCCTGCAGAGACTCTGCACGCAACGGAGAGACTTCGGGGAGTTTGCGGGCGTCCTCGTCCGGGGCATAGTGGTTCCAGAACCACCGCATGGTGTCCGCATCGATCACCACCTGGTTGGCCGGATCCAGGTAGGAAGACCTGGTCAAATCGGCGTCCGTTACCGGATAGATGAGGATTTGCCCCTCGAGATCCGGCCCGCCGAAGTCGCGGGCGCGCTGGGTCAGCACAGCCGCAAGGTTGCCCCCGGAACTGTCTCCCGCCACCCACAGCGGCACATTGTCTCCGGCGATGGCCAGCCTTTGCTCTGCAGCCCAACGCAGAGCGGTCCAGCTGTCCTCCACAGGTGTCGGAAACGGAAACTCAGGAGCCTTGCGGTATTCCACAAGGATGACTGCCGTGCCGGATCGCTCCGCCAGGGTCCGTCCGAGCGTGTCGTAGCCATCGATGTCTTCGAGCACCCATCCGCCACCGTGCAGATACACCAGCACCGCGGCGGGGGATTCTGAGGGAACCAGCACGCGAACACGGAAGGTCCCGCCGTCGAACGCGTCAAGTTCATGATTCTCAATTCGGTACATTTCGGGGCCGGCGCCGTAGAGGTCGCGAAGACCGGCTCCGGCTTCGCGGGCGTCGGCCGGCTGCATTTCCCATATTGGCCGGGCACTAGAGGGTCTCGCTTCTGCCATGTGCTGCAGGAATGCCGCGGTTTCGTTGTCGAGTGCCATGGTGGACCTTTCAGAAGTCAATTCGGGAGTGGTCGCCCAAGTGATGCCAGACGCGGCTGTGGTAAACGAGGGGGTTTCCGGGCTGTTCGTTGGCGTCAGGAATCTGGGCATCAACCACCTGAACGGCCACCACAGTGGACGAACCCGCCGTCATGCTTTCGACGATGTAGCCGCGCATCCACACCGGTGAGGCAGGGAGCACCGGTTCACCCGTGGGGAGCCGGGTCCACTTGACGTTGGCGAACCGATCGATGCCGCTTGTGGCGAAGGTGCGTGCCAGTTCGACCTGATCGGCGCCGAGGAGGTGGATCACTACGGTCCCGGCCTTGGATAAGGCCTGGGTTGCTCCGGAGGCAGAGGACAATGAAAAGACGAGCAGAGGCGGCTCCGCCGACACGGAAATCACGGAGCTGACTGTCATTCCTGCCGGGCCGTCGGGGCCCTCGGCGGTGATCACGGCTACTCCGGCGGGGTGGTTCCGGAAGGCCGCCTTGAACTTCTCCGGAGACAGCATCCTCTCGAGGTTGAGATTTGTCACCCGACCGCTGGGTGTCAGGGGCTGGGCGCTCACTTTCCGTCCTGCCTTTTCTCGACCAGGGAGAAGAACTGCCACTGGGACTCTGTGCCGAGTCCTGCCAATTTCTTGCCGCATCCTTGAAGGGCAAGGGGGCCGGAGGAGATGTGCTGGGTGCCGGCGTGCATGTCCCGGAAGAACCGCTGCAGTGCACCGTGGCGCAACGCCGCAGTGGCTGCCCACTTGTAGACCGTCATGCAAACATCGTGAGCGGACCACGTGGCATTGTTCAGTGCCAGCCGTGTCAGCGTTTCCTGCTCATCCGTCAGGCCTGTACCTGAGGCGAGTGTGGCTTCGTTGTCCGCCCACACATCAAGTAGCCAGGCGCGGGCCGCCCGCAGCGTTGCCTCGGCCCGCGCGTAGTCAGCGTGGAACTGGTCAGTGTCCACTGCGGCGCCAGGTGTGCCTGACTTCTTCTGCGCCAGGGATTTCATCTCGTCGAGCAAACGACGGGCCACCCCAAGGGCCCAGCCCGCATGACCGAGCCCTGAAACATTCGCCAAGCCCATGTGGAAGATCGCCCCGCCGTAGACGGGCTTCGTCGCCGTAGGGGAATACGTGTATTCCTCTGGAACAAACAGGTCTGTGCAGTGGTAGTCGATGCTCCCGGTCGCCCGAAGCCCCATGACGTCCCAGTTGTCCACAACGGTCGCCTGCTCCTTGCGGAATGTAAATATCAGCGGCGCTCCGGTCTCTTCGACAAGTGCCGCGGTGTGGATGTAGCTGGCCAAAGGAAGCCCTGATGCGAACTGCCATGATCCCGTAAGGAGGTAGCCACCTTCGACTTTCTTTGCCGTACCCAGGCGACTTCCCTGGCCGGCCATCAGTTCGTAGCGCCCGTCTCCGAACAGTTCATCGGTGGCAGCTTTTCCCTGGTAGGCAGCGGTGGTGCCCGTGACCATCTGAACGGCCATTACCGCCCAGCCTGTGGATGCATCCGCATAGGACAGTTTCTCTATGACTTCGATGATCTGCCGGGGGGATGCTTCGTATCCGTCCAGCTCATGTGGTATTCCCAAACGGAAGACACCGGAGGCGTGGAGCGCTGCGACGACCTCGTCGGTGAGCGTCCCCCGCTCTTCGTTCTCGTCGCCCGCGGCCATCAGGAGCGGTGTTATCGCCTCCAGACGCTGAAGCAGCGCAGGCACTTCCTTACTGACATGCAAACGGGCCGGGGCCTCGAGCGTGGTCTGGGACATAGGTCATCCTCCAAAAGCGGGTAGGTGTGACTGGATCTGATGTCCACAAACCTAATTGTGATGCCGCGCACATTTGATATGCTGGCGTGCACTGTGCGTGCGGGAGAGTGCACCGTAATTCCCAACCGCCCGCGTCATGGTGAATGCATGCGCGGTACGACGTCAAGGAGGACGTTCCATGCAACCTGCGACACCATCCATTACTGCTATCGACAAATTCGAGGCAGAGGCGAGCTCGCCGACCATGTGGAGAGAAGTAATCTCTCAGAGCATCCTGAGACTTCACTTCGAGGCCATCGGCGACGAGGGTTTCTCCGGCGCAGTGCGCGCGAATGCGGAAGGCGGTGTTCACTTTGCCGAAATCCACGCCACAGCACACCTCGTAAGGCGCAGGCCGGCAGACATCAAGGACGGGCGGGGTGCATACGTGCTGTGCCAGTTGCGTGCCGGCCGTGCGGAGTTCACGCAAAACGGCAGAACTGCCCTCCTCAGCCCGGGGGAGTTCGTAGTTTACGACAGCACGCTGCCCCTGGAAATTATCGGCCGTGAGAGGAATTCATCTCGTTTCATCGCTTTCCCGCGGGAGATGGCCGGCATCGCGCCGGCGCAGATGCTCGACCTTACCTCCCGGGCAATCAAATCAGACTCATTTCTGGCGCCTGCGCTGTCCAGCACCTTGACCGAGGCCGCGTCCGTCCTAGGGAATCTGCGTCCGCAGAGCCGCCTTCGCGCTTTGGTGGGAATTGTTGGGTTGGCGACTGCCTTGTTTCTCGACGAGCTCGGAGGCGCCCCTGTCGAAGAGGGTTCGGGGCGTCTGACGTTTGCTGAGTTGGCCCAATTCATCGACCGGAACTTGGCCGACCCGGACTTGGGCCCACGGTCCTTGGCTGCGGCGCACTTCGTTTCCATACGATTGATCCATCGGATCTTCGCGTCCGAAGGAGCGACGGTGGGCGGATGGGTGAGGGCGCGGCGGCTGGAGCGGTGTCGAGAAGACCTGGTACTCGCCGAATTCGGCAGGACTTCTGTTGCTGCGATAGCGGACCGATGGGGGATCCGCAGCCCATCTCATTTCAACCAGATTTTCCTGCAGGCCTATGGCGAACTGCCTTCCCAGTACCGGAAGCGAGTGCTCCGTCAGTAGGCAAGCAACTCGCCCGGCACCCTCTTCTCAAAAAGATTCTTCACGCTGGGACTGGACAACGCCCAGATAGTTGGACATCCTACTAATGGAAACCTTTCGGGAGCGTTTCCCGCAACTGCAGCCTGAGCCCTTTCTGGCGGCAACACGGCAAGATCCGTCGCGATCGCTTGCCCCCCGTGCGCAGGGACGGCGCCATTTCGATGGCCGCGGGTGACCCATTCCATTAGATATCTGGAGGACTTTTATGACCGAGGCATACATTATCGACGCCGTCCGCACTCCTGTCGGCCGAAGAGGCAAGGGACTCGCGGGTGTACATCCGCTCGACCTGGCTGCTGCGCCGCTTAGCGAGCTTGTATCCCGGCAGGGCATCGAGTCTGATCAATACGACGAAGTGATCTTGGGATGTATTGACCAGCTTGGGCCCAATGCCATGGACATTGCCCGCAACGCTTGGCTGGCAGCCGGGCTCTCTGAGGCCGTTCCAGGCACAACAATCGAGCGCCAATGCGGTTCCGGCCAACAGGCCATTTCATACGCTGCCCAGGCGGTAATGAGTGGCACCAGCGATCTGATCGTCGCCGGAGGAGTCCAGTCGATGTCCAGCATTCCGCTGGCTCACGCCAACCGCGCCGGTGACCAGTTCGGCTTCCCTGACCCGTTCACTGGATCGGAGTCCTGGGCCCGCCGCTATGGCAACCAGGAGATCTCCCAGTTCCGGGGCGCGGAAATGATCGCAGGGAAGTGGGGATTCTCCCGCAGCGAACTGGAAGAACTGGCTCTTGAATCCCATGAACGCGCGCTTAATGCCCAACGGGACGGCCGCTTCGACCGTGAGATCCTGCCCCTCGCCGGCCTCACTATCGACGAGGGCCCCCGGAACCCGGACCCCGAGAAGCTCCGGTCCCTGTCGTCTATCACCGAGGGTGGTCTGCATACTGCGGCCACCGCCTCGCAGATGTCCGATGGTGCAGCTATGTTACTCATCGCGTCAAAGCGCGCCGTTGACAGGTACGGGCTGACACCGCGGGCGCGCATTCACCATGTTTCGGCACGTGCGGATGACCCCGTCATGATGCTGTCCGCCCCCATTGCCGCGACCCGCCATGCACTGCACCGGTCCGGGATGACCCTAGACGAGATGGATCTGATCGAGATCAACGAGGCGTTTGCGGCGGTGGTTCTGGCCTGGCAGCGCGAGACCGGAGCTGACATGGCCAAGGTAAATGTCAATGGAGGCGCCATCGCGTTGGGTCATCCTATCGGGGCTACGGGGGCACGCCTGATGACCACAATGCTCCACGAGCTGGAACGCCGGGACGCCCGTTGGGGGCTACAGACTATGTGCGAGGGTGGGGGACAGGCCAACGTCACCATTATCGAACGGCTCTAGGACCCGATCTGATCAAGGTCGATAAGATAGCGGACTATGTCTGACGGGATTTTGGGATGAATCAAAGTAAGGTGGCTGGCTTTCGAGTGCGCGAGGCTGAAGAGGCGCCCCCGCAGTTTACAGTCGTTGGGATCAGTGGAATTGGTGAGGTCGCCGCCGGCGATGACCTCCTGGTGCTGATAGGGAACGCCGTCGAAGCGGAAATTTCCGCCGGGGACGTCGTCGTGGTGACAAGCAAAATAGTTTCTAAGGCCGAAGGACGTTCTCTGCAGGCAGACAGCCGCGAAGATGCCATCACGGCCGAAACAGTGCGGCTGGTTGCCAGCAAACCACACCCCGGGGGTGTGACCCGGATCGTCCAGAACAGGTTGGGACTGGTGCTCGCCGCCGCGGGCGTCGACGCGAGCAATACCCCTGACGGCACGGTGCTGCTCCTGCCGGAGAACCCGGATGCGTCAGCTAGGGCCCTGTGCATGGGGTTGCGCCAGCGGTTCGGTTTCGACCTGGGGGTGATTATCACCGACACGCTGGGCCGCCCTTGGCGCCTGGGGCAGACCGATCTGGCTATCGGGGCCGCGGGAATGGCGGTAACCCATGATTTGCGCGGGACGCGGGATGATTTCGACAGGCGCATGGATGTCACCATCACAGCGGTGGCGGATGAAATAGCAGGTGCGGCGAACCTTGTGCTGGGCAAGACCTCTCGCCGGCCGGTCGCCGTGGTCCACGGCATGGATCACCTGATTCGGCCCCTGGAGGAACCCGGGGCGCGGACCCTGATCCGCCCTGCAGACGAGGACCTGTTCCGTCTCGGATCGGCAGAAGCGCATCTGGAAGGATTCCATGAAGGTTTCGCGGCAGGACAAAGGTCAACCGTTGAATCCGTAGTTACCGCAGAGGGCAGTGCTACCGCATGAGGATAACCGTGCTGGCAGGTGGTGTGGGCGGGGCGCGTTTCCTGCGGGGGCTGCGCCACCATCTGCGTCGGGTGATGCCGGATGGTGCCGGCGGAACAACGGCCGAGATCACCGCCGTCGTCAACACGGGGGATGACATGTGGCTGACGGGCCTGCGGGTCTGCCCCGATCTGGACTCGGTGATGTATGCCCTCGCGGGCGTCAACGACGAATCGCGGGGCTGGGGCCGGGCCGGCGAAACGGAGCGCGTCAGCGCCGAACTGGCCGCCTACGGCGTTGGCTGGCCATGGTTCACCCTCGGTGATCTAGACCTGGGCACCCACATCACCCGCTCGCATCTGCTACGCGCCGGGCTGCCGTTGAGCCAGGTCACCGGGCGGCTGGCGGCACGCTGGGACATAGGCGTGGAGCTACTGCCCATGAGCGACGAGGAAGTGGAAACCCATGTGGCGCTGGAAGGTTCCACACCCGATGCACCCCAGGACATTGTGCACTTCGAGGAATGGTGGGTCCGGCACCGCGCCCGGCGCCCGGCCCGGGAGTTCATCCAGGCCGGACTCTCAGAGGCAGCCCCGGCGCCGGGGGTGCTGGCGGCGATTTTCGGTGCCGACGCCGTCATGTTGGCCCCGTCGAATCCGGTGGTGTCCATCGGCACGATTTTGAATGTCCCCGGCATACGGGAGGCCATCCAAGCGACACCGGCCCCGGTCGTGGGAATCTCCCCCATTATTTCCGGTGCTGCCGTCCGGGGCATGGCAGACGCCTGCCTGGCCGCGATCGGCGTCAGGACCGGCGCCGATGCGGTGGCCCTGCACTATGGTGCCCGTTCCGCGGGCGGGATCCTGGATGCCTGGTTGATTGACAGCGCCGATGCGGGGCTAGCCGATCTTATCGCCGGTGCAGGGGTCCGGCCGGTTGTTGTTCCGCTGTGGATGAACGACGTCCAGACCAGCGCGGAACTTGCCGCAACGGCCTTGGAAGCTGCTTCTGCAGTGGCAACGGCAGAGGCCTAGGTGTACTAACCCGGCAGCCCCCTCAAAGCCCCGCAGGGCTGTACGCGTATCGCGGCCCAGACCCAGCTCCCCGGCCACGGCGAGGCCAGCCAGCGTGTCCACGTCACGGTGCAGGGTGGAGGCCGGGCTCAGATCGAGGGTTCTCATGCCGGCGGCGCGATGTCCGGCATGAGAACCCGGGCCGAAGTGCGGTTCCGGCTCGGTGACTGGACCGGCGGTCAGCATGATCGTGCCGCTGCCGCCGGCATCGGTCACCACTGCCGAACGGCACCGCCGGGCAGCTGTAACATCCGCGCTGTCCAGCGCCGGCAGATCGGCCACAGCACGGCACGCCACCGCAAGGGAGGGCGGCGCGGACGCGCGGGAGGCCCTGACGGACGGCGCCATTCAGCCACGACCGGGTATCAGCCATTACGCTCGCACCCAGCCCGTCGAACAACACCTGGGCCTCCTAGTCCCCGTGATGACGCTGACCCCCGCCACGGCACTGCTGGCCAGGGCGGCCGTGACGGCATCAGTCCCAGCTCACGGCGCCGTGCGCCGTACGCGTTGTCCGGCAACAGCCGGGTCGTGGAGGCGGTGGTTCCGCGGACGGGCATAAGGACATGCCAGGCGGCTTCTTTGATCACAGGTTAGGTCCGGTCATGACGGGCCGCCGGTCAGGTCGCCATGCGCAACAAGCGCAGGGTCTTGCATATCGGGCCGGCGCCGTTTGACCTCCCGGGCGAGGTCGAAATACGCGGTTCCGGGCAGGTCCGGGTGGATGCCGCCCAGGCAGATCTCCGTGGCACCGATGAACCAGGCCTCGTCCACCCGGTCCCCGACCTGCGGCATCGCGAGCGTCAAGGCATCCTCATCCGTGCCGCGCTGCGCGAAGGCGCAGAACTGGCAGCAGGTGTAGCAGACGTTGGTGATATTGATGTTGCGGTTCACGACGTAGCCCACGGCGTCCCCGACGCTGTTTTTCCGGACCCGTTCGGCTTGCGCGGCGAGGGCGTCCAGATCGGTGCCCTCCGCGGAGAGCAGGCTCAGATAGTCCGCGTCCGGCAGACCCGCGGGATTCTCCTCGGCCCGGGAAAGGGCGGCCCGGACCTCCCGGCTCTGCCCCCACCGGCTGCACCGGCAATCCTGACGCGCGGACTTCTGCACGCGAGGCCTCCCAGTCCGCATAGACCGCGTCGAAATCGCTGCGCCCGTCCCCGATGCGCCCCACAGTGTCGATCTCCGTGTGCAGATTCACCCGTCCGGGCCCGGCCGCCGCCCAGTCCGGATCCGGTTCCTGCCACGGCAGGCCGGACGGCGGCCGGCCCTCGACGGCCAGTCCGTCGGGCCCGGCGAGGGCACGGACCTGGGGAAGGACCCGCGGATCGAGCCAGGGTTCCTCGGCGCCGACGAAATGCGGGTGTGCAGTCAACTGTTCCCACAGGGCAAAGCCGGTGCCGGCGGTGAGCCGGGCCAGGCCCTCAACATGGGGCCAGGGGCGTTCGGGGTTGACATGATCCGGTGTCAGGGGCTGACGCCGGGCCAGTCATCGATACCGGCCCGGACCAAAAGGGAGAGCTCGTTGGCTTCCGTGAGGTTGGGCGGGGCCTGCATCCGCGCCCGGGCCCCAGGACCAGGCGCACCACGGCGGCGGCGGCGGCCCTACTCGGTCACCGACTTTGATCGTCCCCGCTTAGTTATAAATCTATTAAATACTAGGTACTCCTAGTATTTAATAGGAATACCTAGTAAATTGAACAGAATCCGGACTTCTTAGCCGTGCCCCGGTGCGGCGGGCAGGCGGAGGGGACAGGAGATATAGGAGGCATTCAAGCCTTCTAAACGAGAAAAGAGGGGACATGGGCCCACGCTACGTTCTTCCCAAGAGCCTTGCACAGAAGACACCGGTCTCAAAGTCGCCGGATGCGGCTCTCTGTGCAGAGGAAGCACCACCCCGGCAAACGATTAACATCGATGAACTTTGCGCATCCCCCTGGGTCGGTCTTCACTACCGGCAGGAGTTCCTGCTCCACCACAGGCACGAGCTGCTGATGTACCGTCTCATGGACTGATGCCCCTTTCGTTCCTGTGACCGCCGCCACCCGGCAGCCGCCCGAGTAGGGCCGTCTCCGGGTTGCATTTTCCATTCACGTAAAACCCCTTAGTGACTTTGTTAGGAGCATCATGGGCACGTTCAAGATTGCAGTAGTTGGCGGATCCGGGCCGCAGGGCAAGGCCTTGGCCTACCGCTTCGCCCACGCAGGGCACACCGTGGTGCTCGGATCCCGGGCAGCCGGGCGCGCCGAGGAGGCGGCGGCCGCCGTCAACGCTAAACTTCAGGGCGTTGGCGTTGGCGTTGGCGTCGTCGGAGCCGCGGAGAATAACGCTGCGCTGCAGGGCGCTGACGTCGTTCTTCTGGCCGTTCCTTACAAGGGCCACGCGGAGCTTGTCGCCTCACTCGCCGACAATCTCGCCGGCAAGGTCCTCATCAGCTGTGTCAATCCCTTGGGCTTCGATCAGCGGGGACCCTACGGGCTGGATGTTGCGGAAAGTGCAGCTGAGGAGGCAGCTCGTCTGGCGCCCAATGCAACTGTCGTAGGGGCCTTCCACCACCTGTCCGCGCCCAATCTGTGGGCGTCGGCTGACCTGCTTGATCATGAGGATGTCCTCGTCTGTGGCGATGACCCGGAGGCAAAAGCCGTCGCCATCGAGCTGGCGGCTGCCGTTACCGGACGCCCAGGTATCGATGCCGGCGACCTGCGGCTTGCCCGCCAGCTGGAACCGTTGACAGCTGTCCTGATCAGCATCAACAAACGGTACAAGATCCGCTCGGGCGTGCGTATCAGCGGCCTGACTGAATAAGGGTGAGGACATGGCAGCGACGGACATGCAAGCGGCAATGGTAATGCCCCGATCACGTGGACGGACGGTGTCCGAGGTGGAAGCGATGACCCGGGCGATCGGCCGGACTCCGGTCCAGCCCACCACCGCCCATGGGGTAATGGCGTCCGAACGCGCCGCCCGGGCGGGCCAGTACGCGCAAAATGGTTTGAGCGCGGCAGGCAAGACCGGGCAATACGCGGGTACGTCGCGAGACCCGCGCCGCTATCGTTTTTTGAAGGACCTTCATGTCTAAGCCGGCCGTTCTGAATCCTGCCCCCCTCACTCATGCTCTCGCTCGTCTTGAAGACACGGGTGAGACGGACCTTGCCGGAGCCACGGTGCTCTTCGGAGCTCGAGGCGACAACCTCGACCGGTTGCTGACCGTTGCGTCGCGACTCCGCGACGAGGGCCTTGCGCGCGCCTCTCGAGCGGGCATCATCACGTATTCGAAGAAGGTGTTCCTCCCCGTTACGCAGCTTTGCCAGGACCGCTGTCACTACTGCGTCTTCGTCGAGACGCCAGGCGGCCTGCTGAAAAAAGGGATCCCCACCTACCTGCCGCCGGAAGAGATCCTTCGCATCGCTCGCGAGGGGGCAGCGCTCGGCTGCAAGGAGGCGCTCTTCACACTCGGCGACCGCCCCGAGAACCGCTGGCCGGTCGCGCGGCAGTGGCTCCACGACCACGGCTACACCTCCACCCTCGACTACATCGGCGCGATGGCCGATCTAGTGCTCACGGAGACCGGCCTTCTGCCGCATCTCAACCCCGGCGTCATGTCGTTCGCCGAGCTGCAGCGCCTCCGCCCGGTCGCCGCGTCGATGGGCATGATGCTCGAGACCACGGCCACACGGCTCTGGAGCGAGCGCGAGGGAGTGCACTTCGGGTCCCCGGACAAGGATCCTGCTCTGCGGATGCGGGTGATCGACGACGCCGGCCGCTCCCGGATCCCATTCACCACCGGGGTCCTCCTCGGCATCGGCGAGAACGACGCTGAGCGCGCCGAGGCACTCTTCGCCATCCGGGCGTCGCACGAGCGATACGGCCAGGTGCAGGAGACCATCGTCCAGAACTTCCGTGCGAAGCCGGGCACCGCGATGCAGAACGAGACCGACCTCGCTCTCGAGGAGTATGTCGCCGCCGTCGCAGTCGCCCGGATTGTCATGGGGCCCGACCACACCATCCAGGCGCCGCCGAACCTCACCGACCTCACCGAACTCCTGCTGCTCGTGCGCGCAGGCATCGACGACTGGGGCGGCGTCAGCCCGCTCACCCCCGACCATGTTAACCCCGAACGGCCCTGGCCCGAGATCGAGACGCTCGCCAAGCTGACGGCGCACGCCGGCTTCACTCTGCGCGAACGACTCACGGCGCACCCGGCCTACCTGACGGATCCAGAAACCTGGCTGGATCCCCGCGTCGCCCCCGCCGTCACCGCTCTGGCCGAGCCGGTGTCCCTACTCGCCGCCGAGAGCACACGCGTGAGGCCCGCGCCCCCGGCGGCGCGCGGGCCGCGTTGCCGGCCTGCCGACACTGTCGCTGCTGCTGCTGCCACCACCGTTCCTCCCGCCGACCGCGCCGTGGCCGCCGCACTCACCAAAGCTTCGACCGACCCGGCCGCTCTGACGGACGCTGAATATGTCTCCCTCCTTACCGCCCGCGGCGACGCCCTCGACGCGGTAACGGCACTGGCCGACGAGGTCCGGTCGGCAGCGGTCGGTGACACACTCACCTACGTCGTCAACCGCAACCTCGACTCGTCGCTCTACAGCGAGGGCCTCACCGACGACATGGTCCGGCGACTCGTCGAGGAAGCCATCACCCTCGGTGCCACCGAAATCTGCGTCCAGGGCCCGATCGACCGGGCGCTGCGGGGCACGGCCTACCTCGACCTGGCTCGAGCCATCCGCACAGCCGGGCCCGACCTCTCACTCCACGCCTACCGCCCCACGGAGGTGCTCGACGGGGCACATAGGATGGGCGTCAGCGTCGAGGTCTTCCTCGAAGGACTGCGGGAGGCAGGTGTGACGAGCGTTCCCGGTACCGGGGCGCGGATTTTGGACGACGGCGTGCGCGCGCTTCTGAGCGAGGGCACCGATCCGCCGGTCGACGAATGGATCCGGCCCATCAAGGCCGCTCACCGGGCAGGCCTTCGATCGACGGCGACGATCGTCTACGGTCATGTCGAGACGCCCGCCCAGATCGTCGCGCACCTGCGCCGACTGACCCGGATCCAGGACGAAACCGGTGGCTTCTCGGAGTTCATCGCGATGCCGTACGTGCCGTTCGACGTACCCTCCGGGGTGCGGGCGGCGGCTGGTGAAGGGCCGAGCCTCGAAACCTCGCGGGCACTCCACGCAGTCGCGCGACTGATGCTGCACAGCAGGATCGACCACGTGCAGGCGGCCTGGACAAAGCTAGGCTTCCACCGCGCCAGGGCCGTACTTGCCGGTGGAGCAGACGATTTCGGCGGTCTGCTACTCGACGGCGCCATCTGGCCAGAGGCCGGCGGCGAGGGATACCGCGAGGCAACGCCGGGAGACGTCCAGCGGATCGCGGCCGCTCTCGGCCGCGAGGCGCGGGAACGCACCACAAGCTACACACTGGTCAAGGGGGAATTTGTGTGACGCTCGCCCACGCCGAGACTCGCACCGGCCTGCGAGAGGTCAAAACGGGAGTCGCGCGTCTGCCCGGCAGGTCCCTCGAGCCGGTCGTGATCGCCGCCGACCCGGCCGGCCTGGATCCCACCCTCGTCGCTGCCCTGCCGCTGCTAACGCGGTGGCGGCAAGTATTCATAACGGGCGCGGACGTCTCACCGGACGAGCTGCCCGACCGCTTTGCGCTCCTCGTCGCGCCCGGCCGCGAGACCGCGGTCGCTGCTGAGATGCGTGTCTCAGCTCTTATCGTGCTGGGCCCGGTTGCGCCGGATGTCCGTTGCCCAGTCCTCGTCATCGCCCCGCCCGGGTCAGCAACGGTTGAGCTAATCACCGCCTATGTGTGCTTCGCCGAGGCTGGACATCCCGCCGAGCAGGCGCATCTCATCGACTCGTTCCTGCGCGATCCGCGGCGGTACCCAGCCGGCAGCACGATCCCGCGAGCCCGGCCGTGACGGAGGCCAACGACACCCAGGCTCTACCCGCCGACGCGTTATTCTCCCTGACCGCCCCCACGAACACCGCCGACACGGGCGCCGCTCCCGCCCTCATCGACACGGTGATCATTGGTGCCGGCTTTGCCGGCCTCGGCGCCGCGATCCGGCTCGCCCGATCCGGTGACCGGTCGTTCGTCGTGGTGGAGCGCGGCGACGACGTCGGCGGAACCTGGCGCGACAATGTATACCCGGGCGTCGCCTGCGACATCCCGTCGCAGCTATACTCGTTCTCCTTCCGGCCGCGCGCCAACTGGAGCCGCTTCTTCGCCCCCGGCGCCGAGATACTCGACTACCTGCAGGAGGCCGCCCGCGAGGAGGGCATCCTCCCGCATCTCCGCTTCTCGTCCGACGTGCTAGCGCTCGACTGGGACGACACCACCGCGACCTGGACGGTCGTCACCACGCGCGACAGCTATCGCTGCCGCTGGGTGGTCGTGGCGACGGGCCGGCTCTCCGAGAAGCGCATGCCCGCAGTGCCGGGGCTCCGCTCGTTCGCGGGCATCTTGGTCCACTCGTCCGAATGGCCGCGCGATCTCGACCTGGCCGGCAAGCGTGTCGGGCTCGTCGGCAGCGGCGCGTCGGCCGTGCAGATCCTGCCGCGCATCGCCGCGGTCGCCGACGAGGTCGTTCTCTTCCAGCGTAGCGCCCCGTATGTCGTTCCCCGTGAGGACCGAGCCTATACCGAGGTTGAGAAGACCGGCTGGCTAGACGACCCCGGGTCCCTGGCCGAGCTCCGCGCCCGGATGTTCTGGGACTTCGAGGCCGGTTTCGCAGCAAGGCTCGGTGCCACTGGCCACCTCACCGGGCTTCGTGACCGCGCGCGGCGGAACCTCGAGGCGCAGATCCCCGACCCCGCCCTCCGTCGGGCCCTCACGCCCGACTACGAGGTCGGGTGCAAGCGGGTCGTGCTCTCCGATGACTACTATCCTGCCCTGTTGCGCGAGTCGGTGCGCCTCGAGCAGTCGGCTGTTGCTGGCGTCGAGGGGAGCCGGGTCGAGGCGGCCTCAGGAGCGGCCTATGACCTCGACGTGCTCATCGTGGCGACCGGATTCCGCTCGGCCCGGCCGCCGATCGCGCGCAGGATTCGAGGCCGCGACGGCCGCACCCTCGACGCCGTCTGGTCGAAGGGGATGGCGGCGCACAACTCCACGACCGTCGCTGGCTTTCCGAACCTCTTCGTCATCGACGGACCCAACGCCAGCCTCGGCCACAACTCTGCTGTGCACATGATTGAGTCTCAGATTGCGTTCGTTCTCGAGGCCCTCGGGTATCTGCGCCGCCGGGGGGTAGCCGTTTTTCACGTCCGGGCGGAGCGACAGGCCGCCTACGTTGCCGAAATCGACCGCTTGGCGGAGGCCACCGTCTGGCTCACCGGTGGCTGTCGCAGCTGGTACGTCGATGAGCGGAGCCGCCGGCTGACCCTGCTGTGGCCGGACACCGCCTCGGCGTTCCGCGAGCGGCTCGCACGGTTCGACCCGGCCGACTACCTGCTCAGCGCGCAGACTGCCTGAGCGCCTCCGCCGTCCGCCGGCCCAGCCGCCCCTCGAGCCGCTCGAGATCGGCCCAGGTGTCGACGTCCGAGCGCAGCCCCGAGGTCTCGTCGAGATCGAGCTCGACGTAACCCGCGGCGCCGTGCGCAGCACGCGAACCCTCGCCAAACGCGGGGCGATGCCGCTCCGGGTCGATGGCGGTGATTAACGTCGTGCCGGTTCCGGCTGCGTCTGCGACGAACGCCAGCTCCGCGGCTGACGCGAGCCACAGGGCGACCTCGAGTTCAGCCGACGCGAGAGCCGGCAGGTCGCCCTGGAGCACGGCCACCTGGCCAGGGCCCGCCGCTTTGATGCCGTGAAGGACGGCTGCGGACAGCCCCCGGCCTGGATCCTGCACGGTCTCGGCGCCGAGAGCGCGGAAATCGGCCGCAGCGGCGTCGGAGGTGACGACAACGACGCGTCCCACCGGCAGCGCTGCAGCCACCGTGTCGAGGGCGATCGTACGCGCCAAGCCGGGATCACCCCCGAGGCGGGACTTCGCGGCCGCGGTGCCCTTGACCGGCACGACGACGGTCCAGGCGTCAGTCATGCGCCGCCTCCCACAACCTTTGAGGTCGCAGCAAGGACGTCTCCCTCGCGCAAGGAGCCATTTGCAGAAGCGATCACCTCTGAGACCAGGTCGGTGCCGGGCGCTACCTCCCCAATGTCTGCGAGGGGGAAAATCTCTATGCGCACTTGGTCATTCCTTCGAGTTGGTTCGGGTCACACTTCACAATGCGAGAAGTTGGCGAATCGGGCGAGTGGCTGGGGATCGTCGATCGCTTCGGGGTTCACGACGTCGGTGAGGTCGGAGCCTTGGAGAACCAGTTTGACAGGCACTTCGAGCCTCTTTCCGGTCCGGGTGTGAGGCAGGGCTTCGACGATGATGACGTCGTCCGGGACGTGCCGAGGGGTGACCTCCCAGCGTATGACCCTCTTGAGCTCGGTACCGAAGGAGTCCTCGTCCTCCAATTTCGCTGCTGCCGATCCGTACCCCCATACGGTTTATCGTGGCGTCCGAGCGTCCGTGGATCACCACGCCCCCGTGCTCGGTCATGGTGATCCCGTCCCCGTGTCGCCAGATCCCCGGATACCGGTCGAAGTATGCCTCGGCATATTCCGACGTGCCCGCGTCGTTCCAGAAACAGATCGGCATCGACGGCATCGGTCGGGTGACGACCATTTCTCGGGTCTGCCCGAGGACAGGGTCACCGTCCTCGTCCCCAGATTCGAGAGCCACACCGAGTAACGGACCCTGGATCGGGAAGATGAGGTCGTTCGTTCGACCGTCCTGCATGTCCTTCCCATTGATCGAGCACCCCACGCCGAGGTCGTCCCGGTCGGCGAACTCGTCCGGGGTGACGAGCCACGGGCCAATCGGGGTGAAGCCCGGAAAGGAATTGCCCAGACTGAACTGCGGGGCCGGGCCGATGCGTTGGCGGGTGCGCTCGGAGATGTCGTTGCCGACCGTCAAACCCGCCACGTGGTCCCAGGCGTCCGCCTCGGAGACACGGAAGGCCTCCTTGCCGATGACCACGACCAGTTCGGCCTCGAAGTCCACGGTTTCGGTCGGCAGGTCGAGCACCGTGTGTGCACCGGTCACCGAGCTCAGGAACTTGGTAAAGACGGCGGGTTCGGGGGCTCGTCGATACCGCTCTCGGCCGTGTGTGCCGCATAGTTCAGTCCGACCGCGAAGATCTGACGGGGCTGAGGCGACGGCGCGCCCAGCGCACGGGGTCGACGGCCGCACCGTCGGAGACGTCGGGGAACCGCCCTGAGCTGGCGTCGCTGACGTAGACCGCGCGCCCCGTCGGTGATGGCCGCTGGTCCTTCGATGTTGGCGAACTTCACAGCATGGCTGCTTCGCCATGGAAGGACAGGTCACTGGACAGTAGGGCGCCGAGCGCCTCGGTCAGGGACTGCTTCGGGGAGTCGACGCCACCGATCGACCGATAACCCACGAAGCGATCTGGGCGCACCAGCACCGCGCCGCGCCGAGAGATCTCGCGCTTGCGGAGCCAGGCCAACCGGACATCGGCCAGCTCGGCGTCGTCGGCCCCCACCGTATAGGCCTCCAGCGGCAGACCGGTTTGGTCCGCGATCTGCCTGGCGGCCTCGACCCAGTCGTGTCCGTCCTCGCCGGCCAGAAGCACGAATCGGCAACCGTAGGTCAGATCGTGTAGGGGGAAGACCTCACCCCGTCGGGAGACGAAGGCGTGAGGCAGCGGATGGCCGGGCCTCGTACTGGGCTCGTACACACGTATTTCGTCGATCGGCTCGGGCGCGGCGCTTCCGTCTGCGACCACGGCGGCGGAATCGTAAGTGAAACCGTACTCCAGACCGTGGTGGCGGAACTCCCGCGACTTGGCGGCGAGCGCGTTGTTCACCTGGCGGTTGCGCTCCTCGAAATCCGGGTGCTCCGGGTCCCAGATGGCCTCGATCGCGGCCCAGTTGTCCTCGGGGGACTTCTCCGGGGACAGTCCCAAAACGGCGTCCAGCGCGAACGAGTCCTCCGTACACCGGACCGAATTGGCGATGTTCTTCAAAACGACGGGCTTGCGCTCGGCTTCGTAGGTGTCCAGCAGTGTCTCACCGGCATGGCCGGAGAGGACCCGCGCGAGCTTCCAGCACAGGTTCTGGGCGTCGTGGACCGCGGAGTTCAGACCCAAGCCACTGGTCGGCGGGTGCTTGTGGGCGGCATCGCCGACCACAAACACCCGTCCTGAGCGGAAACGATCGGCGACGACCGCCTCCATCGTCCACACCGAGATGGTATGGATCTCCGGCTGCAGGTCGGGCATACCCAACAGGGTCTTCATCTGCTCGACGACCTTCTCCCGGTCGTTCGTATCGGGTGCCCCGTTCGGGTACCCGATGCTGAACACCCACTCTGTGGATCTGGTGCCCCACAGGTCCGGGCCCATGGGATTGAGTACGCCTCCGGTGAAGGTGCCTCCGAAGTCCGGATTCGTCAGCCACCGCAGCATCACAGATTCGTCACCCAGCACGCCGGAGAGGTCAGCGCTCATATGCACCGTCACCATGTCGAGGATGTTGCGTTGCCCGTCCAGCGTGATCCCGACCAGGCCCCCCACCGTCCTACCGCCGTCCGCGGCTATGACGTACCGGGAACGGACCTGGTACTCCTCCCCGGTCGCCTTGTCCAGGATGGTGCTGGTAACCCCGTCTTCGTCCTGCTCGATCGTGATCAACTCGTGGTTGAACAGCACACCCCCGGGGTTGAGCTCCTCCGCATGAGCCTTCAGGATCGGCTCGAGCCGAAGCTGCGGGAGGTTGGCCACCGCCCACGGGCTAGCGTCGATGTACTCCGGATCGGTGTAACCATTTCCCCAAAGCTGGAGCTTGCCGATCTCCCGACCAGAATTGGGATTGGAACCCTGAACCCCGGCGTAAAAGCCGGTTGCTGCCATGTTCTCCAACGGGGTTCCCCGCCGGTAAACCTCCTCGGCAACGCCGACCTCTGTGAAAATCTCCATCGTGCGCTGGCCGAGCACGTGCGCCTTCGGCAACGTCGACGTGGTAGGCAGGCCGCTCACCAAGAGCGACTCAACACCGTGTTTACTTAACAGGAGCGAGGACGACAGTCCCGCTCCGCCTCCTCCCACAATGAGGATTGGGACGTTCTTGGTGATCATGGCGGTGTGATGCCTTTCTGAATCGACTGCGCGAAAAGCGGGCGGAGTCTGAAACGATGGAGTGAGGGGAACTAAGACCGCGCCCTTCTCGACCCGGTCGAGCGGCAAGGGAAAATCGCCAGGATCCGCATTGTGCTGGAGGAGCGGAGACACAGAAGCCTCACCCTTTTCGGCTAAACGATCTCGACGGCGACCGCGGCGTTCACGTGGTCAAGCCGATTGGGGCGCAGTTGACAGCAGTTGTGTGAGTCCGACATCGGTAAGTGCTGACCCGAACATCGAGTTGAGGCTCCGCTGTTTGTGGGGATGTGGGACATCGACCATCATGCACTCGCCCAATATGAAAACCTAAGCGCTGACTCCAGCCGCTGAGAGTCTATGGGACCGTGACCTCATTCGGTGGGCAGAGCTTCGATCAGAGGTGCGAGAGCGGAGCCATCGAGGTACTCGTCGATGCGAGCAATCAATCCTTCTTCAACCGTGACAATGAGCGCGCACCGCAGCACTATCTCGGACCCGGATTCTAGCTTGTAGGTGTTGGTCTGAGTCTGAACGAAGCCGACATCCGTGATAAGCCGCGAATGCACATCAATGGTGCACGACGACACCAATCCGATCGCAGACAGCAGGTTGTCGAGGTCATCGACCGACATCTCGATCGCGTCCGTGCAGTGCCAGATTACTGCGTCTTGTGTATAGATCTCGCGCATGGTCGCCATGTCGGCGGCAGAAATAGCGGCGGTAAGACGATCAGCCAATGCATTGGGTGCGATCGTTGCAGTGGTGTACATGTTGGGTCTCCTCAAAATAGTGGGTTGGCGATCAGGAAAATCAGAAATGGGAAATTACTTCATCGGCGAACCGCTTGAGTGACTCGGTCTTTGCTGCTGTGGCCGATTCCATTCCAGAACCAGCGCTATCGGCGATGTCGTCGGCCATCCAGGGCATCACAACTGCATCGGTGATGCCCGCGTCCGCGAGACGCTTGTAGTCATCAGTCGTTCGTGCATCAATCGCGCCAGCATGCAGCTGGAACGTCGAGACGTCCCTGCCTGCTAGTTCCACCTGCGCCAGTACCTCCCGCGCAGTTGCCTCGATTTCGGACATCTCTTTAGGTACACCGCACCAGCCATCAGCAATGGTCGCCGCAGTACGCAAGCTCCACGGCTTGTGACCACCCATTAGTATCGGGACCTGCTCCTTGACTCCCGGCGATTGCTGGAATGGTGGCAAATCGAAAACGTCGCCGTGAAACTCGACTACCTCCCCAGATATGGCGAGCCGGATAATTTCGATCATCTCTACAAAGCGTTCGCGACGGCTATCCCAGTCGATACCGCAGAACTCATACTCCTCACGCATCCAACTCATACCGACACCTAATGAAAACCTCCCATCGGCCATGAGGCTTGCGGTCTTGACCTGGTTCGCAAACAGTAAGGGATCTCGCAACGACAGTTTCGTGACGAACGGATAGACTGTGAGGCTCGTTCGTGCCGCAATAGCCGGCAGAATGGTCATCGGCTCAAGATATGGATTGTCGGTGGGCCAGAACCGTTTCCCGTCGGCACTAAACGGGTACTTGCTGTTGACGTCGATGGGCTGGAACACGGCTTCGTTCAAGCACATCGATGACCATCCCGTCGCGTCGGCGGCCTCGGCGAGAGTGAAAAACTCGTCGACGTCGGCCCCGGTGTTCCAAAGTGTGAAACGCATTTCATTTGCTCCTTTGCAATCGATCACGTGCTTGAGGCCGACCGCTCCGGCGGCCGCCTTCCGGTATGGATGCAGGATTCCATTCGTCGGGTTAGGTGACAGGAAACTCAAATCATGGAGTTGGTCACTCTGCGTGTCTGCGCTACGGCGCACCATGTATCAGTGTGTCGCTCTTCATGGTAGTGCGAGGAAATGAGAAGTCAACCAAATCTCGCAATTTCTCTCGATGTGCGATTTCTGTGGTAAATTAACTCTATGGCAGGGCGAGTTAACACATCGCGGGTGGACGAGCTCTACAGGCAGCTCCGGAATGACATCCTGAGCGGGCGTCATCTGCCGGGGACCAGGTTGAGTTCGGCCACCCTCTGCGAGGACTATGGCGTCAGTAGCGGGGTTCTCAGGGAGGCTCTCGCCCGGCTTGCCGGTGAGAGTCTGGCGATGTTTGAACCGCAGCGCGGGTACCGAGTGGCAGAGGTGTCGGTCGATGACTTGCGGCAACTAACTGAGACACGAATTCTCATCGAAGCGAAGACGTTGCGCCAGTCGATCCAACATGGCGACCTTCAGTTCGAGGCTAATCTGGCCGCCGCGCACCACACGCTAGCGAGGTCGGAACCTCTCTCCGCAGATGGCACGGTGAGCGAAAAGTGGCTTGACGCGCACTCCAATTTTCACCGAGCACTGTTGGCGGGCTCGCCGAATCTGCGGTTGCAGTCTATCGCGAGCTCACTCAGAGATTCGACCGAGGTCTACCGCTGCTGGTCGGGTCGTTTAGGGGATGAGCCGGAACGCGACGTGCCTGCGGAGCACCTTCGAATATTCGAAGCAACTATGACGCGAGATGTGGAACGCGCGGTAAGCGAATTGACTTGCCATATCGAACACACGACCGAAGTTCTGCTGCGTGTGGGAGCACAATCGACGACAAGTGGGAAAGGATCCTAGGTGAAGTTAGCCGAATCACTACCGATCCACTGCGTCGAATCCGCGACTCCCTTACATGACATTGCTCAGTAAATCGAAGGAAGGACTCTCATGACACTCAAGACTAAGCCCACCTCTGGCGGTAAGCCGGATGGGGCCGGGATGCTAGACATAGTCGAGAAGTACTTCGTATTCTCGGATGCAGGGAAACCAGAGACGCTGGACCTGTTCGACGACGACGTCGAAATCTACTTCCCAGTATTTGGTATAAGACGCGGAAAAGCCGCTTTCAACGAGTTCGTTGAGGGATTTCTCAAGAAAGTTGGTGGGATTGCGCATAACATCCACGACTTCTCCTGCGTTGTGTCTGGCGACACCGTAGTCGTGGAGGGCACCACACGGGGCGAAGCAGTCGACGGAAAGTCATGGTCTGGTGGCGAGACCCCGGGTGGCAGATTCTGCAGTGTGTTTGAAATCAAAGAATCACTTATTACTCGAATGTACATCTACACTGACCCCGACTACACAAGCGAAAGCGCTCTCGGTTATGGGTGGGATTCCTCGCCCGACCGCGATTGGTAGCCTCTTCGCTTGATCGAGGTAGTCTGTTCTCACGCCGTCCGAGCGCGCGGTGGGGGGGGGAACTGATGATGGTCTATGTGTCGCGAGGGAAGAGCACGCGGCTGATCCTGGATCTATGACTATCCACAATTCCTGACGGCTCTGGTCATAGTGCCGATGCTTGAACGCCGCTGGGCACCAACGACAAGATGGTGTCCAGCGGCGTTCGTGTCCTGTCCTTGTTTGTGACCTTCTCAACCTGCCACCGGCGATCCCCGGAGCAAAGGCCTTGCCGGGATACGCCGGTGGCCCTGGATGCCCGGAGACATCAGCACCGCCGCTCGTCTGCGCCTCCGAGCGCGCGAACGCCGCCTCTAGCGGGCTGCCCGGACCCTCGGATACAGGGTCCGTGCTGCCAACCATTCGTCATCGGATCCTTCAGTGATCAACGATGGGGAGTTTGTAGACAGGGGTTTACGCTTTAGCTCAGGTTGTAGCTAAATTGTCCTGGCTCCTTAAAACGGCGTAGCCCGGTTCGGCGCCCCCTCCGGAAGCCACTCTGCTGCGTGGTTCTTGAAGGGTGCAACGAATCGGGCTACGCGGACGTTTTCTAGGTCAGCGCGGTGGCCTGACCGGCGTGAGCCGCGACCTTATGTCGCGTCCACGGTGCCAGGCCGGAGAGCTTTATGCGTCTTGCCCCAAGAAGCTTCGGGCTTGTGCGATAAACCAGTCCACGGCGTCTGGGTTCATCAGTGACCCGCGATTGACGGCTGCATCGGGGTGGTGCCCTGAGAAGAGATTTTTAACCGGGATCTCGATCCTTTTTCCTGCGTGGGTGAGTGGGATGGCCGGAGCGGCAAGGATCTCATCAGGCACGTGCCTGGCGCTGGTTTGTTCCCGGATGGTGACATTGATCTTGTCCCGAAGTGTCGCGTCGAGCTCCGTGCCGTCGTCCAGCTGAATAAACAACGGCATGTAGTAGCCTCCGTCGGGACGATCAACACCGATGACCATGGATTCCCTGACTTCGGGAACGTGTTGGAGGGCGTTGTAAATGTCGGCCGAGCCTAGCCGTACCCCGGCTCGATTCAACGTGGCGTCGGAGCGACCGTGCACAACAAAAGCCCCGGCCTCAGTCTCGGTAATCCAGTCCCCATGGGTCCACACATCCGGAAACTTCTCGAAGTAGGACGACCTATACTTTGAGCCGTTAGTATCACCCCAGAACATGAGCGGCATCGACGGCATCGGCCGGGTGATCACCATTTCCCCGACTTGGTCGACCACGTGTTCCCCGGTTTCGGACCAGGCTTGGACAGCGACCCCGAGCGAGGGTCCCTGCAGCTCGCCCAGTTTTACCGGCTCGAGCGGATTGGAGCCAATGAACGCGGAACAGATGTCAGTGCCACCTGAATCCGAACCTAGATGCACATCGTTCTTAACGCTGGTGTGGACCCAGGCCCACGTGGATTCGGGCAGCGGCGAGCCGGTGGAGAGGATCGAGCGCAGCCGGGACAGGTCCCAGTCCTGTGCAGGAACGAGCCCGGACTTCTCCATGGCAGAAAGATAGGCGGCTCCAGTGGCGAACATAGTCGTCTCTGTGGCCGCCAGAATCTGAAACTGGCGGTCCTTACGGCCGAACGTCGGGGAGCCGGCATAGGTGACGATCGATGCTCCCACCATGAGGTTGTTGACCAGTGTGTTCCACACCATCCAAGAGGTGTTGGCCCCAACGTAGTAAAGATCCCCGGGTCCCATGTCCTGATTCAGCCCCCAGCTCTTGAGTGCTTCGAGCGTCATACCCCCGTGGCTGTGGACGATACCTTTTGGAGCGCCTGTGGTGCCGGAAGAGAAAAGTATCCACAGTGGGTGCTCAAAGGTAACCCGCTCAAAGGCTGGGGTGGTGCCCGTACCGGGTAGCGGAACAGAAACGTTCTGCATCGCTTTGGTGGCCACCGTGCGGAAGTCCACGCGGGCGCGGCCGTCTCGAGCGGCCCCGCCCTGCAGGGTGCCCAGATCTGCGGCCGGCTCCAACAGTCGTACGAGCAGGGTGTGCTGCAGGCTCGGCAAACCGGCTTCTATGATGGCCAGATTGTCCAGGCATCGCAGGGTTTTGCCGTTGAACCGGTACCCGTCCACGCCAATGAGGATCTTCGGGCGCAGCTGGACCAGCCGGTCCAGCGTCGCCTGCGGTGAGAGGTCAGGGGAGCTGATGGTCCACACAGCCCCGAGCGAGGCCGTTGCCAATAATCCGATGACCGCTTCAGGCAGGTTCGGTAGTACCGCGGCAACCCGGTCACCGGGCCTGACTCCCAATTCGCGTAAACTCTGCGCCAACGCTCCCACCTGGGACTCGAGCTGAACCCACGTGTGTTCAGTTCGAGTCCCGTCCTCTGCGATATCCACGATCGCGACAGTTTCCGCTGTTTGCGGTTCCCGGGCATACTTAAGAACATTTTCGGCGAAGTTCAGCCGGGCCTGCGGGTACCAGACCGCCCCGGGCATGCGTTCCGTGGCCAAAGCCGGACTGTGGAAGCCTTCACCGATTACACCGAAATACTCCCGCACCGCGTCCCAGAACCGGGATAGGTCCTGCACGGACCACTCCCATGCCTGCCGATAGGTGGATAATGCCACCCCTCGATGAGCCTCAACCCAGCGGAGGAAGTGCGACAGGCGTGACCTCTCGATTTGTTCGGGTGTGGGCGACCACGTGGTGTCGCCGGCGCGGAGTTGTGTCATCGTGTGCGCCGGCGTCGTCGGCAGGGCTCGTTGGGTAAGGATCATGGCGTGCCTCAGACGAATTCATTCCGGATCGACCCGATGCCCTCCACAGTGCTGGTGAGCACATTTCCAGCGCGCATCAGCACGCCGCGGGGCGCCCCCACGCCGGCGGGCGTTCCGGTGAAGATGAGGTCGCCGGGGTAAAGCGTTACAACCTGGGACAGGTTGGCAATGGTCTTGGGCACGGAGAAGATCATGTCGCGGGTGTTGCCGTCCTGGACCATCCACCCGCCGTCTCCTTTCCCTTCGGTCCCAGGGCCTTCGAGCACCGCCGAGATGGACAGGGCATCCGGGTCGGTCAGTTCATCGACCGTCGTGACTGCCGGCCCAAAGGGGGCGAAATTGGGGTACGACTTGCCCAGGCTGAACTGGGGTACAGGCCCGCGGCGCTGTACGGTGCGTTCGCTGTAGTCCTGGCCGACGCAAAGCCCTGCGACGGCGTTCCACGCCTCTTCCTCGGTCGCTCGGTGGACCTGCTGACCCATCACCACAACCAGCTCCGTCTCGTAATCGACGTCATCACTAGGCAGTTCGACTGTTGCATGGGGGCCAGCCAGTGCGGAGCGGAACTTCGTGAATACGACCAAGTCCTCCGGATAGGGCAGCTCTGCTTCGTCGGCATGGTCTGTGTAATTAAGTCCGATGGCAAAGATCTGTGCCGGGGCCGGAACGGGGGCCCCGAGTTCCTGCACGTCAAACGGCTCGGCAGCGGCGTAGTCGGCGCTGCCGGCCCATTGCTGGAACTCCTGCCAGCGCGTGTAGACCGCCTGCGGGTCCGAACTGAACAGACCGCCCGATGCAGTCTCGATGTCAAGGGCGCGCCCGTCGTGCAGCAGGACTGCCCGGTTGCGGAGATTGGCGATGCGCATAACTATGGTCCTTCTTGTTTGTATTGGAAATCAATGAACGCGTAGCAACTCAGTGGCGTGGGGATATCCCACTGAAGCTCAGCGGATCAGCGGTTGGCGGGCATGAGCGTTCCTGCACCTTCGGGAAGGTGTTCTGCCCATTCGGGATGCTCGGCCAGGCGGGCAGGCCATACGTCGGGGAAGTTTGTCGGGCTTCCCGGGTTCGCAGGAAGGTAGTTACCCGCATAGGCCCCGCGCTGGATGCTGTCAAAGTCCAGCCCGTCCCTGCGGGCTGCAAGGAGCTTTTCGGGATCGAATTGTGCCCCGATTTGGTCTGCGGCGAACTCCCGGGATGCCCACATCCATTCCGTTGACTTGTCCCAGGCACCGAATACGTCCACTTGGATCTCAACGCCGTTGCCGTCCGGATCCACGTAGTACATCGACATGGTCATGCCGTGGTGGAGGCAGATTTCGGGGAGGATGCCGGCGTCCCTCAACCGCTCGTAGTTATCAAGCCACTGATCGGAGCTGGCGTATTCGAAGGCCGTGTGGTGCAGTCCTACCGTATGAGGCTTGTCCACCGGGACTTTGGTTCCGGGCAGGCGCAGCAGCGCAATCCGATGGTTGGCCTCGTCGTTGGTCATCCACGCGGCATGTTCGGCGTAATAGACCGGCTGCAGGCCGCAGACCTGTTCGTACCAGTGGACCATTGCGTCCACATCGAGCGTCATGAACGTGGCATGGTGCAGCATCGGGACTTTGATCGGACGCGGCTTGCGTACGTTGGCGTAGATCGACTTTTCGGGCGTGGTTGCACTTGGCATGGTTGTTCCTAGCGTTGTTTGGCCGGAGATTTAGGTTGTCGGCTTGGATCCGCGTCAGACGCGGGCGGCGGGAATCAGCGCGTTGACTCGCAGTACTTGGGACAGGGCCACGCGAAGCGCGTCTGTAGGGTCGGCCGGCCGGTTCATGCTCCGCCAGGCGATATAGCGGTCAGGCCGAACGAGGAGGGCACCCTCATGTCCCACTTCCTTATACATCGCGCGATAAATCTCCTACGATGCACCGACCTCGGTGTATATCTCCATGGTGCGCTGTCCCAGAACATCCGCCTTTGGAGAGTGGACGTGGTCGGAAGTGCGCTTACCAAGAGGACTCGAGCCCATAGGTGGACAGGATCATCGACGCTGACAACCCTGCCCCACCACCTCCCACGATCAAAACACGAACAGTGCTGTTGTTCATCGAAACTCAACCTCTCAGGCGTCGAACAATCGTGTAGGTCACAGACTTCCCTAGTCTTTTTGATATTTCAAGAGAATTTCAAAATTTTATCTCATTTGCGTCATGATCGGCGGGATGCCGTAGAATGTGCAAGTGAGCACAGCAGCCAAGCAGACCAGCGCCGATGCCGTGTTCGAGGCCGTACGAGACGAGGTGTTGGCGGCCCGTGTTCCACCAGGGGCCAAAATGAAACTCGTTGAATACAGCGAGCGGTTCGGAGCGAGCCTCTCGGTAGTTCGAGAGGCTATGAGCCGACTCGCAGAACAGGGTCTCTTGCAGGCGTATCCGAATCGCGGCTTCAGTACGATGCCGCTAACACTTGAAGATCTCCTAAATCTAACCCGCGCGCGGATCGTGATAGAGACCGGAGCGCTACGCGAGTCCATTGCGCGGGGAAGCCTAGCCTGGGAGGCGAAAGTTGTCGCGGCCCATCATCAATTGGCAGCAACGCCTATGCACAGGAATCAGACCACTATCAACGCTGACTTCGCCGCTATGCACCGGGACTTTCATGTGGCGCTCCTGGCTGGAAGCGGCAACAGTCATCTGGAATCGATAGCCGCATCCCTTCGGGACCGCTCCCAGCTCTACCAATACTGGTCCCAGCATGTGGGCAATGACCCCGGCCGGGACCTAGCCTGCGAACACCGCGTGCTCGCGGAACTCGCCGTAGCCCGCAAGACCGACGAAGCCTGCGATGCATTGGAACGGCATATTCAGCGCACCACCGACGCCCTGCTCGAGTATGCGCAGAACCGGCAAGTAGGAGCAGCAGCGAAGTAAGAGGTTGCGTGAGGACCGGCCCAAGGCCGTTGCCGCGCTAGTACGAAAGTAAGGTGGCTCAGGCTGCCCCCAGGGGTGTTGGGTGACGTTATAGCCGAGGGCAATGAGGCTTTTGACGGCGTTGTCCCGGCTTTTTCAGGGTTTGCCTGAGGAAATTGGGGTGTTCGCCGAAACCTGCCACACGGACGAATCACCTGCAGTTGAGCCTGGTGGAATGCCGCAACTGGTCTTCGGCTCGGCCGAGGAGTTCCTACAGGAACAGCCCCTGCCCACCTACGTCCGCGACGTGGATGACCGCAGCGCAAAGTGGTTGGGATGGTACTTCCCTCCCGAGACCGTGTCCCGGGTGGAAGCTCTGTGGCGGACGTGGGAACACCTGCGTCTGAATGGCGCCATCGGCATCAGCGTGTGGTGGCGCGACCACGCCGACCACCACATGCACGTCCGCTTCGACCCCCAAGGCCCCTTCTGCAACTGTGACAAAACCAGACACCGCGACCCCGACTACTTGGAGCCGAAGCGCGCATCCGCAGGCTGGTTCCCGGACACGCCCTAGCCTGCCTACTGGCGTGATGGGTCCGTGATTTTTTGAAGCGCAGCCCTGAACGAAGCAATTACTAGGAAGCCCTAGTAATTGCTTGGGTTTCCTAGTAATTTGGCATAGCGGGGCACTTCAAAGTCTCATCCTGGCGCTAACGAAATTGGATCGGTGAACCATGAGCAGCAACGAAAGGATCGTCCTTCTCGACGGGGCACGCACTCCAATTGGCAGCTTTGGCGGCGATTTCAAGGACGTGCCAGGGTTCGAGCTGGGCGCCATGGCCGTGAAGTCTGCCCTGCACCGGTCAGGGGTTGAGACCTCGGAGATTGACGAGGTCGTAATGGGATGCATCAGGCAGGTCGGCCCGAATGCCTACAATGCCCGCAGGGTGGCAATGGCCGCGGGATTGCCTGAAAGCGCCCCAGCCTACACCGTAATCCGCCTGTGTGGGTCCGGGCTGCAGGCGATCCGGTCCGCTGCCACGCAGATGCGTTGGGGCGGGGTGGATTTCGCGGTGGCAGGCGGCAGCGAGCCTATGACCCGGATGCCGTTCTCCGACTTCGGTGCCAGGAATGGCCACAAGCTTGGCCACCGTGCGCTCGTCGATGGCACCGTGGCCATCCTGACGGATCCGTTCAGCGGAGCACATATGGGTGTGACCGCGGAAAACGTGGCCCGGCACTACAACGTGCCGCGCGAAGAACAGGACGAAATCGCTCTCGAGTCCCAGCGGCGGGCCGCCACCGGCGCCGCCCGCGCAGCCTTCGCCGAGGAAATCACACCGGGGCATCGGCGGACGCAAACCACTGACTGTCGACACCGACGAACACCCCAAACCATTCATCACCCTGGAGACACTTGCCGGGCTGCGGCCGGCCTTCCAGGCCGGCAGTACTGTTACCGCCGGCAACGCCTCGGGCATCCACGACGGTGCCGCCGCCTTTGTCCTGGCCCGGGAGACCGTCGCCGCCGAGCGGGGCCTGGCAGGGCTGGTCACCTTGGAATCGGTAGCCACTGTGGCCATGACGCCGGAGCTGATGGGCTAAGCCCCTGTCCTGGCGCTGCGAAAGCTTTTCGAACAGACAGGCACGACCCCGGTGGACATTGACACGATCGAGCTGAACGAGGCCTTCGCCTCAGGCTGTCGCCGATATCCGTGACGCCAAACTGGATCCCGGGAAAACAAATCCCTACCGGCGGGCGCCATCGCCCTCGGGCATCCCGTGGGCGCCACGGGAGCGATCCTGAGCCTGCGGGTCGCCAAGGACCTGGCTCGGCGGGACCTGGAACTGGGCATCGTCACAACGTGCATCGGCGGCGGCCAGGCCCTCGCCGCCCTCTTCCGACCGGGTCTCCTTACGCTATGGCCGCCATTGATGAAGAGGGCTGCGCAGTCAGACGGCATCGTCTCCCTGATGATCGTTGATGCATTTCCCAAGGGCGCACGGCCGGTGGCGGCGGATTTGCCGAGCCGGTTTTAATTCCCATTCTAAAAATCGAACCGACGACGTTTGACCTCAATTACAACCAATCCGCGGTTGGGTACCCTCAGCAGAAGCCGGCTGCGGTGCTGCCAGCAGGGCATCGCCTCGCCGTGGTCAGAAGAAGGAGTCATCATGGACATTACCAATAAGACAGCTCTCGTGACTGGCGGGGCTTCGGGCCTGGGCCTGGCAACGGTACGGCATTTCGTACAGCAGGGCGGATCCGCGGTGATTGCGGATTTACCTTCATCCGATGGAGAGATCATCGCCAAGGATCTCGGAGAACGGGTGCGGTTTGTGCCAGCGGACGTCACCGACGAGGCTGATGTCCAGGCCGCCGTGGATGCGGCGTCGGGGCTCGGAGGCCTGCATGTGGTGGTGAACTGCGCCGGCATCGCCGGCGCAGTTCGGGTCGTCGGCAGGAAGGGCCCGCATCCGCTGGCCGGTTTCCGAAAGGTGATTGAGATCAATCTGATCGGGACGTTCAATGTCATCCGGCTGGCAGCAGCGCGGATGATAGAGGAACCCACAGATACCGAGGAGCGCGGCGTCATTATCAACACCGCCTCCGTGGCCGCCTTTGACGGCCAGGTCGGGCAGGCAGCATACTCGGCGTCCAAGGCGGGCGTCGCCGGTATGACACTTCCGATCGCACGCGACCTAGCCCAACACAAAATCCGAGTCATGACCATTGCCCCGGGCTTGTTCCACACTCCGATGTTCGATTCTTTGCCGGCGGAGGCAATTTCTTCCCTGGGGTCCCAGACTCCCCATCCGTCACGGCTTGGAACACCGGAAGAATACGCCGCATTGGCAGTCCACATCATCGAGAATCCCATGCTCAACGGTGAAACGATCCGCCTCGACGGTGCAATCCGCATGGCGGCGCGCTAACCCCTTCACAGCACCGAAAGAGGACAAATGAACTTCGAGAACATCAGGGTGCAGCGCGACGGTGCGCTCATGTGGCTCACATTGGACCGGCCGGACGAAGCCAATGCACTCAGCATCCCGCTGGCCGGGGAACTGGCAGCCGCGCTGGCCCTTGCCGAGTCCGAGCCGGATTGCCACGTCCTTATCCTGCAGGGTGCCGGCAGATACTTCTGCGCCGGCGGCGATGTGGCCGGGATGGCCGATTCTGAAGACAAGGGCGGGTACCTGCTGGATCTCGCCGGGGCAATGCATGAGGTGATCCTGGCAGTGGCCCGGTCCCGACTGGTGATAATCGCGGCAGTCCACGGACCTGCCGCAGGCGCAGGACTGGGGCTGGTGCTCAATGCCGACTTTGTCCTGGCAACTCCCGAAGCCATCTTCCTGAGCGCCTACGCCGGGGTGGGCCTGACACCGGACTGCGGGGTTTCGTACCTGCTCCCGCAGATGGTTGGCCCACGGCGTGCCGCCCAGATGTGCCTGGGTGGCCGGGTGGCTACAGCCCGGGAAGCCGTCGAGTGGGGGCTGGCCGGCGAACTGGTCGAGACGTCCGAACTGCGCGAGCGGGCCCGGGAACTGGGGGAGAGCCTGGCGGCCGGAGCGACGCAGACACTAGGCCCGACCAGACGGTTGCTGACCTCAGAACGCCTGTCGGCCTACGCAGACCATCTCGAGGACGAGCTGGGCACGATCTCCTCCCTCGGGTCCGACCCAGACACGATGCGGCGCATCGCCGCCTTCGCCGAACGAGGACGCGCCAAGAGCCGACTCTAGAACCGCCCGCATGGGCCGGGCTTCGCCCCGCACTGTGCTGGGCAACCGACGGGGCCGGCCCAAAATTTCCATGTGCCCGGGGATTAATTCGCGGAAGTACTAGGAGTCCCTAGTAATTACTAGGACTTCCTACTAAAGTGGTCCTCGACGTTCCATTGAAAGTAGCCGCAGCAGGAGGAAAGTCCCGTGAAGATCATTGTTCTGGTGAAGCAGGTGCCCGACACCGAGGAAGAGCGCAAACTCGACGCCTCCACGGGCCGACTTGACCGCGCCGCGAGCGAGAGCGTTGCGGACGAGATTAACGAGCGCGCCCTCGAGGTGGCGCTGCGCCATAAGGATTCGAACAAGGGCAGCGAGGTCGTAGTGCTGACCATGGGTCCTGCCTCCGCAACGCAGGCCCTGCGCAAGGCGCTGTCCATGGGGGCAGACTCGGCGGTGCACGTGGAGGATGACCGATTGGATGGCGCGGACATCGCTAGGACGGCGGCCGTCTTGGCCGCGGCCTTGCGGCGGACCGGCTTCGACCTGGTCGTGGCGGGTAACGAATCGACCGACGGGCGCGGCGGCGTGGTGCCAGCCATGGTGGCCGAGCACCTCGGGCTGCCGCTGCTTTCGTCGCTCAACTCCGTCGAGATCGGCCCGGCTTCCGTCACCGGCGAAGTCGGCATCGAGGACGGCTTGCTGGAGGTGAGCGCCGCGCTGCCGGCCATCGTGTCGGTGACCGAGCGGTCCGCCGAGGCCCGCTTCCCGAACTTCAAGGGCATCATGACCGCCAAGCGCAAGCCCCTGGCCAACCTGTCCCTAGCCGACCTGGACCTGGACCTGAGCGTGGCAGGCCGCACGTCAACCGTGCTCACTATATCCGAGCGACCGGCACGCACTGCCGGCAAGAAAATCGTCGACGACGGAACCGCAGCCGGGGAGCTCGCCGAGTTCCTGGTCGCCGGCCGCCTGGTCTGATCCGAGGAGACTGACATGACCAACGTACTGGCACTGATTGAAATCTCGCCCGCTGGCGCCATTGCCACCAGCGCTCCGGCTCTGATTGCCGCGGCCGCGAAACTCGGCACCCCCGTGGCCGTCGTGGCCACACAGCCAGGCGAGGGCGCCGCCTTGGTGGAGCAGCTCGGGGCTCTCGGCGCGCAGCAGGTATATCTCGCGGAGAGTGCACAGGTGGGCCTGCTGCTGGCGGTAGCCCAGGTCGAGGCGCTCACGTCCGCGGCCCGGGCGCTGGAACCCTCCGCCGTCATCGTGGCGAACTCGGTCGAAAGCCGCGAAGCCGCGGCCCGGTTCGCGGTCCGCACCGGCGCCGGGCTGCTGGCCGACGTCCTGGACGTCCGCGCCGAGGACGGGACCGCAGTCGGCGTCCACTCGGTCTTCGGCGGCGCCTACACCGTTGAAGCGACGGTGCAGTCCGGCCCGGCAGTCATTACCCTGCGCCAGGGTGCCTTGGATGAGCGCGCCGCCGCGGCAACCCCGTCGGTCACGACGGTCGCGCTGGACATTCAATCCGGCAACTCCGCCAGGATCAACACAATGCACCCCGCCGGTTCTGACTCGGGGCGCCCGGCGCTGCGCGGGGCGGTCACTGTGGTCTCCGGCGGACGCGGCCTGGGCTCCAAAGAGAACTTCGTCCTCGTCGAACAGCTCGCCGACGCGCTCGGCGCCGCCGTCGGCGCCTCCCGGGCCGCCGTGGACGCCGGCTACATCGAACAAAGCTCCCAGGTCGGGCAGACCGGCATCACCGTGTCCCCGCAACTGTACGTCGCGCTGGGGATCTCCGGGGCCATCCAGCACCGAGCCGGGATGCAGACCGCCAAGACCATTGTGGCCATTAATAAGGACGAGGACGCCCCCATCTTCGACGTTGCCGACTTCGGCATTGTGGGCGACGTGTTCACCGTAGTTCCGCAGCTGATCGAAGCCATCCAGGCCCGCTCCAACTAGCCGTTGCGGGCCGGTCTGCCCGTCGGCCGGGACAGCAGTTGGGGCCGCTTACCGCCTCAGGAAAGGACCGCTCGTCATGTCGACGACTACAAGCAAGACGTCAATGCGTCCCGGGAACAAGTGGGCCCGGCTGGCCGTGGCGATCACCATAGCCGTCGTGGCGTTGGCTGTTGTCGTGCTCTTCGCCCAATGGATGCGAACACTCCCTGCCGTCCAGGACTTCCTGGCCACCTACCCGGGACAGGTCGAACTGCCCGAGACGGCGCCGGTGGGCCTGCCGGCCTGGCTGGGCTGGCAGCACTTCCTCAACGCCTTCTTCCTCGTGCTGATCATCCGTTCCGGGTGGTTGGTGCGCACCACTGCCAGGCCCAAGGAACACTGGACCCGGAACAACACCGGGCTGATCAAGACCAAGGGGAAGCCGGCCAAGATCAGCCTGAACCTCTGGTTCCACCTAACCCTGGACGCTCTGTGGGTGCTCAACGGGATCATCTTTATCATCCTGCTGCTGGCCACCGGGCAGTGGATGCGGATCGCTCCGACCAGCTGGAACGTAGTACCCAACGCCCTGTCCGCGGCCCTCCAGTACGCCTCGCTGAACTGGCCCGCCGAAAACGGTTGGGTCAACTACAACTCGCTGCAGGTGCTGGCCTACTTCTCCATCGTCTTCCTTGCCGCACCGCTGGCCCTGGCCACCGGCCTGCGGATGAGTGGGGCATGGCCGAAGAACGCCACAACGCTGAACCGGATCTATCCGGTCGAGGCGGCCCGGGCAATTCACTTCCCGGTCATGCTGTATTTCGTAGGTTTCGTTGTTGTGCATGTGGTGCTCGTGTTCACCACCGGCGCACTGCACAATCTAAACCACATGTATGCCTCCAGCGACGCCGGCGGTTGGGCAGGGTTCTGGATCTTTGCCGCGTCACTGGCAGTCATGGTCGCCGCCTGGTTCCTGGCCCGGCCCCTGTTCCTGCGGCCGCTGGCCTCCCTTACGGGCAAAGTCAGCAAGTAACCACAGAAATGCGGCGGGTTCTTAGTATGACATCAAAAATATACTAGGGACCCCTAGTAATTACTTGGATGTCCTACTATATTGAAGTTTAAATCCACATTTTCGACGGGACTGGAATGTTTGAACTTAACGAGGACCAGCAGTTGCTGGTCCACATGGTGCGGGACTTTGCCAACGAGGCCTTGGCACCCAACGCCTCAAAGTGGGACGAGACCAAACACTTTCCGGTGGACGTGCTGGCCGAGGCCGGCGCCCTGGGCATGGGCGGCATTTACGTCCGGGAGGAGTTCGGCGGCTCCGGACTTACACGCAGTGATGCGGTGCTGATCTTTGAGGAGCTGGCCAAGGCGGATCCGACGATTGCCGCTTACATCTCCATCCACAACATGGTGGTGTGGATGATCGACTCGTTCGGCAACGATGAGCAGCGTGCACAGTGGGTCCCGCAGCTGGCCTCCATGGAGGCGCTGGGCAGCTACTGCCTCACGGAGCCGGGCGCCGGCTCCGACGCTGCTGCTTTGAGCACCAAGGCGGTGCGCGACGGCGACGACTACGTGCTTAACGGTGTCAAACAGTTCATCTCCGGCGCCGGCTCGTCGAGCTACTACATCGTGATGGCCCGCACCGCCGATACCGGCAACCGCGGCATTACCGCCATCGTGGTCCCCGCCGATGCGCCTGGCCTGTCGTTCGGCGCGAACGAGAAAAAGATGGGGTGGAACGCACAGCCAACCCGGCAGGTGGTCCTCGAGAACGTGCGGGTCCCGGTGGCCAACCGTCTCGGTGAGGAAGGCAGCGGTTTTGGTATCGCGATGAAAGGACTCAATGGCGGCCGGATCAACATGGGGGCGTGCTCCCTGGGCGGCGGCCAGACCGCGCTGGATAAATCCGTGGCCTACCTCAAGGAACGCCGAGCCTTCGGCGGCCCACTGATCAACCAGCAATCACTGCTCTTCCAAATCGCTGACATGGAAACTGAGCTCGTGACCGCGCGGACGCTGCTCTGGCGGGCAGCGGACGCGCTGGACCGCGGGGCACCTGATGCTGTGAAGCTTTGCGCCATGGCCAAGCAAGTTGCCACGGACGCGGGGTTCAATGTCGCCAACAGTGCCATTCAGCTCCACGGCGGCTACGGCTACCTGTCCGAATACGGGGTGGAGAAAATCGCCCGGGATTTGCGCGTCCATCAGATCCTCGAAGGCAGCAATGAGATCATGCGCATGGTCGTTGGCCGGATAGTGGCAGGGGCCTAGGCATGGACAACGACGAGGTTCTGCTGCGCCGGGACGGCCACCTGGGACACATCATCCTCAACCGGCCCCAGGCGATCAACGCCCTCACGCACGCCATGGTCACCCGAATTGCCGAAGCCCTGGACGAGTGGGAGCACAACGACAGTGTCGCCACGGTCCTGCTGACCGGCACGGGGGAGCGCGGGCTATGCGCCGGCGGAGACATTGTGGCGATCCACCGGGACGCGGTGAACCACGGGACCGCCACCGAGCGGTTCTGGGCCGACGAATACAGGCTTAACGCCCGAATCGCTAACTACCCTAAACCATATGTCGCCATGATGGATGGTTTGGTGCTCGGCGGCGGCGTCGGGGTCTCAGCCCACGGCTCGCTGCGCGTAGTGACCGAGCGGACCAAGGTAGGAATGCCGGAAACCGGGATCGGTTTCGTCCCCGACGTCGGCGGCACCCACCTGCTCTCTAGGGCACCGGGGGAACTGGGCACGCATGTGGCCCTGACGGCCGGCACATTCTCCGGCGCCGATGCCATCGCGATGGGTTTTGCCGACCATTTTGTGGACAGCAGCGCACTCCCTGATCTGACTAAGGCGTTGGCTTGGGAGGACGCTGCGGAAGCTGTCAGGTCTTTCGCCCGGGACTACTTCCCGCCGGCGGCCCTGGCTTCCGAGCGGTCCTGGATCGACGCTTGCTACGCCCTCGACACCGTCGAGGAGATCCTGTCAGCCCTGCAGGGCTCCAAGATTCCCGCTGCGCAGGCTGCCGCAGACAGCATTCTGGCGAAGTCACCCACAGCGCTGAAGCTGACGCTCGAATCCCTTCGACGCGCCCGGACTTCGGGAAGCCTGGCGGGAACCCTGGAGCAGGAGTACCGGGTCTCGCTGCACTGTTTCGCCGCGCCCGATTTGGCCGAGGGAATCAGGGCCCAGGTGATCGGCAAGGACCGGCGCCCGCAATGGTCTCCGGCCACCCTGGAGGCCCTATCGGCCGCCGACGTCGCCCGCTACTTCGCCGACTTGGGACCCCGGGAACTGCGCCTTACCACCGCGGCTTCCGGCCAGACCCCCTAAACGCCACCACACACGAGTCATACCTGCGCAACGAAACCGCGCAACGAGAAGGAGCTTTTCATGGGAAAGAAGATAGCTTTCATTGGCCTGGGCCACATGGGCGGCCCGATGGCGGCGAACCTGGTCAAAGCCGGGCACCAGGTGTCCGGATTCGACCTGGCACCCGAGGCTCTGGACCAGGCCCGCACCGCCGGCATCGAGGTCGCCGAATCTGCCGCCGCGGCCGCTGCCGGCGCCGACGTCGTCATCACCATGCTCCCGGCGGGACGCCACGTGCTTGGCGCCTACCAGGGCGAGGATGGACTGCTGGCCGTTGCCGCACCGGGAACCATGTTCCTGGAATGCTCCACCATTGCGGTCGAGGACGCGCGCGCCGCCCACGAACTGGCGGTCGGGGCCGGGCACCGTGCCCTGGACGCCCCCGTGTCCGGCGGCGTGACCGGGGCCGTGAACGGCACGCTGACCTTCATGGTAGGAGGCAGGGCCGAAGACTTCGCGGAGGCCGAGCCGATCCTGGCCGCCATGGGCCAACGGATCGTGCACTGCGGTGGACCCGGCGCCGGGCAAGCCGCGAAGGTCTGCAACAACATGATCCTCGGCGTGTCGATGATCGCAGTGTCGGAGGCCTTCGTCCTGGGCGAGAAGCTGGGCCTCTCCAACGAAGCCCTGTTCGACGTCGCCTCGGCCGCCTCAGGCCAATGCTGGGCCCTGACCACCAACTGCCCGGTCCCCGGACCGGTTCCGGCCAGTCCCGCGAACCGCGATTACCAGCCCGGCTTCGCCGGGGCGCTGATGGCCAAGGACCTGGGCCTGGCCGCGCAGGCCCTCGCATCAACAGGCGTCCAGGCCCGGCTCGGTTCCCTGGCCGAGGAGATCTACCGGCAATTCGCCGAGGGCGAGGGTGCGGTCCAGGACTTCTCCGCCATCATCAACGAAATCCGGGCCAACTCAAGCGTGGAGGCACTGGCATGAGCGACTACCAGACCATCCTGGTCAAACAGCACGGACGCGTCGGCATCATCACGCTCAACCGTCCCGAGGCGCTGAACGCCCTCAACGTCCAGCTCTGTAACGAGGTACTCGCCGCAGCCCGCGACTTCGATACGGACCCGGAGATCGGGGCCATCATCATCACCGGTTCTGACCGGGCCTTCGCCGCCGGCGCGGACATCAAGGAAATGGCACCCCGAAGCTACATGGACATGTACACCCAGAACTGGTTTGCCGGCTGGGATGACCTGGCCAGGGTCCGCACACCAATGATCGCCGCCGTCGCCGGCCATGCCCTCGGCGGAGGCTGCGAGCTGGCCATGATTTGTGACTTCATCATCGCCGCGGACAACGCCAAATTCGGGCAGCCCGAAATCAAGCTCGGCGTGATCCCGGGCATGGGCGGCTCTCAGCGGCTGACCCGGGCCATCGGAAAGTCCAAGGCCATGGAAATGGTGCTCACGGGCCGGACCATGGGCGCAGATGAAGCAGAACGCGCCGGTCTGGTCGCCCGGGTCGTCCCCGCCGCCTCGCTGATGGAGGACGCACTCGCCACAGCTGCGACCATCGCGGGCATGTCCAAACCCATCGCCCTGCTGGCCAAGGAAGCCGTCAACGCCGCCCACGAAATGTCATTGGCCGACGGCGTGCAGTTCGAGCGCCGACTGAACCACTCCTGCTGGGCCACTGAGGACCAGAAGGAAGGCATGGCAGCATTCATCGAGAAGCGCGCCCCGGAATTCACCCACCGCTGACCCCTGCCGCTGACACTCCGCACTCCGGCCCCGGTCGGCGGCCCACCATCCTGAAAGACGAGAAGCCATGACCGAAGTAAGTGTTGACCCCCGGACCGGTGCCATCCTGGGCGGATTTGAACAACTGATGTGGATCGACGGCGAACGAACGGAGGCGCGCACTGGCGAGTGGCGCGAGGTGAAGAACCCCGCCGTCCGCGAACAGGTGATCGCCCGGGTGCCCTCCGCCGGAGCAGACGACGTCGACCGCGCCGTCGCCGCCGCACGGCGCGCCTTCCCGGGCTGGCGCTCAGTGCACTTCACCGAACGCGCCCGGGCGCTGGCGAAAATCGCGGACGACATCGAGGAACGGGCTGAGGACTTCGCCAGGCTGACCGCCCTGGACACGGGCAACGCCCTGCGCACCCAGGCCCGCCCCGAGGTCAACACCCTGGTGGCGCTGTTCCGCTACTTCGCCGGCGTCGCCGGCGAAGTCAAAGGCACCACGCTCCCGGCCGGGGACAACCAGCTGCAGTACACCCGGCTGGAACCGCTCGGCGTCGTCGCATGCATCCTGCCCTGGAACTCACCTTTGATGATCGCCGGATTCAAGGTCCCTGCCGCGCTTGCCGCCGGCAACACCGTCATCCTCAAGGCCGCCGATGATGCGCCGCTGACCATCCTGCTGCTGGCCGAAATCTGCAACCGCTATCTCCCCGCCGGCGTCCTGAACGTACTGACCGGCCGCGGCAGCGTGATCGGCCAGGCACTGTCCACCCACCCCGGAGTCGACAAAGTCTCCTTCACCGGCTCCACCGAAGTGGGCCGCGGCGTAGCGCGCCAGGCCAGTGAACGGCTGGCCCACGTGTCCCTCGAACTCGGTGGCAAGAACCCCTCCATCGTGTTCCCCGACGCCGTGGATGACGACCTGATAGACGGGCTGCTGGCCGCGTCACGGTTCACCCGGCAGGGCCAGAGCTGCACCGCCGGATCCCGTTTGTTCCTGCACGAGGACATCTACGACGAAGTACTCGAACGCCTCGTCACCAAGCTCGGCGCGCTCAAAGTCGGCGACCCCCTCGATGAGGCCACCGACATGGGCGCCATCATCAACGCCAACCAACACCGCCAGATCAGCGCCTACCTGGACGAAGGCAGGTCCAACAAGGACCTGACCATTGCCCTCGGCGGGCACGCCCCTACCGAAGGGCCGCTGACGGATGGCTACTACCACCTGCCGACCGTCTTTGGAGGTGTCCGGAACGACTTCCGGCTGGCGCAGGAAGAAATCTTCGGCCCGGTTCTGGCAGCCATCCGCTGGAAAGACGTCGACGAGGTCGTGGCCATGGCCAACGACTCGCACTTCGGTTTGGCCGCTTACGTGTGGAGCCGCAACCTGGACAACGCCCTGAACACTGCGCACCGCGTCGAAGCAGGCTGGGTCCAGGTGAACCAGGGCGGGGGCCAGCTGGTGGGCCAGTCCTATGGCGGGTACAAGCAAAGCGGCATTGGCCGCGAGGTCTCCCTGGAGGGCATGCTGGCCGGGTTTACCCAGACCAAGCAAATCAACGTCAAGCTGAGGGGCTGACCATGGCGAAAACGACAACGACCACGACCACGACCACAACAACGACGACGGCAGGCCCGCTGGCAGGCGTCACCGTGCTGGACCTCAGTCGTGCCCTCGCCGGTCCGTACGCCACGGCGCTGCTCGCGGACATGGGGGCGACCGTAATCAAGGTTGAATCGATCAAGGGCGGCGATTCGTCCCGGTCCTGGCCTCCGTTCGAGAACGAGCACAGCCTCTACTTCGACTCGATCAACCGCGGCAAATCCTCCGTCGCCGTCGACTTCTACACCCCCGAAGGCAAAGATCTGCTGCGGAAGTTGGCACTGGAAGCGGACGTACTCATCGAGAACTTCCGACCCGGAGTCCTGACGACCCTGGGTCTGGACCCCGAGGAGCTGCGGGCGGCCAACCCCGGACTGATCATCGCCTCGGTGACCGGGTTCGGCACCACCGGACCGCTGGCCCTTACCGCAGGCTTGGACCAGGTCGCCCAGGGCATGTCCGGGCTCATGTCCGTGACCGGCCAGGACGCGGACCACATGGTCCGCTTCGGAGTGCCGATCGTGGACATGTGCACGGGGATCTTCGCCGCTTACGGCATCGCCGCAGCTCTCGCAGGCCGAGCCCACACCCGGGCGGGGCTGGACATCTCCACCTCGCTGCTGGAATCCGCACTCGCCCTGTCCGCATTCCAAGGGCAGCGCTATCTCAGCAACGGCGAGGTCCCGGTGCCCCAGGGCAACGACCACCCGGTCCTGGCACCCTACGGGGTCTTCAAAACCGCAGACATCCCCGTCATCATTTCCGTCGGCAACGACAAACAATGGCTCCAACTCTGCGTTATTGTCGGCGATCCCGCCCTGGCCCATGACCCGGACTACACAACGGGACGGGACCGCTCAACCAACCGCGCCGCCCTGGCCGTCCGGCTCGAGGAACTCCTCACCGCCCATCCGGGGCTGGAATGGCTCGATGCCTTCCGAGCCGCGAAAATCCCCTGCGGCCCGATCTACAACTACGCAGAAGCCTTCGCCGACCCCCAGGTCGAAGCCGTGGATATGGTCAGAACCGTGAACCGCTACGACGGCACCGAACTGCCACTGCTCCGCGGCCCACTGTCCGTCAACCGCGAACCCACCCCGGTCCGGAAGGCGCCTCCCGCCTTGGGTGAAGACACCCGAAAGGTCCTCGAAAACATGGCACTGACCCCGGAACAGATTAACAAGCTCATTGCCTCCGGCATTGTGCGCGAAACACCCGCCCTCGCAGAGGTACGGGCATGACCAGCACAGCGGAGGAAACCATGACAGCTTCCCTGCGGGTCGAACAATCCGGTGCGGTAGCGACTATCGTGATCGACAATCCTCGGCGCCGCAACGCGCTGAACCAGGACATGTGGCAGCAGTTCGCACCCGTGCTGGAACGCCTCGGCGCGGACGCGTCCGTCAAGGTGGTCGTGGTTCGCGGGGCCGGCGGGAACTTCTCCGCCGGCGCCGACATCAGCGACCTGAAGGCCATCCTGCGCGATCCGGAGAGCGGGGCACACGACGGCGGCCATGTCACCGCCGGTGAGAATGCGCTGGCCAGCTTCCCCAAACCCACCATCGCGGCGATCGAGGGCTACTGCATCGGCGGCGCCTGGCAGATCGCCGGGGCCTGCGATATCCGTATCGCGGCGAACAGCGCGACCTTTGGCATCACCCCGGCCAAGGTCGGCATCGTCTACCCACTCTCCGGCATCGAACGCCTCGTTCGTCTAGCCGGCCCCGCCACAGCGAAATACCTGCTGCTGACGGGGGATTTCATCACCGCCCGCGAAGCACATGATCTTGGCCTGCTCGGCAGGGTGGTCCCCGCGAAGGGGTTCTGGAATGAGATCAAGCAATTCGCCGACCGGATCGCCAACCGTTCCCAGCTCTCCACCCAGGCCATGAAACAGATAGTCGACGCTATCGCCGTTAGCGATCCCGCACTCCCGCGGATCAGTAACTACTGGCAGGACCAGATGGCTGCCAGTGGGGAACCAGAAATCGGGATCCGCGCCTTCTTGGCGAAGGAGACCCCCGCATTCAAGTGGACTCAGCCCCAGACGTTGGACTAGATCGGGAAACGCGTCTCCACGAAGTCGCCCGCGTCATAGCGGAACCTGCCCAGCGGGGATTTGCGCATCACAGGCCGCTGGACCAGAGGTCGAGCCCGATCCGCGAAGGCTAGCCGGAAGCTACCAGAATCACAAGCAACGGAACGCCTCCCGCGGGGCAGCAAGGGCGTACCTTCGGGACACGCTTAGCGACCCCGCGAAGACCTACGCCGAGCCCGTGCGCTCCGGGCAGTTCCCCGTCCCGAACACTCCACCATCCAGGAAGCTACTGGGTTGACCGAAGTGACCTACCTACAAAGTACCGACAATCAGAAGAGGAAGAAGGCCACCATGGAGTCTGAGATTGTCAGTCGCGCCAGCATGCACCGCACGGACCAATGGCAGTCCCTCGTCGGCAAGATTGTCCAGGTCCGGCTCGTCGGAGAGTTCTATCGCCAAGGGTTGGTTGAGGACGCCATGCCCGACGCATCCGGCTTATGGATTGCTCCAGAGGGGGCATTTGAGCGGGAATTCATCGATGCCGCTTCCGGGTTTGAGGTTTGGACCAGCCTCTATCCGCGTTCGAGGTGGGACCGAACGGCCGCCTCCGAGATGGTGGCAAAGAAAGCCGAAGTCCGTGAACAGATCGCGCCAAGGGCGTGAGATGTCGCGTGACGTCTGTGCCGCTTTTCCTCGTGCGTGTTCGCATGCACTCGGACGAAGAAAAGATGCAATCATCACCGACCGACACGGAAACGATCACGACGGGCCTGCCCTGATGACCATACAGGCCCTACGGGTCCGGCCTCGGGTACGGGCCGTCTGAGCCTGCGTGCATGCCAGAATGAACGGACAGCATCCGGGATGCGCCGGGGTCCGTCCGCACCCATGTTTTTACTGTCCTTGAGAGGAACTGATGACCCTGCCCCCGATTACCCTCACCGGCCACGCCCAGAAGGAAGCATGGGGGAACAAGGTGCTGCCGCCCGTTGAGCAGCTCAGTGCGGACGTTTGGTCCATCCCCGTCCCGTTCCCCGACAATCCCATGCGATACACCCTCAGCTACCTGCTCCTAGGCGACGGGGACGCCGTCCTAATCGATCCAGGCTGGGACAGTGAGGCCGGCTTGGACTACCTGAATGCCGGACTGCGGCAGGCCAACCTTGGCTTGACCGACCTGACAGGAATTGTCGCCACCCACTTCCACTCGGACCATCTGGGCATGGCCTCCCGCCTTCGGACGGCCACAGGAGCCTGGGTGGCTTTGGGTGACCGGGAAGTGCGCCGGCTTACCGCCGGTGAGGACCCTGACGTTGTTCTGAACAACGACCGCGAGGAGCTGACGCTCTGGGGCGTGCCGGCGGACCGGCTGGCCGAAGCGGCCCTGGACCGCCCCCACCTCACCCATCTGCAGAACCTCGCCGATCCGGACCTGCGGCTCACCGACGGCAGCCTCGTGCCTGCCCAGGGACTCAACCTGCAGGTGGTCACCACCCCCGGGCACTCACCCGGTCATATCTGCCTGGTTGATGAGCCCCACGGCCTGATCTTCAGCGGGGACCACGTCCTGCCGCGCATCTCCCCGCACATCGCCCTGGAACTGCCCGGGCCGGCAAACCCACTGGCTGACTACTACAAATCCCTGGACCTAATCGCGTTCGAGGACCAGATGGAGGTCTGCCCGGCCCACGAGTACCGGTTCCGCGGCATGCAGCGCAGGGTCGCACAGCTGGTCGAACACAACCGCGAACGTTCCGCCGAGGTCCTCCGGGTCCTGGAGGCGCACCGGCCCGAAACAGTTTGGGACATCGCCCGGCACCTGACCTGGTCCCGCGGCTGGGAATCCCTGCAGACCTTCTCGCTGCGCCTGGCGGTCTCCGAAACAGCCAGCCACCTCGTGTACCTGCGATCCCAAGGCCACGACATCGACGTGCCAATAACAGAATCACGCCCGGCTGTATCCCGGTGACGGAAGCCTGCCAGCAAGCTCAGGACCGGGGCGGCCAGCCGCCGGATGAGGTGGTATACGGCCGACCGGACGCATTTATAACTACGGGGAAGTTTTCCAGGATGCGCAAGTCCAGGCTTTGGACATGGTCCGGCATCTTACGCGGCGTGACGGGTCATCCCTGCCGCTGTTGCGCGGACCGTTGTCCGTCAACGGCGAAGGCACGCCTATCCGCAAGGCACCGCCGACGCCCGACGCGTGTTGGAGGGTCTGGGGGCTCAGCGAGGAGCAGATAGCGGGGCTCCTTGAGGCCGGCGTGGTGAGGGAAGCTCTTGTTCCGGAGGTGGCGAGCCGATGAAAACCACAAGGGAGGATACTGCGACCGGGACGCTTCGGGTCGAATACGACGGTCCGGTTGCGACGATCGTGCTGGACAACGAGCGCCGACGCAATGCGATGACGAAAAACATGTGGCAGCAGTTCGAGCCAATACTGGACCGTCTGGCCGCCGATGCATCGGTCAAGGTGTTGGTGGTCCGCGGGGCTGGGGAGAATTTCTCCGCCGGGGCAGAGATCAGCGACCTCAAAGACATCCATGCATCATCCAGGTAACGGCCGGCACGACGGCGGCCATGTCACCGTCGGCGAAAATGCTTGGCCAGTTTCCACAAACCCACCATTGCCGCGATTGACGGATACTGCATCGGGGGTGGATGGCAAATCGCAGGTGCCTGCGACATCCGGATGGCTTCCGACAGGTCTACCTTCGGGATCACACCGGCAAAGATCGGCATCGTCTATCCCTTGTCCGGCATCGAACGGCCGGTCAGGCTGGCCGGGCCAGCCACGGCAAAATACCTTCTCTTCAGCGGCGACTTCATAGACGCAGCGGAAGCCATGGGCTTAGGCCTGCTGGCCAGGGTGGTACCTCAGGCAAGCTTCTGGCCGGAAATCATCGTATTCGCTGGGCGTCTGGCCGCCCGTTCGCAGCTGTCAATCCAGGCTATGAAGGACATCGTGGACGTCATTGCGGCCGGAGGTTACCGCTCGAGGGAGACAAACGCCGAGTGGCAACGTGAGATGGCCGTGAGCGGCGAGCCCGAGATAGGCATCGAGGCCTTCCTCTCAAAGCAGGCGCATGAATTTAAGTGGACGGGACGCGATTCTAAACTGCTTGATCTTTAGGAGCGTCCCGGTACTGTCCAGGAGCTGCCTGCCGGGAAGTCAGTACTCGTCCCGGCGGCTATTTTCGTCGAAGTCGCCCGCCTGGCGACGGAAGCGACCAAGGGTTTCGATCAGAACGTCAACCTCGTTACCGGTAAATCCGGTCCGGGTGAAAACCTCCGCGTTCAGGTCCTGTGTTGCTGCGTTTACGACTTCCCGGCCTTTGGCGGAAATCTGCACCAGGGTAGCTCGGCCGTCCGTTGGATGAGCTACCCTGCGCACCAAACCTGCACGTTCCAAGCGGTTCACCGCGCTTGTCACGCTCGTGGGGTGAACCTGCAAACGTGCACTTGCCTTGGCCATGGGCAGCGACCCGCTCCTAGTGAAGCTAAGTAACGCCAGCAGTTCGTAACGGGCAAACGACAACCCATGCGGTTTGAGAACGGCTTCGATACGGGCGAGCAGGATCTGCTGTGCCCGCATCAGAGCAGTCACAGCAGCCATACCGTCTGCGGCATCGCCCCAACCATGCTCCTGCCAGTGACGCCGTGCCTCAGCTATCGGATCCTTGAGCAGCGGTAGGGAACTCGACACACCATCTCCTTTGTTCGAGCAATATATGGGAGCGTAGTCCTTCGAAAGATTCTCTCATTCCCTACAGCCCTGCTAGAGACGGACCACATCCAAGCGGTCAAGCGGATGTAGTTCGGATCGCCCGCCACGTAGTAGCGGAAATACAATCGGAACACACTGCTGGGCCGACGACCTGATCCAAATATAACTCCTTGATGAACGCCGGCAGAGGTCAAGGCAAGGCGTCCGGTTCGATTTCCTGAGGCACTCGAGTCGCTTCCGCTGGGGGCAAGAAATGCGCAAAAAGCTGGTATCCGTCACACTCGAAAAACATCTGCCTTGGAGAGTTTGCGTCGAGAGAAATCCACAGGATCGAGCTATCGGGCATTACCGCCTCAACAGTTCCTTCGCGGACGAACTTTCCGTTTTTCCATATTTCTACCTGTTGACCGAGAGCGCGTTGCCAATCTGACTGAAGATGAAGGTCCATTGCTTGCTCCTATATACGCTCGGCAGCCCGCGGTGAGGTGTCGCAAGCGTTGCGATAGTTGATGATCCCGGTGATCATCCGACACCTCACCGCAGGAATTGGGGCCGTTTCCCGCCGGTTAGAGGGAGCGCTGGTCTGGACCTTTGTAAGCGCTGAGCGGTCGGATCAGGGAGTTGGATGCCAGCTGTTCCATGATGTGTGCGGTCCAGCCGGTGATGCGGCTGGCGACGAAAATCGGGGTGAAGGTTGGGGTGTCAAAGCCCATGAGGTGGTAGGTGGGTCCGGCTGGATAGTCGAGGTTGGGCTTAATCGCCTTGGCTTCGTCCATGGCCTGCTCGAGCCCGTTGTACAGCCCGAGGAGTTCGGGCCGACCGTAATGGGCGATCATTTTGTCCAGGGCGGCCTTCATGGTGGGAACGCGGGAGTCGCCGTGCTTGTAGACGCGGTGCCCAAAGCCCATGATCTTCTTCTTTTGCGCCAGTGCGTCTTCCATCCACGCTTTAGCGCGGGTGGCTGCTTCCTCCAGGGATTCCTCGGGCCGGATGCCGATCTCGTCAAAGGTGTGCATGACGGCTTCGTTCGCGCCGCCGTGTAGGGGGCCTTTAAGCGCGCCGATGGCTGCCGTCACTGCCGAGTGCAGGTCAGAGAGGGTAGAGGTGACCACCCGGGCGGTGAAGGTCGAGGCGTTAAAGGAGTGTTCCGCGTACAGGATCATCGAGACATTGAAGGCCGCCACGACCTCGTCCACAGGTTCTTCTCCGAAGGTCATCCAGAGGAAGTTGGCCGAATACCCCAGATCACCGCGGGGCGCCACGAGGTCCTGGCCGTGCCGGCGGCGCTGGTCGTACGCCACGACTGCCGGCATCGCCGCCCATAGGTCAATGGCCTTGCTCATGTTGGTCTCGGGTGAAGAGTCCTCGGCCAATGGGTGGCGGGCGCCCATCACGGAGGCGGCTGTGCGGCAGACGTCCATGGGGTGGGCGTCGGTGGGCAGTGTGTCGATGACTGCCTTGAGTGCAGGGTCGAGTGTTCGGCCAGCCCTTTCGCGGGCGGTGAACCCGGCAAGTTGCTCCGGCGTAGGCAGTTGGCCCTTCCAGAGCAGGTATGCCACTTCCTCGAAGCTGCATTTGGCGGCGAGTTCCTGGACCGGGTACCCGCGGTAGAGCAGCGAGTTGGTTTCCGCGTTGACTTTGGAGACGGCGGTGTAGTCCACCACAACGCCTGCGAGCCCTTTTTTGATTTCTGTGTCAGCCATGCTGAACTCCTTCGTTGCAGTTCCGGACTAGCGAATGTGGGGGATCTGGAAGTTGAAGATGCCGGAATCGAACTTGTTGTAAGCCTCGTAGTCCACGAGGTCATAGAGACGAGAGCGGGTGAGCATCTCAGGAACGCGCACTTCTTGGGTTCCCAAGCTCTTAAGCGTGTCCAAGACCCGTTCAGCTGCCCCCATGGCACTACGAAGCAGGGTGACAGGGTAAATGACCATGTTGACCCCGACCGCCTGCAGTTCTCTCGTGGAGAAGAGGTCGCTTTTACCGAACTCGGTCATGTTGGCCAGGATGGGTACGTCGACAGCATCGCGGATGGCCTGGAATTCGGCGAGGTCGCGCATGGCTTCAGGGAAGATCGCGTCTGCCCCGGCATCTACCAGGGCTTTGGCGCGGTCTTTGGCGGCCAGGAGACCGTCAACGGCGCGGATGTCCGTCCGGGCCATGATAAGGAAGTTGGGGTCGCGGCGGGCGTCCGCCGCGGCGCGGATGCGTTTGGTGGCGGTGTCCAGGTCCACGACGTTTTTGCCGTCGAGGTGGCCGCAGCGTTTGGGGTTGAACTGGTCCTCTATGTGCAGTCCCGCCAGGCCCGCGTTCTCGATCTCCTGGACGATGCGGGCCACGTTCATGGGTTCGCCGAAGCCGGTGTCGGCGTCCACGATCGCGGGCAAGTCCGTCATCCGTGCTATCTGCCCGGCCCGGGTGGAGACCTCGGTGAGGGTGGTCAAGCCTATGTCCGGCAGGCCGAGATCGTTGGCCAGGACCGCGCCGGAGATATAGACCCCGGCGAAGCCCTTCTCCTGGATCAGCCTTGCCGACAGCGGATTGAACGCGCCGGGGAACTGGGCGATAGTGCCCGAAGCAAGCAGGTTGTGGAAATCGATGCGCTTCTGCTCGGGCGTGACCTTCGAGTACAGCATTAGAAGAGTCCCTTGGGTGCGGCGTCCAGGTCGATGACGCCGGGGGCGGCGGTGATGTTCAGCTGGTCCAGCTCGCCCGCGGCGAGTTCGGGGAGGCGTTCGACGGCGGCGAGGAACCTTTCGATTTCGGCCTCCTCGACGAGGCCGGCGGCGAGGGTCCGGAACTTGTTGATGTATTCAGCGCGTCCGAAGGGGCGGGCACCGAGGGGGTGGGCGTCAGCGACGGCGATCTCATCCGTGATCACGGTGTCGTCGGTGAGGGTGATTTCCACGGAACCGCCGAAGGCCTTCTCACTGATGTCCAGTGAGTGGTAGCGGCGGGTCCATTCCGGGTCTTCCTCGGTGGTGACTTTCTGCCACAGCTCCACGGTGGCCGGTCGCGCGGCGCGGGCGGGGGAGTAGGAGTCCACGTGGTGCCAGGCCCCGTCCTGCAGGGCGACAGTGAAGATGTAGGGGATGGAGTGGTCAAGGGTTTCCCGGGAGGCGGTGGGGCTGTACTTCTGCGGATCGTTGGCGCCGGAACCGATCACGTTGTGTGTGTGGTGGCTGGTCTTGATCAGCACGGACTTCACGTTGCCCGGGTCGGTAGCTTCGGGGTGCTCACGGTTGAGTTTCCGGGCGAGGTCGATCCAGGCCTGGGCCTGGTACTCGGCGGAGTGTTCTTTGGTGTAGGTGTCCAGGATGGCGCGCTTGGCCTCACCGGGCAGGGGCAGCGGCACCTCGTAGGAGGCGTCCGGGCCGTCCAGCAGCCAGGCAATCACGCCGTCCTCGCCTTCATAGATCGGCACCGGGGAAGTCTGGCCGCGCATCGCCCGGTCCGCGGCCTCCACCGCCATCTTTCCGGCAAACGCCGGGGCGTGCGCCTTCCAGGTGGAGATCTCACCCTTACGGGACTGACGGGTTGCGGTGGTGGTGTGCAGTGCCTGGCCGACGGACTGGAAAATTGTTTCCACTTCGAGGCCCAGCAGTGTGCCGATGCCGGCAGCGGCGGATGGTCCGAGGTGGGCGACGTGGTCGATCTTGTGCTTGTGTAGGCAGATCGCCTTGACCAGGTTGACCTGGATCTCGTAGCCCGTGGCAATGCCGCGGATCAGGTCTCTGCCGCTGGCCCCGGTGTGCTGGGCGACGGCCAGGATGGGCGGGATGTTGTCCCCGGGATGAGAATAGTCCGCTGCCAGGAACGTGTCGTGGTAATCGAGTTCACGAACGGCCACGCCGTTGGCCCAGGCCGCCCACTCAGGGGAGACCCGTTCGCCAATCCCGAAGACCTTCGCGCCCTTTCCGCCAGTGGAAGGCCCATGGGTGAGGGCCTGGGCACGGGCGGCGACGATCGGTGCCCGGTTCAGCGATGCGATGGCCACCGAGGCGTTGTCGATGATCCGGTTGATCACCATCTCCGTCACCTCCGGCGCCACGTCAACCGGGTCGGCGGCCACCACGGCGATCTTGTGCGCCAACTGGTCCTCGCGGGGAAGGTTTTCCTCGCTCTTGTACACACGAACGTGATGTTCCTTAACCATGGTGCTCCTTCGAAAGTGAGGGGTGAGTAGCTTTGATATGAGCAAGACTGCGGTGCAAGTGGAGTGTGGTGGCCGCTTCGGCCAGTCGTGGCTTCCCATCGGCAATGGCCTCGGCTATGGCTGCGTGCTCTGCCGCTGCGGCCGTGAGTCGATCGGCGTCTTCCGCAGCCAGCCGTCGGATCCGCACGAGGTGCACACGGAGGCTCCGCATTGCCTGGCCAAGGTAGGAGTTGGAGATGGAGGAGTCGATGGCCTCATCCAACCGGGTAACCAGGGCGTAATACGTGTGGCGGGCAGGGTCAGCTGCGGTGAGGAGCGTTGGAGCATCCAGAAGTTCCCGATGGAGTGAAACAAAGACACTGGGGTTGCCCCGTTGGGCAGCCAAAGCAGCCGCCCTGCACTCCAGGATTTCGCGCAGCTCGAAAAGTTCAGCGACGTCGTCCAACGAGATGTCAGTAACGACCACACCTCGACCCCCCGCAGCCTGGGTGAGACCCTCAGCGCTTAGTCGGCCAAGGGCCTCCCTTAACGGTGTTCGGGAAACGCCAAGCCGTTCCGATTGTTCGACTTCAGCCAGAACTGTTCCAGGCAAAAGACGCCATTCAACAATGTCTTCACGAAGAACTTGGTAAGCCCGTTCACTAGCACGCATAGGAACCAGTGTATACAAAACCGCTCAAGCGCTGGCAATGGCATGGCTTGCTATGTATACATTTGAATTGCTGAGGGTACTGATGGGATGGCGAAGATCTGGTCGTCTAGGGGCGCTCGTTTAGCGATTTTCGCTTTGCCTGGCTACGGGCGGGTGTCAGCAAATGGTCGTAAGCAGGATTACGCGCAGCATAACGTATACACCGGAGGGACCTTTCAATGAAGGTCTATGGACGAGCCTTGGCCTCTATGTATACACTCTTATCAATCACTCTACTGTCCTGGATTCACGACAGATGAGCGTGCAGCCGTGCCGGGTAACGGAGAGGCTCCACGGTCCGGCTTGGGCCCAATGGCATTCCACAACATTGGGGGAGGGTCAGTGAGACGTCAAGCCTTGCTGACGATCCCTAAAAGAGAAATCAATCGATACCGCGCCGCGGGCAATAAACTTCTGCTTGCCGCGGCTGGATGAAAGAGAGTTAGCGTGGCACGTATTGGCGTTGTGGCCGAGTTGGGTCGCGAGAACCGGGTGGCGGCGACGCCCACCACCGTGAAGCAGTTGTTGGGGTTGGGTTACGAGGTCGTGGTCGAGAAGGGCGCGGGCGAGTCCGCATCGTTCCGTGATGAAGCCTATGCCGAGGCTGGCGCCACAATCGTGGGGGCGGATGAGGCGTGGGGGTCTGAGGTGGTGTTGCGGATCAACCCGCCCACGGAGGATGAGATCGGCCGTTTGGCCGTGGGGGCGACGCTGATCGGGTCGTTGAGCCCGGGCCTTCGCCCGGACCTGGTGGAGGCACTGGCTGCCCGTCCCATCACGGCTTTGGCGCTGGATGCTGTGCCGCGGATCTCGCGGGCGCAGTCCATGGACGTCCTGAGTTCGATGGCGAACATCGCCGGGTACCGAGCTGTCATCGAGGCCGCGCATGAGTTCGGCAGGTTCTTCACCGGCCAGGTCACGGCGGCGGGCAAGGTCCCGCCGGCGAAGGTCCTGGTCGCCGGCGCCGGAGTTGCCGGGCTGGCGGCGATCGGTGCCGCGTCCAGTCTGGGCGCAATCGTGCGCGCGACGGATCCCCGGCCTGAGGTGGCGGATCAGGTGAAGTCGATCGGTGGTACTTACCTCAAGGTTGAGGTGGAGGAGGAGATGAAGTCCTCCGACGGGTATGCGAAGGCCACGTCCGAGGCGTATAACGCCCGGGCTGCTGAGATTTATTCGGAGCAGGCAGCGGATGTGGACATTATCATCACTACGGCCCTGATCCCGGGGCGTCCGGCGCCGAAGCTGCTCACGGCCGAGGACGTGGCCGCGATGAAGTCCGGCAGCGTGATCGTTGACATGGCCGCGGGTCAGGGCGGGAACGTCGAAGGCTCCGTCGCCGGGGAACGCGTGGTCAGTGACAACGGTGTGGTGATTCTGGGCTATACGGATTTGCCGGCCCGTTTGCCGGCGCAGGCTTCCCAGCTGTACGGGACGAACATGGTGAACCTGCTCAAGCTCCTGACCCCGGACAAGGACGGGCAGCTGCGGATCGACTTTGATGACGTGGTGCAGCGCTCCGTGACGGTGGTCCGGGAGGGGGAGAAGACCTGGCCGCCGCCCCCGGTCCAGGTCTCAGCCGCACCCGCAGCCACTACTCAGGCCCCGGCCGCCGCAAGCACGGCGCCGAAGCAGAAGGAAGGCCTCAGCGCGGGCGGTAAGGCCGGGCTTTTCGCCGCGGGAATCGCTGCTTTGTTTGTGGTTAACGCGGTCGCTCCGGCGCCGCTGCCGCAGCACTTCACGGTGCTGATGCTCTCCATCGTGGTCGGCTTTTACGTCATCGGGAAGGTCCATCACGCCCTGCACACCCCGCTGATGTCCGTCACGAACGCGATCTCGGGGATCATCGTCGTCGGCGCTCTGCTGCAGGTCACCTCCGAAAACATTGTGATGCAGGTCCTCGCCGCCGTCGCGGTGCTGCTGGCCAGCATTAACATTTTCGGCGGCTTCGCTGTCACCCGGCGCATGCTTGCCATGTTCTCGGCCGGGAAGGCGCGTTCATGAGCGCCGCCACCGGAACAGCAGTAACACTGACGAGGAGCTCTACCATGACTGACGCCGTCTCCGGTCCGTTGACCGCCGACTCCATTGCAGGGGCGGCCTACATCGTCGCTGCCCTGCTGTTCATCCTCAGCCTCGCCGGGCTGAGCAAGCACGAGAAGGCCCGCGCCGGGGTGGTCTACGGCATCACCGGCATGGTCATCGCCCTCGCCGCGACCATCTGGTTGACCCTCCAGGACGCTTGGGGCATCGGCGCGGGCCTGACCGGCCTGGTCCTGCTCCTGGCCGCAGTCCTGGTTGGCGGGGCCATTGGGCTCTGGCGGGCCAGGGTCGTGGAAATGACCGGCATGCCCGAGCTCATCGCCTTGCTGCACAGCTTCGTGGGCCTCGCCGCGGTCCTTGTCGGCTGGAACGGGCACCTTGAAGCTCCGGACCTGTCCCCGGACCTGATGGCGATCCACCACGCGGAGGTGTTCATCGGCGTGTTCATCGGCGCAGTGACCTTCACCGGCTCGATCGTGGCGTTCCTGAAACTGTCCGCCCGGATGAAGTCCTCGCCGCTGATGCTGCCGGGCAAGAACGCGATCAACCTCGGCGCCCTGGCCGCGTTCATCGCCTTGACCGTCTGGTACGTCAACGACTCCCAGCTCTGGCTTCTTATCGTCGTCACCCTCCTGGCTCTGGGACTGGGCTGGCACCTGGTGGCCTCCATCGGTGGCGGCGACATGCCCGTGGTCGTGTCCATGCTCAACAGCTACTCGGGCTGGGCCGCCGCTGCAGCGGGTTTCCTGCTGAACAATGACCTGCTGATCATCACCGGCGCCCTGGTCGGCTCCTCGGGCGCGTACTTGTCCTACATCATGTGCAAGGCCATGAACCGATCCTTCATCTCCGTGATCGCCGGCGGCTTCGGCATCGCCGCCCCCACCGGCGCGGACAAAGAGTACGGCGAGCACCGCGAAATCACCGCCCAGGCCACCGCGGAAATGCTGACCAACGCCTCCAGCGTGGTCATCACCCCCGGCTACGGCCTGGCCGTCGCCCAGGCCCAATACCCCGTCGCCGAACTCGCCCACCAACTCCGTGAACGCGGCGTGAACGTCAGGTTCGGCATCCACCCCGTCGCCGGCCGCCTGCCCGGGCACATGAACGTCCTCCTCGCCGAAGCCAAAGTCCCATACGACATCGTCCTGGAAATGGACGAAATCAACGAAGACCTCGGCGACACCTCCGTCGTCCTCGTCATCGGCGCGAACGACACCGTCAACCCCGCCGCCGCCGAAGACCCCGGCAGCCCCATCGCCGGAATGCCCGTCCTCCGCGTCTGGGAAGCAGACAACGTCATCGTGTTCAAACGCTCCATGGCAGCCGGCTACGCCGGTGTCCAAAACCCCCTGTTCTACCGGGACAATTCCCAAATGCTCTTCGGCGACGCCAAGCAACGCGTCGAAGACATCCTCAAAGCGTTCTAACCGATAGCGCCCGCGTGGCCTTGCTGGCCAATAAAACACCCAGGTGGCGCTGGTCCGAGTTACACAACCAAACCCGTTTACCGAGGCAGACGACAGAAGAGAGAAAAGAGACGAAACCATGCCCAGACGCCGGGTTCCTCGTAAGTACGCTCTTCAGAAGACCTTCCGGTACTGTGTGCCGGACCGGACTCCGCCCAGAAGAAACACCAGTACCCGGCAGGCCATCAACATCGATGAAATCAGTGCATCCCCCTGGATTGGTCTTCACTACAGGCACGAATTCTTGCTCCATCACAGGCACGAGTTATTGGAGCAGCATCCGAAGGATTAGCCAGATGTTTCGGATCGAGAGAGACAAGTTAAGTGCGCCAGACAAGCAGGTCAGAGGCTGCGGTAATTGCTACTGAATCGCATAGGTGTCCGGTCATTTCAAGTCGTGGCATAGTCGCTATTCCCGGCCGGAAACCGCCATTCTGCAGTCACTCCCCCGCCCATTTCAAAGAGCCGATAACCGGCCTTTCGTCAAGCTGGAGGCAGCTACCGGGGGAGAGGCCACTCTGTCTTATTGGTAGGTACGTCACACCTGTAAAAATGGGTGGCATGGACAAACTTGAAGCCGTGACCGGCGTTGGACAGGACTCGATCCTGGAGGTTCGGGTGAAGCTGGTCGACAGCGAGCCTGAGATTTGGCGTCGATTCGAGCTCCGGGGCTCGCTGGCTTTGAGTCAGGTACATCAGGTCCTGCAGGCAGCTTTTGGCTGGGAGGACGCGCACCTCCATAGGTTTGTAACCAGCGACCCGTTCGCGCCGCTGCGGCCCGTCGACGGCGAAATTCCGGAAGTCCCGCAGTGGCTTCCACAGCAGGGGTGTGAAGAACCAGGCGACAAGCCTGAGGAGGATTGCTCCCTGGATCAGCTACTCGCGCTGGGCCACGGAGAAGCGTTCTACGAATATGACTTCGGTGACAGCTGGCTTCACCGGCTCGAGCTGGTGTCCCGACGGTCCGTGGAGGAAGGCACGTCGCCGGCCCGCTTGATCGACGGCGCCCGACGGGGCCCGCTCGAGGATTCTGGAGGGTTGCCCGGTTACGAGGAGATCATGGACGCCCTGGACGACCCAGGCCATCCTGACCACGCCGAACACGCTACCTGGGTGGCCGATATGACTGGCTCCGATGAGCCTTTTGACCCTGCGTTCTTGGACATCGCTGATGTGAACCGGACGCTGGCTCAGCTGTTGTGACTTACCGGACTTCGAGAAAAAAATGCTCCGAGCGACAGCAGGAATCAGCCCCTTTTGCGGGTACTCCCCCGCCCATTTTGAAGAGCCGATAATTTGATTCTGTAAAGCTAGAGTTTCGATGGGGGGAGAGGCTCAAGTCTCCGAGCACGAGTGTGGCGCCTGAAAGAATGGGGCCTGCATGGAGAGCGCTTCTGGCGGAGGAGGCGGGAAACTAGAGTCCGTGCTGGAGGTTCGCACGGAACTGGTCGAAACCGAGCCAAAGATCTGGCGTCAGTCGGAGGTCCGCAACTCCCTGACCCTGGACCAGGTCCACCAGGCCCTGCAGGCTGCCTTTGGCTGGGATCACATGCACCTGCACCGGTTTACAGCCGATGACCCCTGCGCGCCGCTGCGGTCGGCGGTTGGTGACATTCCGGAGACTATCCAATGGCTTCGAACCTTTTGACCCCGCGTTCTTGGACACCCCGGCCTTGAACCGAATCACCCAAGTCCAAGCACTCGATTAGCGACCGAAGAGCCCTCACCGTTATGCCGCAATGCGGCATCCTTGGGGGCATCCCAGGCAGTACCAAAGCCCGCTTGGCAGCAAACAGATGCGCGTTTCTTTCATCTAGTGACCTCGCAGATCGAAGGCCGATAACCGGCGTCCAGTCAGGTGGAGTATCGCGGCTATAGGAGCTATGTGGTTGGAAGGGGTTTTGGATTTACTCCGTTTGCGAGCCGAATGTATTGGTAAACCGTTTCTCGGCTGATTCCGTAATCGCGGGCGAGGACGACTTTCGGGACTCCGCTGCCGGCGCGCTTGACCAGTTCGGCAGCCCGTTCCGGAGTGAGGGTCTTCTTGCGCCCCTTGTAGGCGCCCCGTTGCCGGGCAAGGGCAATGCCTTCGCGCTGGCGTTCTCTGATGAGGGCGCGTTCGAATTCTGCGAAGGCGCCCATGACGGAGAGCATGAGGTTGGCCATGGGCGAGTCCTCGCCGGTGAAGACCAGGTTTTCTTTGACGAACTCCACTCGCACGCCTCTGCCTGTCAGGCATTGGACCAGCGCGCGCAGGTCATCGAGGTTGCGGGCGAGCCGGTCCATGCTGTGCACGACCACGGCATCCCCGTCGCGGGCGAACCTCAGAAGCTCTGCGAGTTGTGGTCTTGCCGTGTCCCTGCCCGAGGCTTTGTCCGTGTAGACACGGTCGAGAACTTGGCCCTCGAGTTGTCGTTTCTCGTTTTGGTCTAGTGTGCTCACGCGGACGTATCCAATGCGCTGACCGACCATGGTGCCTCCCGACTCTTCGCACGTCAGATTTAGAGCTTCAGGCCTGCCCGGTAAAGCGTCAAGAGGTCGGCGGTCATGTCATCATCGAAAACTGTCCAGGGCCTCCTGGGCGACGAGAAGCAGATCGTCCCGGTCACTGAGCTGCATTGAATCCTCGCCGTACAGCTCGATCGCTACGTCGACGGCGGCTTCGGCGGTCTTGATGTTCAGCGTCCGACAGAGCACTGCAATATCCGGGATGTCCCGGTCACGGCCGGCTGCCAGCTTCATGGCCAGCAGGAACCTCGGTGATGCGACGCGCAACATGAGGTTGTCGGCGATTGCCACTTCCGCTGCCTCTGAGTCCTCGCCGTCAGGTATGTACGCCCGTGCGGCGTTGTTCAGCCACCGCGGATCAAGGCCGACGTCGGAAGCCATTTCCGTGGCGATCTCCTGCACTGTCTGCTCCGGCAAGTACACCGCGTCGATGTCTGTGGTGGAGCGTCGGGAGTCGAACTCGACAGCGATGGCGGCTCCGCCGACGAGATAGATATCAGCGGCCCCACCCCAGGCCTGAAGCCGGCGGGACAGCTCCAACAGCAGCTCTCGAATGTCGTCTGGTCCGTAGGATGCCCGGCGGCCCGGTCTCATGCCGCGGCCAGGTTGGCTGGATCGAAGACGATGTTTGCTTCGGCGAATTCAACGGGCGTCCGCTGCGCCATGCGTAGCTTCCAGGCATGGGAAGCATGCTTGCGTGGGGTCGCATACCATTTCGACTCCAAGGGCGGCGTGCTGGTCCAGTCCGGCTCTTCCATCCCGTGCTGGTGGCACTTGTACGCGAAGGTCCTGGCCAGCAGGGCATCCCACCGCTTGCGGCCCGTGGACGAAGGCCGCAGACTCAGGAATTGCCTGCGGCCGTCCGGTGTCAGATCGTCAAAGTAGTTGGCCGCCATGGAAAGCACCCGCATGGCAAAGTCCGGATCGCCGTTCCGCAGTTCCCGTCTAATTTCACGGGCCGCCGATTCCGCAGTCCAGTACAGGTCCGCTTCCGGAAGGGTCCCCGGGATGCTTAGACCGGTACCCAGTTGCGAAAGGACCTTCAGCGCGGTGCTGATGGAGACATTCCGGCCCTGTTCAAGATCAATGATGGTTGAACGGCTGACTCCTGTAGTGCGGGCCAGAGCCTCCTGGGACAGGCCGGCATGGACGCGATGGCGTTTAACCTGCTCGCCGAGTTCCCGCGCATCCTGAATCGACTTCATGTCACTGCGCCCTTCTGTCGGATATATCCATCATAGTGTGCGGATGGGTTCGTGCGAGGAGGGGGCCAAAGGCAGACCACTGCCCGGGTGACCGCTACGTATACGAGGTGTTCCGGATGGACCGTTCAGTGACTGGAACGAGGTTTGGTGAAGCAACGGCTGTGAGGGTCGCCGCCCATCCAACCCGGATAAAATAGGGCATGGCCGCCAAACACACCGATCCCCACGACGGGCGGAACCACACAGCTCAAACTCGGGACCGGCAGCAAGGCGATGGAGATCCTCGCCGCAGGGACTCCACAGCATCGCGCCGTCAAGTGGTCAACGAGGGTCTGGACTTCGTGCTATGCCACGATGCTGAACTACTGCTCCGCCTAGCGGACGCTTGACTTACTCCTCGGATAACCCTCTTGCTGATTCTCTGGGATAGTCAACAGGTTCCGGAACCCGTGCTGCCCAGGCGAGAACATCCGGGAACTGTCTGACTCTCATCACTCGAACAGCAGCCGCCGCTTTCGTCCGCCGGCGTCAGAATAGTGCGAAGTTCCATTTTATTGACAGGGCCTCATGATGTTCTCAGCTCCCACCCTTACAGTCGGAGGGACGGAAACCGGGGGTGGGGAAGCTCGAGAGCAGTCGAAAAATACTCCAAAAAATCTGGACTCGACGAAGTTCCCTTGAGGCAATGGGTGGACTGTCACATGTTGCGACTGAATCAGGCGTCGGAGAGCAAATGGAGCTCCGCTCCACAGGCCAAGTCCTCCCTTATCAGGAGGTTTTGACGTCAGGTTTGGGTGTGCCCCAACTGGACGAACTGCGCCTGTTAGCCAGACTCTCCGGACTTTCTGAGTCTAGGTCCCCGGTCACACACGTCCCCTGACTTGGAGCAGGCCCGCTCCAACAGCGGTGTTCAAAAGGCACGAATAGTTCGAAATGGTAGGCGTGCTTAGACGTGCGCCTTATGAATTAGCAACAGGATTTGCAAACACTTCGGCTCGAAGCTCGCACTGATCAGGTCGCATTCGCGCTCACCCGAAGGAACGACTGCCGCCTCAGCTGTTAAGCCGCTCGGCCTGAGGGACCTCAGCGTCGAGATTTCATTTCATCGCTGGAAGCACGGATCATTCGGGCTACCTCGCCGCGGGTGGATACGAATTCGGGACGTTCCTTCGTTGATATCTGGTCACGAGGCCACGGGAGGGCGACTGGGAGGTTCGCGATTACGCTGGCCGGGTTCGATGACAGGACGAGGACTCGGTCCGAGAGATACACGCTTTCGTCCACGTCGTGAGTGACGAACAGGATTGTCATTCCAAGATCGGTTTTGAGCTTCAGGACGAGATCTTCGAGATCTGAACGGGTTTGAGCGTCCACGGAGGCAAAGGGCTCATCCATTAGAAGAACTTCAGGCTGGTAGGCCAAAGCCCGGGCGATGGCGACGCGTTGCTGCATGCCTCCTGAAAGCTGCCACGGGTAACGGTCTGCGAATCCCTTGAGTCCCACCTGGGTCAGGCTCTTTTCCACCCTCGATTCGCGCTCCGCTTTGTCCAGCTTCAGCTCTTTGAGCGGAAACATAACGTTCTTGGCTACTGACATCCAGGGGTAGAGTGACCGGCTGTAGTCTTGGAACACGATCGCCAGTTCCTTAGGAACTGAGGTCACGACTTTACCGAGCATCTTCACCTGGCCTTCAGTCGAAGGCATAAGTCCGGACACTGCCTTAAGCAATGTCGTTTTTCCCGCTCCTGAAGGACCCACAATGGCCACAAGTTCGCCGCGGGCAATCGAAAAGTTCATATTCTTCAAGGCGACGTGCGCTGTCGGACCAGAGCCGTACGTGTGGCCGAGATCATTGACTTCTAGAAGGGCGGTCGTGTCTGTCATGACGGGTCCTTGGTTGGATTTGGGGGTGTTTCGTTGATTCGGTCGAAGCAGGGGATTAGCCATTGTTTCTTGCTCCTCTGTGCCAGCGTAGTGCGCGGTGTTCTATGAGTTGCACGATCTGGTTGAGTAGGAAGCCGAGCACGCTCAACACGATGATGCCTGACCACATGTCAACAATTCTGAAGGTGCGCTGGCCCTTGAGAATTTCAAAACCGATGCCATTTGTAGCTGCAACCATTTCTGATATCACCATCAATATGAGGGCCAGGGAGAGGCTTATCCTCAGCGCAGCGAAAATCTTGGGTAGCGCTGACGGAAGGATGATGTGTGACAGCACCCGACTGCGTCGTATGCCGTATGAGCGCGCCGTTGAGAGCTGGGTCTGATCTACTGATTGGACGCCGTCAATAGTGTTCAGCAGGATCGGCCAGACGACGGTAGAGGAGATGAAGATGATCTTCATCGAATCTCCGACCCCCAGGATCAGAAGGAAAACCGGGATCAGCGCAGTCGGCGGGAGGTTCCTGACGAAGGTCATCGGCGGCTCCACATACCGCGCGAAACGCGGCAGCAGACCGATTGCAAAACCGACCGCAATACCGACGATGACCGCGATTGCCCAGCCGGCAAGGAGCCGCTCGATGCTGGGAAGCAATTGGGTTGCGGCGTTGGGTCCGACCCAGAGCATGTACCACGGCCCGTCGAACCATCGGGAGACGGCATTTGCGATGATCCTAGAAGGCGGCGGGAAGTAGGGGAACCGCACGGCAGTAGTTACGAGTTGCCAGGCAAGGATGAAGAGCAGCACCGCAGCAATCCCGATGAGTGTTTCTGAACTTTTGAAGCTGCCGCGTTTGCGGTTGTTCGACCCGCCTTTGCGGCCAATTTTTGTAGAGATGAGCGTCATTTGTTCTTCTCCTGCATGAGATGGTGCCAGGGAAACAGCCGTCGCTCGACTAAGGCGAGCAGTCCGTTAAGTGCCAGGCCCATTAGTCCGGCTATGGTGATGCCTGCAAAAATAAGGCCGGTCTCGCCACTGACGGAACTTACCTTGAGCATCCAGGAGCCTAAACCGCCGCTGCCTCCGGCAAGGAACTCTGCGCTGATGGCGAGCACCAGGGCGATTGCCGCGGAGACACGGACTCCGGTGGCGATGAACGGTGCAGCGTGTGGGAGGGTTACCTTCCACAAGGTGCCTAGCCGGTTAACGCCGAAGCTTCGGGCAGTGTCCTTGGCCAGCGGCTCAACATCGTGCGCCCCATAGATGGCGTTGAAGAGGATAGGCCACACAGAGGCGTAGACAATGAGCGAGACCTTCATATTCAGTCCCCCGCCGTAAAGGAGAATTGCAAGCGGGATGAGCGCGACTGATGGGATAGGCCTGAGGAGCTCAACGATTCCGCGTGACGCGGCGTAAGCGATTCTCGATGATCCCATGATGATTCCCAGAGGAATTGAGATCAGCATTGCCACGGCCAAACCCACCACGGTTGCCCATGCCGTCGTGCCCACATCCCTCAGGAAGAGTGCATCCGTCAGCAGCTCAGCGCAGCGGCCGATAACCAGTGAGGGTGGCGGAAAATAGCTGTTATCAATGACATTAAAACGTATTGCTATTTCAAGAATCAGGAGGATAGCCAAAGTTCCGATTACGCCAGGCAGTGCGTGACGTAACCATCTAGGCGGACCCAGCCTGCTGCCGAGCGTGCCGCTGGGAGCAGTCGTAGTGGGTGTACTTACCATGATGATGAGGCCTTTTCTTGATCCTGCTGCCTATTCAGCAACAGCCACGTCATTGATGTTGATCGAGTTCTCGATGAACTTGTACTTTGTCATCAGATCAAAAACGCGTTGAGTTTCGGACGGCTTCTGGTTCGGGATGTACTGGATGCTGGCGGCGATGGTGTCAGCGGTTTCAGGACTAACTTTGGCCGCTGTAACAGTGAGCTCAGCAACTCGCTTCTTGTCCGCCTTAAGGTCTGCCAAGGCAAGGTTCACCGCTGCTGCGAACGACTTCACTACATCGGGGTGTTCGCTGGCGTAGGAACCTGTCGTATAGAAGTTACCGATGGGCAGGTTTTTCAGTTCCTCATAGTCATTGAAATCGAAAAGTTTAACCGCAGTTCCTGCCGCGATGGCACTCTGGGCAAAAGGCTGCACGATGTATGTAGCAGCCGTGTCCCCGCGCTGCATCACCGAGACGGCTTCAGGGAACGCCACTTCGGTGAACTTCACTGACGCTGGGTCCACGCCCTCTGCCTCCAAACCGACGTTGACACCGAGGGTACCGAGTCCTTGGAGGCCGTTTACCGACACCGTCTTGCCTTGCAGATCTTTTACAGACTTGACAGCGCTGCCTGTTGGGACGAATACCTGCTGATTGCCGGCTGACACGCTGTCGGCACCCACCGCCAGCTTCAGGTCCAGGCCTTCGGAAATGGCGAGACCGGCGGAAACGTTGTTGGTGTACACGAAGTCGATGTCGCCTGCGAGCATGGCAGGAATAGCCGCGGCGCCGCTCGGGTAAGTCTGGTACTCGATCTTTACATTGGGGAGTCCTTCTTGACTGAAGTAGTCCTTGGCGACGGCTTGGTCAACGGGGAGCTGCCCGAGGGCGACCATTCCGACTTTGACGGTCGACACAGTAGAACCCGATCCTGCCTCGGAGGAGGGGCTGTCCCCGGAGCATCCGCTCATAGTCAGGGCCAGGGCGGCCGTTGCTGTTAGGGCGGTGGCCGCCTTGAGCGGCTTGCGTGCGATTTTTGAAGTGAACATCTTTGTTACTGCCTTCCTCGTTTAGTTCTGATGAATTAGTTGATGACGCGTTCGCTGGATGTCGGATATCTCATGAGCAGACTCCCTCCGTCCGCGTAGATGGTCTGACCAGTGAGGTAGCTGGCGTCATCAGAGAGCATGAAGGCACAAACAGCTGCTACTTCCTCCGGTTCCGCCGGCCTGCCCAGAAGGATGTTCTCAACAAACGCGGTTCTGATGCGTTCGTTCGATAAGAACTTGGCTACCATCGGCGTATTGGCCAGGGCCGGGCCGAGTCCGAGAATCCTGACGCCGGATGCCGCGAACTCCATTGCCGCGACCTTGGTGAGGACGTCGACAGCGGCTTTGGAAGCACTGTACGCGGAGAGGAGTTCAGCTGGCTGCTCCACATTCGTGGACGTGAAGTTCACGATTGCACCCCCCGCCCCCTGGTCTGCGAGGAAGACTGCCTGAGCCCTGACCAGGTTGTACATTCCGAATACATTGACCGAAAACACCCGCTGAAATTCTTCTGCAGTCTGGTCACGGATCAAGGCGCTGAATCCAAGTCCTGCGGTATTTACCGCGCCGTCGAGCCTGCCGGACCATTCCACGATCTTCCCAAGAGCTCCCTCGACAGCGTCGCTGTCGGTTATGTCCGCCTGTATGGCGATGGCGGTATGGCCGAGAGCGCCCGCGGTGGCTTGGGCTGCGGCCAGGTCCCGGTCAACGACGGCAACGCGGGCGCCTTCGGAGGCAAGCCTGTTGACTGTTGCCTGGCCCATGCCGGATCCGCCGCCGACGACCATGTAAGTTTTGTTTTCGAACCGAGCCATGATCAGACCACTTCCAGGATGTCGGCATACGGTACGCGGCTGCCGCCGGCGGGGGAGACCAGCCCATCTGCTGCAGCACCGATCATTCGCTTCGTTACGGTAGCGATGTCTTGTCCGTTGGTTATCACATTGATGCACGCAGGCAGCCCTGACGCAAAGGACCTTTCAATCGCTTCGGGGAGTTGGTCCAGTGATTCGACAAGCTCGCCGTGGGCGCCGAAGCCTTCAGCGACGAGGTCATATCTTGTGTGGCGGAGCTCGGTTACCACCCGGTTTCCCGGGCCGTAGAGAAGGTCCTGGCCGTGTGAGGACATGGCCCACTGAGCGTCATTGTTGACGATTACAACAATCGGCAGTTCGTGGCGGACCATGGTGTCGAACTCGCTGATGTTGAATCCTACTGCGCCGTCTCCTGTGAAGCAGACTACTGGACGCTCCGGGTTGCCTGTTTTTGCGCCAACAGCGAGAGGAAGCCCTTCGCCCATGATGCCCAGGTACCCGTGCGCCAGCCAGCTCCCAGGCCCTGTCACTGAGGCCCGAGGGTCCATCCAGGCAGGTGTCTCCCCGCCGTCGAGAACGTAGATCGTGTCCTCCGGGACGAGCTCCGACACCACCGTGGCGAGAGCCTCCGGGCTGATGGCCCCGTTGCCGGACACTTCGGCCTGGGCGGCCTTCGGCCGCAGAGCCTGTGCCCATGTAGAAAAGTCCGGCCAGTTCACCGTTGATGCCGATTCCAGTGCGGCGCGAAGGAATTCGGATGCATCGGCTACTACTCCAAGATGTACCTGACCCAGCCGGCCGATTTCCTCCGCAAGTACGTCTACCTGGATGACGGTGGCGCTGGTTGAAATGAGAGGCGTCCGCCGACCCCCCGTGTAGATTCCCCGTCGAGCTCCGAGCAGGACTACTACGTCGGCGGGAGTTCCTGCCTTGGCGGCACCCGCAAGAGCGCTAAATCCACGACCTGACAGGGGGTGGTCGGTCGAGATCTCGCCCCTGGCTTTATTGTTTGTCAGGATTGGAACGCCGGTCGTATCGGCGAAACGAGTGAGCAAGGCTCCCGCCTGGGCATAAGCCACACCACCACCGGCGAGGATCACCGGACGCTCAGCGGATGAAAGAATCTTGAGGACCGACTCGATTGAGCTGGGGCTAGGGGCTGGCCTGGAGACGGGAAACGGTTTGAACGCCAGGCTTGGATCTTCGGAGTCGATGTGCGCAAACATGACGTCACTGGGTATATCGATGTAGACAGGACCGGGACGACCCTGTGTCGCCCAGTGGAAGGCGCGCGTTACCGTCTCGGACAAAAGCCTGATATCCGTGACCTGCCGGGACCACTTCGTAATGCCCCGCATCACCGACATTTGTTCGTATCCGCTGTTGACGGGCAACGCGTCCGCATCCATCAGCGGCGGCGCGCCCCCAATGAAGACACTCGGCACGCCGTCCGCGTATGCGTTGGTGATGGCAGTCACTAAGTTGGTGACACCGCCGCCGGCGGTGGCAAGAGCAACACCCACCTGTCCGGTGCTGCGTGCGTAGCCGGTGGCCGCAATTCCTGCTGCCTGCTCGTGGCGTGTATCGACCAGCCGTATACCGGCAGCGTCAGCGGCGGTATAGGCGGGGTCCAGGTGGCCGCCGTGAAGGGTGAACACGGTGCTGACGTCCAGCGACTGTAGGGCCCGGACGAGTACTTCCCCGCCGTTAATTCTCTTCATTGAGTGCTCCTTGTTTCTAAAGTTAGGGCGTCGCCGCTGGAAGGGGGCGCGAAATTCAGATGGACCTTCGCCGAGCCGGCAGGAGGAGTCGCGGTACCGTCCAGCAGACCAGGCCCGTCCTGAAGCGGGACCAAAGTCACCCAGTCCGTTGACATCTTTGCGGTGATCGGCAGTGCCTCTACGAAGTCCTGGTGCAAGTAGCCGAAGCTTCCAATCACGCTGCGTTCGAAGGTGACGATGGAGCGTCCATCGAATGCTGCCGTCGCGTCTGCCAAGCCGACCAGGATGAGGGTTCCTCCGGACCGAACGGCATTCAGGGCGTCCTTCCGGGTAGCTTCAAGACCGACGCATTCGAATACAACGTCATACTCTTCTTCAAGTGAAGCTGAGACTGCTGTTGCGCCGTTCTTCAACGCATGGTCGCGCTTGAGCGGGTCAACGTCAGTAACGCCGATGTTTGTAGCTCCTTTTTCTGTCGCTACTGAGAGAACGCATAGCCCGATTGCACCAGCTCCCACAATGCCCACCCGGGATCCTGGTCCAAATCCGGCACGATTCCAGGCGTGTAGGGCAGTAGCAACCGGCTCGGCAATCCCTGCCTGTTCGTCAGTGCACTCCGATGGGACTTCAATGACCTGGTTGTCCGGCACTGACACGTATTCTGCGAAACCGCCATCCATGTGGACGCCGATGATCTGCAAGGCAGTACACAGGTTCGTGACGCCAGAACGGCAGAAGGAGCAGATACCGCAAGAAACTAGCGGGTTAACCACCACACGCCGACCATCGGAGACGCGGACTCCCACGATTTCGTGGCCCATGGTCGTGTTGTCAGTTACTGCCGGGCGGCCCTTCCGGACTGCTCCTATGTCAGTTCCGCACAAGCCGGTGCGTAGAACCCGGATTTCGGTATGGCCTGGAGCTGCCGCAGGTGCAGCAACGGTACGCGGACGCACCCTGCCCTCTTCATAAACGAGCGCTTGCACAGCAACTCCGATCTGTCGCAATCACGACCTTGTGTTGTTTCTCTCAGGGAAATGCGTTATCTTTGAGAGAAACGGCTTAGATGATCGTTGCATGATGCGGGTCACATGTAAAGATGGTTGGCACCTAAGTGGTCGCGACAAAGCCGTCTGGCACAGATAAAACGGAAGGACCACGATGATGTCCCACGCAGAAGAGCCTCCCCAATTCCCTACCGGAGCGAGGTCAGGGAAAGGCCTCCCGTCGTCGCAAGCAACGGAGCGCGTTGTGGACATCCTTGAATTGTTGGCGAGCCAGTCCACCCCGGTGAGCCTTGCTGACGTTGCCGCATCGCTTGGAGTGCACCGCTCCGTTGTCTATCGCGTTTTACGTACGCTCACGGACCGCCGGCTGGTTCACAGCTCGAATGGGGGGTACAGGCTGGGAGAACTACTTTTGGTCCTGGCCAACGCCGTACCTAACGACCTACGCGATGTAGCTATCTCTGAGCTGACAAAGCTGACCGCCCACTTTGGTGTTACGTCGTTCGTCACCATTGACGATGGCGGCCGGTCCGTATGCCTCCAAACGGTGGAACCTGACCGGATGTCCCCTCATGTCACCCTCAGGCCCGGCACATGGGGTCCCATGGACGTGGGAGCGCCCGCAATCGCCATCCTCTCCGGACGCGCAGCTTCGGCGGAAGATCCTGACGAGGTGAAAGCAGCAAGAGCGCGAGGATATGCAACCAGCTCCGGGGAAAGGACAGCGGGCATTCAATGGGTAGCCAGCCCCATCGCACCTCCTGGACAGGATGCGAACGCATGCTTGGGTGTTCTCTTTCCCAAAGACACACTGAGCCTTGACGAGGTTGGCAAAACGCTACGAGCCAGCGCAACGCGTATCAGCAAATCATTGGCGGTATCCGCAAGGTGAGTTTTCAGGCTGCCCTTTATCCTGCCGGGAACAGGCTGATTGGGGAGTTGAACGAAATGAGCGAAAGCGGTGTGATGTGGCCAACTCAAAGTCCGGCGATTCGGTGGTGGATCGGATAGTTAGCCTTATTTCCGCATTTCCAGAGGGTACGAGCAGCCTACAACTGTCCGAGCTTGCTCACCGCGCTGACTTGCCATTAACCACTACACATCGCCTTGTCAGGCAGCTCGTGGGTCATGCGCTGCTGGACACCGGTCCCGGGGGTACCGTGCGGCCGGGGCTCCGCCTGTGGGAGCTCGTTAACCGCACGTCCCCTGCACTGGTGCTGCGGCAGGCGGCGATGCCGTTTATGGAGGACATCCAGCACGTCCTCAACCAGAACGTGAACCTGGCGGTCCTTGATGGCTGGGAGGCGCTTTTTGTCGAGCGGCTGTCCCGGCGGGGTTCCGTGGCCAACCGCGCCCAGGTGGCCGGGCGGATGCCCATCCACATCTCGTCGGCCGGGCTGGCTTTGATAGCGCACCAGGACAAGGCGCTCCAGGGTGAGTACCTGGACCAGTTCACGGACCCTGACGGGAAGATCAGCAGGGACGACGTCCGCACCCTGCTGGCCGAAACGGGCCGCCAAGGCTTCGCGCAGCTGAAGGGCGTGGTGGATCCGAACACCTGGGGGATCGCCGTCCCCGTGCTCAACAGGAAGCAACGCGCTGTGGCGTCGCTCGGCGTCGTGGTTCCCTTGCGCGAGATGCGCCTGCAGGCACTCGTGCCCGCGCTGCAAACTGCGGCCCGGGGCATCGCCCGGCGTCTCTCCGATTCCTGAAACACCATTCAACGGAATTGCCGTGTCAGCTCTCACCACCAGTGGCGCACACTGATTGCCAGACACACCCACCCGGCACCGCCCCTGCGGAGCCCCGCAACGAAGCGAGACATCCAATGGCAACACGCAAGACCATCACCACCCAGGTGGCCATCATGGGAGCCGGGCCCGCCGGGCTGATGCTCTCCCACCTGCTGGCAAAATCGGGCATCGAATCCACTGTCATCGAAGTCCGGAGCCACAAGGACATCTCCGAAACTGTCCGCGCCGGCATCCTGGAGCACGGAACCGTGAACATGCTGGTGGACAGCGGCGTTTCGGACCGGGTACTGCGCGACGGCGACCGGCACGACGGCATCGAACTGCGCTTCAACGGGGAGAGCCACCGCGTCGACTTCAAGGAACTGGTGGGGGAGTCCGTGTGGCTCTACCCGCAGACGGACGTGTTCCTGGACCTCGCCGCACGCAGGAAGGCCGACGGCGGCGACGTCCGCTACAGCGTCACGGACACCTCCATCCACGATCTCGAGGGAAAGCCCAGGGTCTGGTTCACCGACGCCGACGGCGTGGAGTATGAGATCCAGGCTGACTTCGTGGTGGGGGCGGACGGTTCCCGCAGCCACTGCCGGTTCCAGATCCCCGAGGCGCACCGCAAGTGGTACTTCCACGAGTACCCCTTCGCCTGGTTCGGCATCCTGGCCGAGGCCCCGCGCAGCTCCGATGAGCTGATCTACGCCAACTCGGCCAACGGATTTGCCCTGATCAGCCAGCGCACCGAGACGGTCCAGCGGATGTACTTCCAGTGCGATCCCAAGGAAAATGTGGCGGAGTGGGACGATGAGCGGATCTGGGCCGAGTTCCGCAGCCGGGTCAACGGCAACGGCTTTGAGCTCAAGGAAGGCCCGGTCATCGAAAAGATGGTCCTGCCGTTCCGCAGCTTCGTCCACACCCCCATGCGTCACGGCAACCTCTTCCTGGCCGGCGACGCCGCGCACACCGTGCCGCCCACCGGCGCCAAGGGTCTGAACCTGGCCATCCATGACGTCAAGGTCCTCTTCGAAGGGCTGGACAGCCACTACAACTCCGGCTCGGACCGCCTGCTGGAAACCTACAGCGACAACGCCCTGGAGCGGGTCTGGAAAGCCCAGCAGTTCTCCTACTGGATGACCACCATGCTGCACACCCCGGCCGACGCGGACGATTTCTCCCGCGCCCGCCAGCTCGGCGAACTGCACTCAGTGGTCTCGTCCCGGCACGGCATGGCCTACCTCGCCGAGGCCTACACCGGCTGGCCAGGCACGCGATAGGTATCCCGAAGGCGGGCACAAGAGTCGCCTGTAACTTATCCCTCCAGCAATAGCACCTCGCTTTTCACCGCGAACCGAAACGAACTGGAAGAGATCCTGTGCAGTACACCAAGCTCCGTGACCCGACCGTTTCCGCTATTGGACTGGGTTGCATGGGTATGTCTCATATCTACACCGGCCACAAGCGGGACTGTAAGAAAAACGGTGTGTGAGGGTCCGGCCTGATCCGAAAGGCGACGGCCGTGTCAGAGTTCACGACCGAGATGACAGGGGTGATGATCGATCCTGTGACGGGAGAGATCATCGATCAGGAGGAGCTTGCGGAGCGGTTGCTCATGGCAGGCCAAGGAACAGGGCGTGAGCCTCGTAGGCCCGGGCGGGCTGCTGAACCAGCTCACGAGGAATGTGCTGGAGACCGCGCTGGAAGCGGAACTGACCGAGCACCTAGGCCATGAGCATGGCCGGACGCCGATCGGAGCCAATATGCGCAACGGCACCAGGTCGAAGACCGTGCTGACCGAGATCGGCCCGGTCGAGATTGAGGTGCCCCGGGATCGGGACGGGTCTTTCGAGCCGGTGATTGTGCCAAAGCGAAAACGACGTTTGGACGGGATCGACCAGATCGTCCTCTCGCTGTCCGCCCGGGGATTGACCACGGGGGAAATCGCCGCGCACTTCGAGGAGGTCTACGGGGTCAAGGTCTCCAAAGACACCATCAGCCGCATTACGGAGAAGGTTGTTGGCGAACTCGCCGAGTGGTCTGCCCGTCCACTGGATTCGGTCTATCCGGTGCTGTTCGTGGACGCGATCGTAGTCAAGGTCCGGGACGGGCAGGTGCGCAACACCCCGTTTTATGTCGTCATGGGCGTCACCGTGAACGGGGAGCGGGAGATTCTGGGGATCTGGGCCGGTGACGGTGCCGAGGGTGCCCGGTTCTGGCTCCAGGTGTTCTCGGAGTTGAAGAACCGGGGCGTGGAAGACGTATTCATCGCTGTTTGCGATGGGCTGAAGGGTCTGCCGGAGGCGATTACGACTACGTGGGAGCGAACGGTGGTGCAGCAGTGCATCGTGCATCTGATCCGCAACAGCTTCCGCTACGCCGGCCGGCAGCACCGCGACGGGATCGTCAAGGCCCTCAAGCCGGTCTACACCGCTCCGTCCGAGCAGGCGGCGAAGGACCGGTTCGGCGAGTTCACGGCCGAGTGGGGGCAGCGATATCCGGCAATCGTGCGGCTCTGGGAGTCCTCCTGGGCGGAGTTCGTGCCGTTCCTGGAGTACGACGTGGAGATCAGGCGGGTGATCCGCACGACGAACGCGATCGAGTCGTTCAATGCCCGCTACCGACGGGCTGTCAGGGCCCGGGGGCACTTTCCAAACGAGGCCGCTGCCCTGAAATGCCTGTATTGGTCACCAGGTCTCTTGATCCGACCGGCGGCGGTCGGGCGCGAGGGGTAATGAGGTGGAAGCCTACGCTAAACGCGTTCGCGATTACCTTCGCCGGACGGTTCGAAAGAACCACTCGCTAATGAAAACCGGCCGGACCCACACACCGTTTACCGGACAGCCCCCCCACAAGCAGCCCGACCAAGATTCAATCCGTACTATCAATCGCACGCTGGAGCTGGGAGTGACCCATTTCGACAGCGCGGAGAATTACGGTCCCTACAAGAATGAAGTGCTTCTGGGTAAAGCTCTGAAGGGTCGACGTGACCAGGTCGTTATTACGTCAAAGTTCGGCATGGTTTCGCATGTGGGGAACGCTGGTCCGTTGGACAGTTCGGCAGCCAACATCCGGTCTGCGGTGGAGGGCTCCCTTAGGCGTCTTGATACCGACTACATTGACCTCTATTGCGAGCACCGCGTCGACAAAACCGTGCCCATCGAAGAGGTCATCGGTACACTGAAAGAACTCATCGCTGAAGGCAAGATCCGCCATATTGGGGCTCTCTGAAGCGGGCCCGGACACTATTCGCCGGGCGAACGCTGGTCACCCGATCACAGCGCTTCAGTCGGAATACTCCCTGTGGACACGTGACGGTGACGACGGCGCCTTAGAGCTGCTCAAAGAACTCGGCATCGGTTTCGTGGCATACTCGCCGCTCGGGCGAGGCCTCCTCACCGGGACGGTTCTATACCTTGACCAGCTGGATAAGGATGACTGGCGCCTGAGTAACCCCCGTTCATGAACGGTGCATTGGAGAAGAACCTCCTGGTGCTGGAGGAAGTGGAAGCTGTCGCTCAAGAAGCAGGAGCTACGCTTTCCCAAGTCGCGTTGGCCTGGCTGCTCAGTAAAGGCGATGACGGGTCGCCGATTCCTGGCACCATCCGTATTTCCCACTTCGAAGAAGATCTGCTCGCCGTGGACGTGAAACTCACGCCGGAACAAGTCGCGGCCCTCGACAACGTCACGCAACCTGTGGGTGACCACCACACTTCCGCCTAGATGAAGCTCTTCGACCGGGAGAATCGTCTCAAAGACCACCGTGCGAATTAGGGTCGTGACCGCGAACCCCAAGATGGTCATCATTGGTCAAAATGAAACCGAGTCTCAGATTGCTGATCGACTCATTAGGGCCGGCGCCAGTCTCATCAGAATTGATCCCGCGTCCAAGTCTCCCGCCGGAAGCCTTGAGGAAGCTGTGTCAGGTGCTGACGTGATTCTCGCCATGGATTCTTCCACGGGGCCATCAAGAATCGCGCAACGTGTTGTTTCCCTACACAGGGAGGATGCGCTCTATGCGGATCTGAACACTGGCACACCGGCAACGAAAAGGCAGCTCGCGGCACTCTTCCCGAATGGTTCTTTTGTGGATGTGGCGATCGTGCAGAAGGATCGCGTCCCGGCCGGAGGGCTGGTTATGGATGTTGCCGGGACCGGGGTCAGAAGACTGATAGAGCTGCTTGAACCCAGTGGGGATGGACCTCCGGTTTGTTTCGGAGGTTGCGGGCGAAGCAACGGCGCGGGGCCATACTTCTCGCTCTTTACTTTGTACATCTAATGCTCGGTCAAAATTCGTGGGCTTTGACGCCTGCGCTGCGTACCTTTTGCGGGTCCTCTGTGCAGGAGGCCCAAAGGCTACTTCTTCCGCGGCCAGGGAACAGCCACCGGTGCACTGGCCGGCCCTCTGAAATCGGAAAGCCGGTATCCAACTGCCTTGCCTTGAAGCAAGGTTACGGGCAAAGTTGGGTCGTCGCGTTTCGGACTGGTTGTTCGCTGTACGTTCGTCTCGTATGCAAGTCAATTTTCAGGCGAGACCTCCTACATTCATCATTCCCATGCTTGTGACTGTGACCACGCTGAATGTGGCCTCACACATGAGGAGCGTTTTAGCGGAGGTCCGAGTGGTAGCACACTTCGCCATGATGACAGCTGAAAAAAAGGCATAGGCGCTGCATATGAGGATCGTGGCGCCAGACCCGGCCCCTGATGTATGGCCATGGGTGGCCTGAGAGGGAGTTGAACAGGCGGAGCTCATCATTATCAAAATCGCTCCCATGGCAATCATTGAGAAAGACCGGTGCAGCCCTATCAAGTCGTCTCCGGAGAACGGACTCTCCAGCGCCGGTTTCAGGCGGCCAACAAGTGTCAAGATCGGTGCGCAGAGGATTAATATCGCACCCCAAGCAGGGCTTGCGAGGATGTCCCACTGTGTTTGAGCCAGATCAATCATGGCGCAAGACATGGCAGCCATGGCTAGTGCACCAGCAAGGGCGGGAATGTCCCTTGCCGTCGGGAGCACACAAATGACGACGAGGACGGAGCTTAAGACCATCAGCATGCACAGGAAGGAATACATACTTACCTCCGGTCATTTCCGTCTTAAGGGGCGGGCGGGCTGTGTGGGCTAAGGCGAATTGGAAAGCACTGCGCGGATCCGCTGAGCCATTGTTGAAACCTCCAGCGCATCTACCAGATGTGTACAGTAGGAGCCGTCGGGGCCAATCACGTAAGTGAATGCCGTATGGGGAAGGGTGTATCCGTCAGGCATTGACGAGTCCTCCGTTCTCTTTACAGAGACGTTGAAGGCGGCCCGGAGGTCCTCTATCATGTCCGGTGCGCCGGTGAGGCCTGTGAATCTGGGTGCCGCTGATGCCAGGAAGTCCCGAAGTACTTCCGGAGTATCCCGGTCAGGGTCAACGGTGACGTAAAGGGGGACGAATTCTTCGGCGTTCGGGCCGAGTTCTTCAAGGACCTGGCTGAGTTTTCCGAGAGCCCGGGGACAGACCACTTGGCAGTTCGTGAACCCGAAGAACATCAGCAGCCACTTGCCACGGAAGTCCTCCTGTGAGGTTTTCTTGCCGTGGTGGTCTACGAGGTCGAACACGGGAAGGGTAGTGGGTTTCATGAGGCCTTCCAGGTGGGTGTGTGGATGGTCAGTTCCTCGAGGGTTCCGGGTCGGAGGTGAATGCGCAATAGTCCGTCCTTGTGCGCCAGTCGGTCCTGCTCGAGCGGCTGCTCTGCTCGAGTGACTATGAAGTCGCCGGGAACGTTGGAAATCGCCAGGCTGGGGTCCCCGTCTCCCGCCGCCTGAGCTGTCAAGTGAAGTTGGCGGCTTTCCCTGTCAAACCATGCGGTAGTGATGTCGATCCCTGAAGTAGCAGAAACCACGAGGGGCTCCTGGAAGTGGGTTTCGTCCCACGGTTCGTTGTAGAGCGACCACAGCCCGTCAGGGATGTTCAGTCGTGCGTAGGCCAGTAGCGTGTTGCCTGTCAGCGGTTCCACGAGCGTGCGGTTGCCGGCAGCGTCGGTAGCTGTATCGTTCCGCGGGTAGTGGAGCGCCCCGTGGTGCCAGGTGGGGTTCATGTAGCGGTCCGCGTGCTTTAGGAGCCCTTCGAGGGTTTCGTGGTCGCCCATTTCGGAGGCCCACGCAGCAACCCAGCCGAAGTCATTTGTGTCATTGACAACTTCCTGCCCCATCACCTGCCTGGCGGGAGGAAAAATGACAGATACTTCCCCGTCATCGCCCCGGGTAATCAAACGGTCGCGTTGACTCGGATAGTTGCTATGGACGAACTCGCGGTTCCATGAGTTCATAAGGGTGCCGCACCAAGCATCCACCCAGGGCGATCCCATTTCATTGGGGCGTACTACCTTGCTGTCCTGGAAGAGCATCACTTGGTAGTGGCCGTTCTTGTCCAAGCGACCATAATCACGCCACGCGCGCTCATAGCCGGCCACCACGTCCTCTGCCAGACTACCGCCGGTGAGAATGTCGTGCATTCGGAACCCTATGATCGCTGGCTGGTTGCAAATTTGAAAAATGCAGTTAGGTTCGCAGGCGATCCCGATATAACCGCTTTTGACCATGTTCCAGTACAGAAGATCAGTGAGAGAGTCTTGATCGTAGGAAAATTGCTTGGGTTCTCCTCCCCAAAAGAACGACCAGTAATTAAGCGATAGGGCCTCTGGTTTGGCGTACTTGTCGTCTTGAAACAAGACGTTGTACATCGCGACCATGGATTGCACATACGCGCTGTACATGATGTTGTCCTCGGCGATGGGATCCCAGCGTTCTTGGAGCTGGTCGCTTAGGTGCGCATTGAACACAGACCCGCCACGACTGACGTCGCGCCAATACAGCCAGACTTGAGGCAGCAGGATCTTACGGATGAGACGATCGAAGGTGTCTTTGAATACTACTGGGGCGTTGGGAAGTCGATGGCGGTGGGCCAGCGCGAGTGCATAAGACGCGTAGGCGATTTGGAAGCGGTAGCCACCAAAGTCTTCCTGTCCCGTAGATCTTTGTTGCATCCCGGACCAGTCATTCGGGAGCTGCTTGGCCAGTGCCTGAATGTGCTTTAGATGCCCGAGCTGGGCTTCATCCAGGCCGTCTAGGTGGGCTGATGTGGACGGTGCCATTACTTTCTTCTTCCTGAGATCGAGTCTTGTGGCTTTAGCGAACCGACTGGACCGTCGCTGAGGCGGGTGACGACTTTCCGCAGCCCAATCCGGTCGATGAACCTTCCCAGGAAGGGAGACGTAATCGCTGCGGCGATGGAGCAAGTGGTCAACGCCGCAGAGATCTGCCCGCGTGTCCATCCAAAGTCCTTGGAAATCGGGCCCATGAAGAAGCCCATCGTCGTCATAATCAGCGGTCCCACGGCTACGGTCAAGGCGAGCATGCTTCCGCCACCGACCCACCAAGGGCTTCTTGTGATTCTTGCAATGGCCATCAAATATCCATTCGTATGCGTGCGCTGACAGCACTGTCAGCGGTTAGCGTGTGGGGGCGTACCTGCACCAATTACAGGATTCGCGAGGGTGAATCTAGATCTTCGAAAAAGTTAGCGGATTCGAAAGTGTTCCAGACCACATGTTCCGTCTAGTGGAACCGCCCATGGCTTCCAATTCTGCCGGGCGAAGATGGAAGGTTGCACGGAGGAGGAAGAGACCGCTGGCCGCCTGGTGCAATTGCCAGCGAGGAGCAGCGAGACCGCTCAACGGGACGCTTCCTAAGTCCCAAGGGGGAGTGGCGCTGCAACGCTACCTGTCTTGGGGGAAGATGATCTCGGGATAACTATCCAGGCGAGCAGAGTAATCGGCGGTGATGCGCTCGATGGCCGTTGTCAGAGCCGCTACGAGTCCCGCATCGATTTGACGGGATGAGGCAATTCCGAGGGAGATGGCCGCGACCGGAAACCCTGTGGCGACGATCGCCGCGCCTACGCACGTTAGACCGTCGTAAGCCTCGTTCGCCGAGACGATAATCCCGCGTCGTCGCACTTGTCGAAGCTCGGAGATTAAATCGTCAGTCGAGATCTGTCCGTCACCGAGGGCACCCGGCAAGGTTGCGGGCAGGCTCCTCCGGAGCTCTGCGAGGTCGCTCCGCGACATGATTGCCTTACCGGCTGCGGTCAGATGGGCAGGGAGTTTTTGTCCGATCGCAACTGTCGGCCAAGAACAATTGGTGGGAGTAAGAACCTCAACGTAACGGACATCTAGGTGCCGAAGGACAGCGAAATGAACCGATGCGCCCGTAACCGCGCTTAGTTCCATCATGTGTCCGAGGGCTAGGTTTCTTACCAGACTGATCGGCGCAAACGATCCAATGCGAAGCATCTCAACACCGATCTTGTAGCCCGAACGGTGTTTCTCTAGCGCGCCCTCGGCAATCAGGGTTGCTATGAGCCTGTGGGCTGTCGACTTCGGCAGGCCCGTCTTGCGGGCTATCTGGGTAAGCGATTGGACGGGAGTCCCTTCGAAAGACCTGAGCACTTTGAAGGCGCGCGATAGGAGGGATGAATCTCCGACGCTATCACTCCCGAAGCTCGGTAGAGGGTCTTGAGAATGAGACCGCATATTTCTGGCACCTCCCCTGCTCCGTGCGAGTACTTAGTCCTGAAACTGGGCCGATTCAGACTAGCCCACGAAGGGACAGACGGCGGTAAAATACCGAGTCGGTGCATTGCCGCCGCTGTTACCCGTTCTCCCACAATCAGTATCCCCTCACAGTTCCAGCTGGCCGGGAACTGTGAGGTCCTTCGACTGCAAACGCATGTCTTTGATTCCAAGGAAGGCCGATGTCTGACAGAAAGGGGCTGCCTTCCGCCATTACTAGCCGATGGAGATTGCTCCGTCGCTGGGGATCAAAGTGCTGGAGCACGATCCGGTCGCGTGTTCCTTCGGACAAATTTCCTAAACGGGTCTGGAGTGCCTGCGCCGTCCCTACTTCCGCTGCAATATCCGCCTCGATAATGGCCAATCTAGGGTGGCGGTAGGAAACCGAGGAAAAATGTGGCAAATGATGGCAGCGGCCGGCCCCCTATGCCAAGCACTCCCCTGCCTATTTCCAAAGGCCGATAATTGACCTTCCGTCAACCTGCCGCGGTTCCATATATGGCATGTCAGCCTTGGCGGCGGGGGAGTGTCTAGTCCAGCTTGGCGTGGCGCAGGTATTGGTAGACCGTTTCCCTGCTGATTCCGTAGTCCCGGGCCAGGTCGGCTTTCGGAACACCGCTGCCGGCGCGCTGGGCCAGTTCGGCCGCTTGTTCCGGTGTGAGGATCTTTTTCCGTCCTTTGTAGGCGCCCCGCTGCTTGGCCAGGGCGATGCCTTCCCGCTGCCGCTCCCTGATGAGGGAGCGTTCGAATTCAGCGAAAGCACCCATGACGGAGAGCATGAGGTTGGCCATGGGGGAGTCCTCACCGGTGAAGACCAGGCTCTCCTTGACGAACTCCACCCGCACCCCCTTGCGTGTCAGGCCCTGGACGAGCGCGCGTAAGTCGTCGAGGTTGCGGGCGAGCCGGTCCATGCTGTGCACCACGACAATGTCCCCGTCGCGGGCGAACCGCAGCAGTTCTGTGAGCTCCGGCCTGGCTGTGTCCCTGCCGGAGGCCTTGTCCGTGAAAACCCTGTCAAGGACTTGGCCTTCGAGTTGGCGTTTCTCGTTTTGATCTAACGTGCTCACGCGCACGTACCCGATCCGCTGTCCGCTCACCCGTGCCTCCAACCCTTCTACTGTCAGGTTGAGTTCTAGGCTCGTACCAGAAGAAAGTCAAGGCCTACTGCGCAGGATCGTCAGGTTAGCGTGTGCCTCAATCTTGATAGGCCTATAGCGTCCCGAAATTGTCGTCCACCTCTGCCCGTAGGAGCACCCTGCAGAACGGCCGGCTGGCTATTTGATACTCCGCGTTTCATCTTGGCTCGAACCTCGGGGTTCAGTGTTCGCCAAGCGGCGAAGCCGCTCACGCGCAGCCTGCTCACTTGGTGCCATTCGTCCTAAGGCAAGATGTACGACGCCGAGAGTGACCCGGGTGGCAAAATTTATGGGGAGGGGAATGGGTCCGAGCTGGGGACTCTTCAGGCCTAGCAAGGACCGGTACTTCGGCTCAAGGCTGGTCACTGCAGCGGCAAAAAGCATCCGGTAGCCGACCCTGAGCACCGGGTGTAGAGGTGGATTACGAATAAACGCTACGGTTTCTGCGACCCTTTCATCAGAACAGAGCTCGCCGTTGTCATACCACCGGTCCAATTGCTGACGCATGTCCTTCTCACTGAGCGGCGGGGACTCTACGCCCATCAGCAAACCGGCGCGGGACCACTCCCGCACATAAGCATCCGGTCCTCCAGGAATGCGGCCTCCCCATAATTTGTGAGCGGTCAGGAAGGCATCGGCGAAAGCGATGTGGACCCAGCGGAGCAATTCAGGATCATTTGCCGCATAGGAGCGGGATCTGCCGGAGCCATCCAAGTATTCGCCGCGTACGTGTTCATGGAGACCCCGTACCCAGTCGGAAGCTGCTTGCGCCGCGTCCGTCGAGCCATAGGAGACAGTGAAGACCCATTGGATAGTCCCAGCCAGGCGGCCCAGCGGGTCTTCCCTGAAGCGGGAGTGATCATGCACTCCCGCTAAAGCCCCAGGGTGAAGCGCTTGCATTAGCAATGCCCGAATTCCAGCAACGATCGTTGGCATACCACCGTGCACCGCCCAAACGGCCGAACCCGGCAGAAAATAGCCCGCGTCATCACCATCCGCTAGGCGAGTTACCCAGTCTGGGACAGCATCCGGCGTCCCCGTGAAGGTCCGTTTCAGCTCTCCCTGCCATTTCCCAAGGAAGTTGTACATGCCCCCATCCTTTCCAGCCCGCTCGTATTATCTCTTATGTGTACGGGCTGTCGGTCAGGGAACGGATCTGGCGCGACAAGAGGGAACCGCGCCTCGGTGTTCGCGCACGGGATCTCCTCTCCTCATGACCCTCGCGAGCAGCTGGGCGCGCGGCGCCGCCCTCGCCGATGACGAATCGCTCGAGGTGGCTCACATCCAGCCGAAGAGACGGGAAGCTCCATTCGCCGTGACCCTTGGCGGTGGGATTGGGGCAACGGCAGCGGTTTCGACCGGTGCAAGCGCTGTTGTCGGTTTTTTGGTCTTCATGGCCAGTTCGGGGAGCCGCTGTGGTTGCATTCGTGAGGGTGATGTCTGGCATCACCGCTTGTCACGCGAGAATGCTTGTTTCCCCAGGTGTCCTCACCTTGAATAGTTCTAGGACGTAGATCACGACCGTCCACCTCGTACACGCGTTACGTTTTCTGCCGAAGTGTTCCGCGGCCAAAGGCGGCCCGGCATCTGGAATTTTGTGGCCGGATTGCGCCGCGTGTGCCGGGACGAGCCAAGGAGACTTTTTATTATGGTAAGTGCTACGCCAACCACGCAGCCGACGGCACGAAAAGAAGAGACCCCGGCCGCCATTGATGGTGCGTGGGATCTCACGATTCGCCCCGCGGCGGCTCCCGCGCAGAAGCTTGTGGTGAACTTTTCCAGTGACGGCAGCTCGGTCTCTGCGGAGATGGAAGGTCCTTTCGGCCGCGCCGTGGGTCAAGGCATTGCCTCTGACCGTGACGTCTCTTGGACGGTGACCCTTGAGGGCTTGCCGGGGCCGTCGCGGTTCCGCGCCGACGTCGATGGTGATGTGTTGCTTGGCGACATGACGGTCGAGATGGGTGTCTCCAAGATGACCTGGAGTCTGGAGGGTGTCCGTAGTGGTTCTGAAGCCCGGATTAAGTCGCGGGAGGGTTCAGATGCGCTCGTCGAGACGCTGGTTTCGAGCGGCGTCGAGTACGTGTTCGGCTTCACCGGAGGGGTGTCGACAGCACTGGAACGGAGCTTCGCCGGAAGCGGCCTTAAAGACTTGAACGCCCGTACCGAGCTGTCGGCGGCATGGATGTCCTATGGCTATAACCGTGTGAAGCGGCGGCCTGCCTCGGCCGTGCTCACTTGGGTCGTGGGAGCTCTGCACGCATCCCCCGTGGTGCACGCGGCGAAGCTCGACACGACACCGCTGCTGATGATGTTCATGGAGAGCGCGGCAGCTTGGGATGCCCGTGATGTCTTGCAGGACGGCACCGACCTTTATCCAGCGTTCAAGCCGTTGTCCAAGTACATCAGGCGGGTTGTCGATGGTGAGGACATTCCCCTGGTCGTTCGCCAGGCGGTCCTCGCGGCCGGCACCGGCAAGTTCGGGCCGGCGGTGCTCGACCTGACGCAGGAGGCGATGTACCAGCGGACGACCGTTAAGACAGAGGCGCTTTCGTGGCCCTCACCGCCGGCCGCTGACGAGGACTCACTGCAGCGCGCCGTAGACCTAATCAAGTCCGCAAAAAGGCCGGTGATCCTGGCCGGTGCAGGCGTGCACCTGTCGGACGCGACCGCCGAGTTGCGCCGCTTTGTCGAGGCCACGGGCATCCCGGTCGTGTCAAGCGGCCCTGGCGGGCGCGGCGTCCTTCCGGATGACCACCCACTTTACGCCGGGGATATGGGCCAGTGGGGCTATTTCGAGACCGGAACGGAGTTTGCTGAAGAGGCCGACCTCTGGATTGCCGTCGGATTCTCCTTCTCGCAGACAGCGACAATGTCCTGGACCGTCAAAAAGCCCGATCAGGTCATCCACGTGGACGTCGATCCGACGCAGCTAGGCCGGATTTTCCAACCGACGGTCAGCATTGTCTCGGACGCTAAGATGTTCCTTGGCCAACTACACCGCGCTACGCAGGTTTCGGGCCTGAATCGACCTGCGGAAGGCGACGCGGACACGCTCGCAAAGATCGCTCAGGCCAAGAGCGCCCACTTTGAAATGCTGCGCTCCTTCGTCGGGGCAGACCCAATAATGCCCGCTGCCGTTGGTCAAGCCCTCGCGGCGGAACTTCCTCCCGAGACCATCATCGTCAACGACGAGGGCTTCATGGCCCCAGGTATGGTCTTCACCGAAGACAAATATCCAGCAGGGTTCGCCTCTCCGCTTGGGTTCCACTACGATTCGCTGGGATCGACACTGCCGGTGGCAATCGGCGCAGCACTCGCCGCGCCCGACCATCTGGTCGTCAGTGTCGGCGGTGACGGTGGCTTTTTCTACGACCTCAGCGATCTGGCAGTGCTTGCCGAGAACAACCTGAAGGTCATTTGTATCAAGTTCAACAACGGTGGTCTGTACGGCGGTAAGACCGGTCGTGCCCAAGGAGGCACCGCCGCTGTCCCACACGATCACTGGACAAACTACGCCGACGTGGATTACGCCGGCGTTGCCAGGGCAATGGGCGTAGCCGCTGAGCGTGTCGAAAAGGCAGATGAGCTGAACGCGGCAATTCGCCGGGGCGTCGAGGCGGACGGCCCATACTTCATCGAAGTCGCAGCAGGAGGAAGCACACTGCACCTCATTCTGAGCTCATGGGCTGGTCCGAACGCGCCGCGCAAATTCGGTCATGGCGATCGATCCGTCGAAGGCTCCTGGCCGAACTAAAAACCAGCACCAAAGCCCAACCGATGACCACGTACCAGAACGAGCAACGATTGAGGCCCCTGGCTTCCCCGGCGTCCTGCAAGGCGCCGAGGAGGCCCGCCCGTTCACCAGCAGCGGCATCGAGGCCAATCCTCATCCACCTTGACGCACCTCACTGGCTCACGCCTGCCGCGATGCCCAACCCGGCGGCAATCCCCTTGACCAAAAAGGAAACCCGCCGAGGACACCAACCTGATATCCATGAGACGCGTTAACATCAACCCCTTCTCAACGGACTCATGGTGCCGACGGCTGTCGCGCCAGTAGCTCATAGTGGCGCCTGAGCTTCAGTTTCGCGAGCGTCAGGGTGGGGGAGTCGGCGAAATAGAAGTCCTATCCCGCGAAGCGACTCCGTGTCGATGGGTGTTCGACGGGAACAATCACTCTCGTGCAGTGACCTAGTTGTCACATAATTTCACTGAAAAAGGAGCTCAGCATGCGTGGGTTAAAAAACAAGGTAGCGATCGTAACCGGTGGCGCCTCCGGAATCGGTGCCGCCACGGCGAGGCGGCTGACGGAGGAAGGTGCCCTCGTTGCGGTCGCTGACATCAATGTCAACGGGGCGCGTGAGGTCGCCAACGAGATCGGGAGTGAAACAGCGTTTGCATATGATGCGAGGGACGAGGCTTCGATCGCAGACCTTGTGGCGGCCGTGGTTGCGCACTTCGGCAGACTGGACATCTTGCACAATAACGCCGGGGCGTTAAGCCCGGGCGACACGAACGTCCTGGACACCTCGCTGGAGACGTGGGACGCCGCGATGGCGCTGAACTCCCGTGCGTACTTCGCCGGCGCCAAGCACGCGATTCCCCACATGATCTTGAGTGGTGGCGGCGTGATCATAAACACGGCGTCCAGCTCGGCACTGGCCGGACAGATGGCCCAGACTGCATACGGTAGCTCGAAAGCGGGGATCATCGCGCTGACCCAATACATCGCTACGCAGTATGGTCGGCAAAACATACGCGCCAACTCGATCTCCCCAGGCATAATCATGACACCACCCATCCGCAAGATGGCGCCTGAGCTGGGCGCGACCATGGGCCCCACTCTTCTGACTGATTACCTTGGTGCTCCCGAGGACGTAGCCGCGACAGTGGCATTCCTAGCATCAGAAGACGCGCGCTACATTACGGGACAGAACCTGTGTGTGGACGGCGGGCTGTTCGCCCATGCCCCCTACGTCACCTTCTGATTGTCCCAATGCATTCCCGGCCGAAAGGACCGGCGTCACAGCCTAGGCCTACCGGCGGCGCGGACGAAAGGATCTTGGACGTTGAAAGAGAGCACCGGCGGTGTGGAGCGGAGCCAAACCCATAGGGTCGCGCCGACGAAGCCAGACCGGAGCGGGGCGAGGATGGAATGAAGGTTTGGCGGCACGGCGGCAACCTCCTGCTCGACCTCGAGCCATGCAACGCATGAAAGGGTAGCCAGCGCACCGCTAACTTCTCCCGAAGTCGCAGGGCCGGTTCCAAGTCGAGGAAGGCTTCGCTGGGCCTACGGCTGTATCCCAATTCGGCGTTGGCTAGATTGTGCCTATGGAGCGCGACTTGCCCAACAATGACAACGAGAGTTCCTGGCTCGAACCACAAATGCCGGGCCGGCCGGTAGTAGGGAATTTCCGGGCCATGAGCCCCAGACTCAAGCAAAACAGTGAACGGCGATGCGAAAGGCGGTTCCATGAGAGACCATGCAGATTGGAAGGATTTGGCCGGACGGCAGGTCCAGGTTCAGATAGGAGACGAAATTATCCGCACCGGGTATGTCAAGGACGTAGCCGTTACTGGGGACGCTCTCTGGCTGGAAGTCTACGGTGTCGAACCTCGAACCCTGTACGAAAAAACGCAGGGCTATACGGCCCTACCCGTGCCACCCAGGGAGGCAAGCAAGTCATGAACATGCAGCATGTGGAACCCATCGAAATCAAGGTCCGCGACAGATCCTCGATGGACTACTGCATTACTGCGGCGGTCGACCGCATGATCGAGAGCGCCAAACGGCAACGGACGCGCGGCATCCTGGTGAGCCGTCTCGGAGACGGGCACTTCGTCGTCAGCCTCAGTGATACAGTCTCATTTGGCTACACGGAACAACTAGATTTCCGACGCCAAACCGCCTGACTGAATGCCGGAACTGTTCACGCCCTTCCATCCACTCGGACCCAAAGTTACTTATTGGAGACACTCCCTAGGCGCTTTCCGGTACATCTCTGCGCATTCACGAGGCGCGCGGCGCAGGTCAGCTGCGGGTCAACGATATGCGCCTCGACGAGTCCTTCGGCGAGCGTAAGTGCTTCTCCTCGGGCGATCATCCCGGCTTCGTGCACCAATCCCTCGGTGGCCGAACCGTTCAACGTGGCCGGCAAGTCCGGGTGTCATCGATAACGTGACCCCTTTCGGGTGCTGCCGGACGCGATTCTTCAGGTTTTTGGCCGCTGCAAGCGCTGTTGTCGGTTTTTTGGTCTTCATTGCCAGTTCGGGGAGCCGCTGTGTAATTGTATTCGTGAGGGTGATGTCTGCCATCATCGCTTGTCACACGAGAATGCTTGTATCCCGAGGCGCACTCACCTTCAATAGATATAGGACGTAGATCACACCCGTCCACCCCGCACAAGCGTTACGTTTTCTGCCCAAGTTATTCCGTGGCTAAAGGCGGCCCGGCATCTCGAATTGTTTGGCCGGATGCGCCACGTGTGCCGGGAAGAACCAAGGAGACTTTTTGATATGGCAAGAACTACGCCAACCGCGTCACCGACCGCACGAAAAGTAGCCGTTGCTACATTCGTGGGCACAACAATTGAGTGGTACGACTTCTTTATTTATGGAGTTGCCGCAGCTTTTGTATTCGGTCCTCAATTTTTTCCCGCTCTATCTCCCACAACTGCACTTATAGCCTCCTTCGGAACCTTTGCAGCAGGATTTATTGCCCGCCCTGTGGGCGGGCTTTTATTCGGGCACTTCGGCGACAGGCTAGGACGCAAGCAGACTCTCGTTTCTCCCTCCTATTGATGGGCATCGGGACCTTCTTGATTGCCCTATTGCCGAACTTCGACCAGATTGGGATCGCGGCGCCAGTGCTGCTGGTTACGCTGCGGCTTATTCAGGGACTCGGTGTGGGGGGTGAGTGGGGCGGTGCCGTCCTGATGGCGGCTGAGCATGCCCCGCCTGGCAAACGCGGCTTCTATTCCTCGTTCCCACAGATGGGGATGCCAGCTGGCATCATCTTGGCAAACCTGGTTTTTCTGGTTATTAGCTCCGTTCTCGCACCAGAACACTTCGCGGCCTGGGGTTGGCGGATCCCGTTCTTGTTTAGCGCGCTTATGGTAATTGTTGCCTTGTTCATTCGTATGAACCTTGAGGAAAGCCCGGAGTTTGAAAAGCCAAGCAATGCTTCCACAACGCGTCGTCTGCCGGTTTTGGAGGTCTTGCAGACAGGGTGGAAGAGTGTGCTCTGTGGCATGGGCGTCTCACTGGCCCCGTCAGCGCTAGGTTACTTGTTCTCTGTGTATCTTCTTTCCTATGGGGCACAACTCGGGTTAGATCGTCAAGTACTTCTCATTTTGTTGATCATCGCGTCCGTTTTCTATCTCTTATTTGTGGGCATTTCTGGAAAGATTGCGGACAAGGTCGGGGCCGTTCGTATATTTACGATTTCTATGATTCTCTCCACCGTTGCGGTCTTCGCATGCTTCTGGCTGTTCGACACAGTGACAATTGCTGGCGCCTTCATGGCGTTCTTGATTCTCACGGTACCGATGGGCCTATCCGCGGGTGTGCAAGCGGTGATCATTTCTGGGTCATTCCCTGTGCGTTTACGATACACAGGCTCTTCCCTGTCATTTCAAATGGGTTCTGTTCTCGGCGGCGGTCTGACGCCTATGATCGCGACTGCTATTTACGCGGCGACGGGCTCCTCCCAAGGTATTGCGATCTACTTGGCTGTCATGGTGATCGTGTCTGCGTTCAGCGTGCTGATTCTGTCTAAGATTTCGTACGCTACAGAGGTGGGTGACGCCCGAGAAGACATAGTCTTGGCGAGTCCCAAGCCTGAGCACGGGAACGCCTAGTTACAGTCATTTCATTTCTGCATGTCGGCGTTCCGACCGGATTCGGGCCACGACTTGTGAGTGCGGTGATGTTCGCTTGGTGGGTGTGCGATTGGTTCTGGAGCCGTCCTCGTATTAATGTTCCGTGATCGGGTACTTCCCACTATCCTCGCGGTCCCGATTTACCAAAGGTCCTGGCCAGAGGCGAATAAGTTAGGGCACGGAAAAGTGCACCCGTCGGGCGGTTGTGGATTCAATTGACCGCCCGGCGGTTCCGTTCTGACGCGTCTGATGCCGTGGCATCGGCCGACCACGTGGGGAGTCGTGTTTAGGCACCTCGGGGCAAAGGACGGGAAGTTCGATTGTGTGTTTCTGGTTCTCAGCTGCAATCTGCCGGAAGCGCAGAAGACACCATGTTTAACTCGCACATCCGCGGGTGCGTCCAGGGGCGGGATCGCCGTCATCCGATTATCTGTTGAGGACGCTTTTCAGACCGACAAAGGTGACTCCTCGACTTCCAGGAGAGTCGATACACCCGCGGGCACTGGTAGGCCGGCTTGTCGTTGCGAATCCGAGGCTTTCTCGCCTGAGGCAAGGCTAGGCGCAGGGAACTAGAAATTGGGCAGGAAAGCATTCGTGGTGCTCCAGCTCGGACATCCGGTCGCCCGCTCATAACCCGTGTGGCCCGGACAAACCTCGCGGATTAACCGCTGCCAATGCGTGCAGGCTGGCTGCGGCAGCACAGCTACCGGAAACGGCAAGGATGAAGTGAACTCGACGGCAATGAGAAACGGCGTTCGTCAGCGCGGCTGCTGGCGTTTGCGTAAGCGGAAGGTGGGATAGCTATTGCCGAGTTGTGTTGGGATATACGCGGCCTTCGGCAGTGCATGATCAGATCCGGCACGTGCGGCTCAATTGTTGGAACCTAGTCCCAGATGTTGCTTGAACGGAGAGCACCGTGAGGAACCTATACGGGGTTGATCTTAACCTGCTCGTAGCTTTGGAGGCGCTGCTGAACGAGCGCAACGTGACACGTGCGGGTGAACAGTTGGGCGTGAGCCAATCCGCGATGAGCAACACGCTCGGACGGTTGCGGCGTTTGCTTGATGACGACATTCTTATCAGGGTCGGACGAGAGTGGCAGGTGACTCCTCGGGCAGCTTCCCTGCAGGAGCCGCTGTCTCGTATGCTCGCTATCACCCGGGAGGAAGTCCTCGGTCATCTTCCTTTCGATGCGGCCTCCTCGCGGAGACGTTTCCGTATCGCCACGGCTAACGCAGCCGCAGTATTGCTTGTCGCTCCCCTGGTAACTCGCCTGATGCGCGAAGCGCCAGGGGTAGTCATTCAGATTGAACCCATCGGGCAACCCCGAAACGAGCTCGTGGAGCGCCAAGGCATTGATTTGGTTTTGCTTCCTGACACGTACGGCATCACCCACCCCAACCAGCAGGTCCTTTCACTGGAATGGACGTGCGTTGTTGACCGCGACCACCCATTCGTGGGCTATCGGTTTGACGCTGACTCATTCAAGAAGTTTCCGCACGTGGTGTATGAGCATCATGGGATGGCAACTAATGCCCATTCCTCCATCATTGCCGCAGGCCTTGGGAATGATCAGGTCATTGTCGACGATTTCGTTGTGATTCCCTTTTTGATTCGAAGAAACAGCCTGGTGGGCCTGCTCCAGGACAAGCTCGCTGAAGAGTTCACTCGTGACGGCAATTTCAGGACTGTCGCTCCACCTCTTGAATTGCCCTCCGTGCGCATGCACATGTACTGGCATGCCCGCAACGACAAGGACCCAGGCAATCGATGGTTGAGATCGCGGTTCCTTGAGATCGGCAATGAAATCATGAACCCTTCCGCCTAAAAGGCGCCCGACAGGGTGAGGCTGAGTCTGGGAGGGGTTATCAGAGAGCACTTGGTATCTGTTCCAGCCATGGTTGGCATTCACACAAACCGTTGGTGCTGCTGGTCCTCTTTGAAATAGTTTAAAGATATCGAAGTGGAGTGCCGTCTTCTGGCGACGCCGGTATATCGATGTCCCGACGATCCAAACGCTGATAAGCGCATTAACCGGATATTGTCCGGAGGAGCCAACTATGCCATTTTCTACCAAGGCTGGTATTTTCACAGCCACCGATGAACAACTGATTGCTGCCCTAGAGGACGCGGACTTGCCTTCGTTGATTCCTGCTCTGGCACATCTCACCGGGGACATGAGCTTGATACACCGGGAGGAACTGCGTCCCAAAATTCATGTGGAAGGAGCTGCCCTTGCACCCCAGGGTGGTCTCTCAATCGAGGAGCAGCAACTCGCCAGGGAACTTGCGGCCCAGTCCATCAAAATGCACAGGAATTCGGAAAGTGCTAGCGAACGCACCGATGAAATCGATCAGTTGCGTCAGCTTATCCGGTTCATCACGGGTGAAGTCGCAGAAGACTACGAGTCCCTGCTGCTGCATGAACTTGGACTGGGAGAGAGCACTGCTCCCCCCGCTTCCCCTGTACCAGTCGACATTCCAGAAGACTTCTCCGTGATGATCATTGGAGCGGGCATGTCCGGTCTACTCGCAGCTCATCGCCTGCATGCAAGTGGTATTCCGACTATCATTGTCGAGCGAAACACTGACGTCGGGGGCGTATGGTTGGAGAACAATTACCCGGGATGCAGGCTTGACACAAATAACTTTGCCTATAGTTACTCCTTCGCTCAGAAGAGCGACTGGACTCATCAATATTCCACGCGCGATTCAATATATGCTTATTTCCAAAATGCTGCCGATCGCTTCGGGCTATATGACAAAATCCTCTTTGGAACTGAAGTGGTGTCGGCGAAGTACGATGAAACCCGTTGCCGCTGGACTGTAACGACCCGTTCTGAAGACGGCGGGGAGCAGACTTATGAAACCAACGCTGTCATTAGCGCAGTCGGTCAACTGAACCAGCCGTCTATCCCGAACTTTTCTGGCAAGAACACATTCGGCGGAGCTTCTTTTCACACGGCACGCTGGGATCACAGTGTCGACCTGAGCGGAAAACGAGTCGCGGTCATAGGCACTGGGGCGAGCTCCTACCAGGTCATCCCGGAAATCGCGGAGCGAACAGAACACCTTTATGTTATGCAACGCACTGCCCCCTGGGCCCTGCCGGCCCCTGCATATCATGAAGAATTGCGTCCGGGACTGAAATGGCTTTTTGAGAATATTCCTGACTACCATCGATGGTTCCGTTTCAATCAGTTTTGGATCGCGGTTGATGGGATGCGGCGGTTCGCAGTTGTCGACCCCGCGTGGAGCCGGCAGGATTCAGTTTCCCAGAAGAATTACGATTTGCGAAACGCCTTGGAAAAGCACATTTCGTCCCAGTACGTTGACCGGCCCGACTTGTTGCAAAAGGTAATTCCGGATTATCCTCCTTATTCAAAGCGCATGCTGCGTGATAACGGCGGCTGGGCGCGGACTCTGCAGAAGGACAATGTGTCGCTCATAGGCGACAAGATCCTAGGCATTACGGAAAAGGGAATCATCACTGAAAACGGAGACGAACTTGACGTCAATGTAATCATTTACGGCACCGGCTTCAAGGCCTCGAAATTCTTATCTCCAATGCAGATCGTTGGTCGCGACGGAGTGGACCTTCGCGAGTGGTGGGGTGAAGATCCTAGGGCTTTCTTAGGCATCACGGTTCCCGGTTTCCCCAATTTTTTCTGCCTATATGGGCCGAATACGAACCTGGTGTTGAACGGGAGCATCATCATGTTTTCCGAACTGGCGATGAACCATGTGATGAAATGCATCGCATCGCTGGCGTCGAGGGAGCGGGGAAGCCTGGAGCCCAAATCCGAATCGTTCCTCGAGTACAACATGAGGATCGACCGCGGCAACGAGCAGATGGCGTGGGGAATAGAAGGCGTGAACAACTGGTACAAAAGTTCATCGGGGCGGGTATCACAGAACTGGCCCTTTAGTACCGTCGAATACTGGCGCCTCACAAAGGACTTCCGAGAAGAGGACTATGTCTATGCCACTCCCGACGGGAGCGGACAAGAAGCATCCGATGCTTGTAAGGAGGTCGTGGCGTGACGGCTCCGCCGCTGGAAGAAAAGTGGGCCTTCGCCGGGTCCTTTCGTACACGCTACTTTGAGGGCGGTCGGTACGACGCTCCTGTACTCGTGCTACTGCACGATGGCGCTTGGGGAGGAAGCGCTCCTGTAACTTGGGGAGCCCTGGCTCCGCTCTTGACGCAGGACTACCGCGTGATAGCCCCCGATCTTCTTGGCTTCGGGGGCACTGATAAGGCTGTGTTCTTAAGCGAATCACCCTACGATTTCCGGATCCGGCACATCTTCGATCTCCTCAAAGCCCTAGATGTAAAAGGACCAATTCATCTGATGGGCAACTCCTTTGGAGGCTCGCTAGCCCTGCGTGCGGCAGCCCAACAATCTCAGTCGAACGCAGAAATTTTCCAAATACGGTCTGTTGTAAGCGTTAACGGGTCAGGTGGACCCTGGCGCACCGACCTGGCACTAAGTGAGTTGGGCCGCTGGGATGGCACCAAAAATGACCTGTCCAGGATTGTCAGTCTCCTAATCGACGACGGCCCGCACTTCGCCGCTCAAGTTGACCTCAGAGTTGCTGAAGCACAAAAGAACGGGCACTATCGAGCAGTTAAAGCAGCAACGATTCCGTTGCCGGAAACTTTGCGAGTTCCACGGTCCGATGAGGAGTGGCCGAGTGCTCTAAGCAACAGCACGACTCCGATCCTGCTTATAGGAGGTTCCCGCGATCCTCTCCTTAAACCGGAATGGATGCAGAAAATAAAATCAGCTGTACCGAACTGTGAGTCTAGCGAACTGGACTGCAAGCACGCTCCTAACATTGACCACGTCGATGAACTGATGGCGGTGATTACTCCTTTCCTAAGCCAGCAAACGAACTCGCAGCTCATCCGATAACGCGAAATTTTTATTTGCCTCGGGTCAAGCTCACAGTCTGATGTCCGCGGCCACAGGACTCTCTGATCGGCGCTCCAGGAAAAAAGAGACGCGATGCGTCCCACCTCGACCGCTCACGGCAATACCGCGCTGTGGAGATGGCTGACTTGATCATCGCCGAGGGCTGGACTGGATTGGTCTCTTCCAGTTCTGCAGGCGACCGGTCAAGGAGTTCCTGAACTTCAACCAGACCTAGACCCAGGGAAGCACCGACTAATGCGCCTCACCACACTACGCACCCCCACAGGAAACGTCGCCGTCCGCCAAGATGGGAACACTTACACCGAAATCCTCGGCTTCGCCGACGTCGCAGAGCTGCTCCGCGACCCCAACTGGAAAGCGGTTGCTAATGCGGCGGCCGGACCCGTGCACCCGGTTGTCGGCGCAGACCTGGCCCCTGTGGTCACCACCCCGGGCAAGATCATTTGCGTAGGACTTAATTACCGCAAGCACATATTAGAAATGGGCCGGGACCTGCCGCAGTACCCAACGCTGTTTTCCAAGTACCCGGAGACGCTGATCGGCCCAAACGACCAGCTCGAACTGCCGGCCGAGGACAAAGCGATCGATTGGGAGGCAGAGCTGGCCGTCATCATCGGCAAAGCCGGCCGCCGCATCCCCCAGGAGGAGGCGCCCAGGCACATCGCCGGCTATTCCATCTGCAATGACATATCCATGCGGACCTGGCAGTTCCGTACGAAGGAGTGGCTGCAGGGCAAGAACTGGGAAAAATCTACCCCGCTGGGTCCGGTGCTGGTCACCACGGATGAGTGGGCCCCTGGCGGCACTATCCGCACCGTCCTAGATGGGGAGGTTATGCAGGAGGCCTCTACCGGGGACCTGCTCTTCCGACCGGAGTTCCTCATCTCATACATCTCCACAATGATCACATTGAACCCGGGCGATGTCATCATCACCGGCACCCCGGGCGGGGTGGGACGCGCTCGGACCCCCGAGATGTACATCACCGAGGGGCAGACTTTGGAAACCAGCATCGAGGGCATCGGTACCTTGGTCAACCGGGCCGTCGACACCGTAAGCTCGGCCGTTTAGATACTTGCACTACTTTGCAGTAAGTCCGCGCGCTCCGGCCTTTTCCCCAGAGCTCGGGCCGCGCCTACCGCACGGCCCTGTCTAGCCCCAACGGTTGGGCCGCGCCTCAACTTATCCTAGGAGACCCTTTATGGCTGCGCGCCAAGACCTGACCGACGACCATACCCTGTTGACTGAACTGCTTACGGTCCGCCGTGGGACCGCATTCTTCAGCCGCCACTTGGCCATCCTCGCTGACTCTGAGCTTGACGGCCCCTCATTGTTGCCCGGCTGGAGTCGCAGGCACATCGTGGCCCACGTCGGCTATAACGCCCGGGCGCTCACTCGGCTTGTCGAGTGGGCCAACACGGGCGTGGAAACCCCGATGTATTCATCGCCCGAGGCTCGGGACGAGGAGATCGAGGCCGGGGCCACGCTGCCTGTGCACGCCCTGCGCCACCTGCACGAACACGCGGCTATAACACTTGACGTCACCTGGCGCGACACTCCGCCCCCGGTTTGGGCCCGCGAGGTCAAAACTGCCCATGGGCGCGCCGTTACGGCCTCGGAAACGGTCTGGATGCGCACCCGCGAAATCTTGGTTCACACCGTGGACCTGGATAGCGGCGCCTCATTCGCCGACTTCCCGGTCCACGTCAACGAGCGGCTTCTGACCGACGTCGCCGCGACCTGGAGGGCCCGCGGCCAGGATAGAGGCTTGCGCTTGATAATCACCGGAACCCCTAGCACCACGAGGCCGAACACTTCGGAATGGGGCGACTTTGACGCCGTTGACCCTGAAATCGTCTCAGGCACCCTGCCGGCACTTACCGGCTGGGCCCTAGGACGCAGCCGCGACGGCATAAGCTCCAGCCGGCGCGATCATCCGGTTGCTCCGCGCTGGATTTGAAGCAGAAACCTCTTGCCAAGTGAATTTTCCGAGTCTGATTAGGGCCTGCCCTGCCTAATTAAATCCCAAGCTCCTTTGCGTCTTAGGCCAAGCCAGGACACAAGCCAACCCACTCCTGCTGATAACTTGGGCGTGATCGCTGGGTATTTTCTCAAATAGGTCCGCACGGGAGTCAGGTTTCCCTTGGCACTTTAGGCTCAATTCCTCTCGCCAGTGCCAGGCAATGATGCGCATCTTGGGACCCTTATCGACACGAGTCCGTCACTTGCGAAGCAATTTTAGGCGCAAGGGAGCATCCCACTTGTTCCTGGGATGCGACCGGCCCCGCCTCCACAAATCCCTTTTCACGCACGCATTTGAACCGGAACCGGTAGGCGCTTTGGACGTGGAGCGGTATTCCAGCAGGCCCCCTCAGTCAGCGACGTGTGCGATGAAGGCACCGCACACTTGTGATGCATAACCGAACCGGATGCGTACCGCGACAGCAATAGGTAGGCGCCTCAGCGGCTCTGACCCGCCCAGATGCATCAGGCGTATTAAGATGCTGTCCATCCCGTAGACCGCGTAGCGGCGCACTGCTCCTCAGCGGCCATTGCGGCGCTCGAGGAAGTCGAAAAGTATGCCACTGCAGCTGATACCGACCTCGCACGGTCGTCGGTCGAGGTCGATGTCATATTGGTCTGCGCGATAGCTTGGTCGCGCGCCAAGTTAGTTTGGTGGTCATCGAGGAAGGGGCCGAACTGGACAGCGCGTTCGAGTTCCACGCGTCTGAATTCAATGAAGCTCCGTGTAAAGGAGTCCGTGACACGCGATGCCCGAGGACTTCCAGCCGGCATTACGATAGATGACCAGCCCCTTGACGAAAATGACGAATCCCGGCCTTATCACCGGCGCTACTGCTGACGTGGCAAGGGATCACCCGGGAGCATTCCCACCAGGGACCAGCACCGCTCGGCCGAGGATCTTGCCGGCCTCTAGGCGTGCGAAGACGTCATTGATCTCCTCTAACGGGAAGCGCTCAATATGCGAGACCAGCGCTCCCCGAGCCGCCATCGACAGCACCTCCTCGAGTTCATTCCGTGATCCCCAGTTGCTCTTCGTGAGTGTCGCCCCTGGAGCGATCCCAAAGAAGGAGAAGGGGACGGAACCTCCGGCCAGCCCCACGAGGACGAAGAGACCCAGTCTCCCGACCACTGCAGTACCCATGGTCATCGTCGCGTCGATCCCGACAAAGTCCAGCACTGCTGCCGCGCCCTGTCCCGCCGTCGCATCCATGATCTTTCCGACCGCATCATCACTGCTCGGGTCTACGACGACATCCGCACCGAGTTGCAGGGCAAGGTCCCGTTTCCTGGCGTCAGTCTCGACCACGATCACCGTTGCCGGGGACAGGAGCTTAAGGAATTGCACGCCGTACTGGCCCAGCCCGCCAGCACCGATCAGAACCGCGCTCGTACCGGGTACGAGATAGGGAAGTGTCTTCTTGACCGCGGAATACGGCGTGAGCGCCGCGTCGGTCAGCGTCGCCGCGTCCACAGGGTCCAAGCCACCCGACGGCAGCAGTTGGCGAATAGAGGGCACGACCATGTACTCCGCATATCCCCCTTCCGGGCCCATGCCGCCCCAGAGGAAGGTATCGCAGAGCTGTTCCTGGCCGCCGAGACAGACGCGGCAGTGCCCGCAGCCCCACCCGCCGAAGACCACCACGGCGTCACCGAGCTCAAAGCCCTGGCCTTCGGTGCCCGGGCCGAAGGCATCGACCCACCCGGCATTTTCATGGCCAAGAGTGTGCGGCAGCGCAACCCCTTGCACCTCACCCGTTTTGATATGCAGATCGGAATGGCATGCCCCTGCGCCCGCGATCCGAATACGGACCTGCCCAGGGCCGGGTTCAGGTACCGGAACGTCGTCCAGCACAAAATCGGAATTCGCAGTATGCAGTCGTGCAGCTTTCATCAGTTTTCTGCTCTCAATGAGATTGCGTTCAGCCTTCTCTGGCTGTACTTACGATTGTCGGGTCAGCGGCTTACATGACGATCAGCACGCTGGTCTCTTGACCGCGGGGAGACCGTGACCAGGTCCTTCAGCCGCGGCTGCCGTGCAGGAAGCGCCCGGCCTCCGGGAGGTACGTGCGCTGGAAATGCAGCCGCTCCACGATGGGCGCGTCGGAGTAGCGGAATAAGTCCAACTGGCCTTCGGCCTGGAGGGACCACGACACCCAAGAGGGAACCACAAAAACATCGCCCCGGACGATCTGGCGCGGTTTACCGTTGAGAACGACCGTTCCCTCGCCGTCGAAGACCTGCCAGATGGAGGATCCCACCTCTTGACGGGTGGCCGTGGCGGTTCTTGCACGCAAACGGTGGAACTCGCAGCGGATGGTGGGCAACACGTCTCCGCCATTGGTGGGATTGGTGTATTTAACCGCGGCATGGCCCGGCTCAACAGTGGCTGGGTGGCCTTCGTCCTCGAGCGTCAACTGCTCGGTCAGAGCGCGGTCGGTGTGCTCCCACCTGTAGGCGGCGATCGGCGTCGAGACGTGTTCTTGCTGGGACACCAGCGGGGTCAGCCCCGGGTGGGCCCACAGTCGTTCTGAGCGGGAGATTTCCGGGGAGGCCTCATCGGTGACCCGCTCAGAGCCGAACTCAAAGAATCCTAGGTCCATGTCGTGGGCGAAAGGAACGTCGAGTCCGTCGATCCACGCCATTGGCCGGTCGGTGTCATTGTGGTGGCCGTGAAAGTTCCACCCGGGGGTCAAGAGCAGGTCGCCTCGACGCATAGCCACGGGATCGCCGTTAACCACGGTCCAAACACCTTCGCCTTCGACGACGAAGCGGAAGGCGTTCTGGGCATGGCGATGTTCGGGAGCGGTCTCGTGCGGCCCGAGCCACTGGATGGCGCACCATAAGGTGGGAGTGGCGTAGGCGGTGGGAGCAAGCCCGGGGTTGGCTAGTCCGATCGCCCGTCGTTCTCCGCCGCGTCCGACGGGCACAAGGTCCCCGGCGCGCTGGGCGACGCTGAGCAGTTCGGACCACTTCCACACGAACGGCACCGCTGACGGCTGCGGGGCCAGGGGCATCAGGTCATTGGTCTGAGTCCACAGGGGTGCCATGGAATTGCGAGTGAAGTCGGCATAGAGCTGATCCAGGGCTTCGCTGGGCTCGGGCTGGCCTTCGGTGGCGTCAAGGGGCGCTTCGGTCACGTCGTGCTGTGTCATGGATTGTCGTCCTTTCAGAAGGGGATGGGCGCCGGGACTCTCTTCCGGCCATAAGCGCGAGGAATGGTCACCCGCCAGGAGCAATGGTCAGCGTTGCCGTCCCGCAAAGGGGCAGCACCAGGACAACTGCCGCGCAAAGGAGCAAAGGCCAAGAAGACTAACTACAGGCCCATATGCTGCTGCTTCTTTGGGCCACTGGAGGTCTACGGTTCCTGCTTTTAGCCGTCCTGAAGAATTCGTACCTCCTGGCGCGCGCCTGGCCTGTCGGCGTAGGCGATAGCTTTGTCTGCGGTTGCCGTCACCTCAAGCGTGCCGATGTTCTCGATTGTGAGCCGTACGGGGGAGCCGTCCTGGAGCGGGCCTACTCCAGCAGGCGTGCCCGTGGCGATGACGTCGCCTGGGTGTAGGGTCATAACGGAGCTGGCGTAGGCCACTAGGGCGGCGACGTCGAAGATCAACTCTGACGTGTTTGTGTCCTGCCGGAGATCCCCGTCCACCCAGCATTGCAACGAGAGGCAGTCGGCGTTACCGACTTCGTCCGAGGTGACAATCCAAGGCCCTAACGGGGTAAAGGTGTCGAAGGATTTGCGGGTGGAGCGGTCCTCGGTGGATCGCACGGTGATGTCCAGAACTCCGGTGTAGCCAAAGACGTAGTCCAAGGCTTCGTCCACTCCGATGTGTCGGGCCTTGCGCCCGATCACGATGGCCAGCTCTCCCTCTTGGTCGGTGCGCTTGTCGGTGTAGGGCAGCTTGATCTGTTCCCCGGGGCCGATGACGGAGGTATTAGCTTTGAGGAAGACACCGTACTCGGCAATGGTCTTCTGCTCGGACATCTCTACCTTGTGATCAAGGTAGTTCACCGGGGCGGCTACGATCTTCCCCGGCCGCGACAGCGGTGCCTTGAGCTGGACGTCATCCAGGGGTTGCTGGGGGCAGGACGAAAGATCGAGCTGCTGCAGTTGCTCCACGGTTCCGCCCTCCTCCAGCCAGGGAAGCCAAGGCCCGCCGTGCCGGCCTGCGCGAGTGGGCAGCTGATCGGTGACGTCGTACACGACCGAGTCAATCACCACGACGGCACGGTCACCGTCAAGTACAGCCAGTTTCATAGCGGTGCTCCTAAGCTTAGGTCCCCGGTGAGATGTGCCAGAGCAGGAATCAACGAAGGCAAGTCCGCGTCCTCTAGGGCAGCAATCAGTTGTTCATCGGTGGCTGTGAAAATACCAGCCTTGGTAGAAAATGGCATAGTTGGCTCCTCCGGACAATATCCGGTTAATGCGCTTATCAGCGTTTGGATCGTCGGGACATCGATATACCGGCGTCGCCAGAAGACGGCACTCCACTTCGATATCTTTAAACTATTTCAAAGAGGACCAGCAGCACCAACGGTTTGTGTGAATGCCAACCATGGCTGGAACAGATACCAAGTGCTCTCTGATAACCCCTCCCAGACTCAGCCTCACCCTGTCGGGCGCCTTTTAGGCGGAAGGGTTCATGATTTCATTGCCGATCTCAAGGAACCGCGATCTCAACCATCGATTGCCTGGGTCCTTGTCGTTGCGGGCATGCCAGTACATGTGCATGCGCACGGAGGGCAATTCAAGAGGTGGAGCGACAGTCCTGAAATTGCCGTCACGAGTGAACTCTTCAGCGAGCTTGTCCTGGAGCAGGCCCACCAGGCTGTTTCTTCGAATCAAAAAGGGAATCACAACGAAATCGTCGACAATGACCTGATCATTCCCAAGGCCTGCGGCAATGATGGAGGAATGGGCATTAGTTGCCATCCCATGATGCTCATACACCACGTGCGGAAACTTCTTGAATGAGTCAGCGTCAAACCGATAGCCCACGAATGGGTGGTCGCGGTCAACAACGCACGTCCATTCCAGTGAAAGGACCTGCTGGTTGGGGTGGGTGATGCCAAACGTGTCAGGAAGCAAAACCAAATCAATGCCTTGGCGCTCCACGAGCTCGTTTCGGGGTTGCCCGATGGGTTCAATCTGAATGACTACCCCTGGCGCTTCGCGCATCAGGCGAGTTACCAGGGGAGCGACAAGCAATACTGCGGCTGCGTTAGCCGTGGCGATACGGAAACGTCTCCGCGAGGAGGCCGCATCGAAAGGAAGATGACCGAGGACTTCCTCCCGGGTGATAGCGAGCATACGAGACAGCGGCTCCTGCAGGGAAGCTGCCCGAGGAGTCACCTGCCACTCTCGTCCGACCCTGATAAGAATGTCGTCATCAAGCAAACGCCGCAACCGTCCGAGCGTGTTGCTCATCGCGGATTGGCTCACGCCCAACTGTTCACCCGCACGTGTCACGTTGCGCTCGTTCAGCAGCGCCTCCAAAGCTACGAGCAGGTTAAGATCAACCCCGTATAGGTTCCTCACGGTGCTCTCCGTTCAAGCAACAATCGAATGCGATCCGCAGCTATGGTCAGCGAAAACATTTGCACAGCCAGAGATCGCCCCGACGGGGATTCCGCGAAGCGTAAGGCCTAGCGTTCCAATGAATGACTGAGTCCAACGTACTGGGTCCAGCAAGGAAATGCGATTGTGCTAGGGCAGGTGGGTTGTTCATAGCCATGAGCAGCAATGGAGTGCCGTCCTGCTTCACGGCGCAGCGCCTGTCCGGCGACCGGGTTGAACCGACGCGGAATATGCAGCCATCCGGCTCGGCTGCTGAAGCTGGGTGAGGTCACCGGGGTAAGAATTCCCTCAGCAGATCAGGAAGCAGACCGTGATCTTGTCCGCTCCGCGCAGAAGTCGATGCGTCGGTTGGACAGCCGTGTTCGATGGGAGCAAGAATCGATTTCCTGGTATCGCATGACGCAGCGTTGCAACTTGGGTGCTTCGATGGGTCGGAGCAGGAAGACCAACCGGATTACTTCCTTGAGCAGGTAGGCCCCGGTGCAGCAGAGTGGAGGTCTTGGCCATCCAGTGGGTGTGGCGGCCTCCATCAATTTGACGGTTCAGGCTTGGCGGGCACAGGATTTGGTCCGGCTGGGCTGTGGGCACGGCGAAGTCCACTTCTGTTCACACCACAGCTGGGAAGCCGTCTCCTGAAAGCCCGGTACAAGCCACATGTGGACCCGCCGCGTGCGCTGATGGAGGCGACCCTGGACTGGTTTTCGGTCAAGCCATATGAAAATGCTCCTTTCGTACCATTTTGGTGGCAGGAGGGGACTGTTCGTTGCGGCGATCCAGCAGGCGCGGACTGAGCTCGCAGCGTTTGGTTCCCCCTGGAACACGGTGGTGGCGCCATGGGGACGGGTGCGGGGTATCTGTCGAGGCATTTCGAGTACGTGCGCAGGCATCCGCAGCGGTTGCGGCCCGATGCGGATGCCTGAAATACCGACGCCGAGGGGATGACCCTGTGACACGAAGCGCGGCGTGAGGCGCTATTTGATTCGCCGCGGGCTTAGATTGTTCGACAGATCCCCGACTCGGATGCGCACGGCGCTTAGGGTTGGGCTGGCTACATCGATACGGTCACGCGGGAATCAAATACCGACGCGAGGGGATGACGCTGTGACACGAAGCGCGGCGTGAGGCGCTATTTGATTCGCCGCGGGCTTAGATTGTTCGACAGATCCCCGACTCGGATGCGCACGGCGCTTAGGGTTGGGCTGGCTACATCGATACGGTCACGCGGGAATATCCCGAAGAGGACGAACTACAAATCGCCGAGGTCATCGATGTGTTTATACAGGTTCTCGTGGAATTAGTGGACAACCAGGGATGACGCCTTGGACGCGTCGGCCGAGCTCGACATACTCAGTCGTGCCACCAGGCCGGACCACTCGGCATGAAAGCCGCAGCTGGGTAGGAGCGAATTCAGATTCAGACATCGGTCGGCACATCCCTCTATCCATCGGTCCGGACCTCGTTTGGAGCCCGCAAGTTGGTGTCGACGTCGCCATATGCGGGGCGAAAGAGTTGCCCATTCCGCCGTTTCGTCTGCACGGCCACTCACGATCGCGCGTTTGACGTCCACCGTGACTTCAGATCCCCGGCTGGGTCAACCCCGGTGCTCTACCTATCCGTCATCATCGCCGCGTCCTACTGAGGAGCGAAGAAATCCGGAAAAGACTTCTTTGGGCTGCCAAGTGAGTCCCTCCAACTGCAAGGAGTCAAGGAGTATCTCGTGGCCGCGGCGGCGGCTCTCGATCTTGAGCCTTTCGCCGTTGCGGGTGTGCACCTTCCGGACCAGAATTTCGGCGAACTCGTTCGATATGACGATCGACTGCTCCGCACAGTCGTCCCCCGGGGCGTCTGTTGCTGTCACAGGATAATCCCGAGATTAGCGGTCGGCAAAATCGTATGGTTGAGATAGACCGTACGTTGCACCAGTCGCCATTGACCGCTCTCGAGGCGAAGTCGGTCCTCACGGCCGGCGGCCAGGAGATCGTACTTGTGCGTATCCCATTGCGACCTGTGAACCAGCAAATTGCTCTTCACGGTCACCTCGTTCCCATCGATTTCGGCCACACGGATGTTGGTAACGAATCGTTTTGTACGGGAAGGGGGATCCTCGGCCCAAGCATGCTCCGTACGCATGCGGTCCACGCGCAATTTGATACCTCTGTAACGATCATTCACGTGGAAACCGTTTGTACTGAATTCTGATACGCCGCGCTGCCTAGTGAGGCGAATTGGGATGACATATTCAATGTCGGTTGATATGCAGCGCTCGAACCAGCCCGAATAATCGTTATTGTCCAGGAGTTCGGCCTCTAAGAAGAGGAATTGTGCACAGGAAAACTCCTTGTGAAGGTCAGTAGAGTTTTCCACTGTCTCGATGTTCATGATTGATCCCGTCGTTTCAGTGTTCGTCGGCCAGTACGTCGCGCCAGTGCTGCCAGAACGCGCGCTGGTTGAATTCCCCGTATCCCGTCGTGCGCGCCAGGCCAGGGCCAGGCCAGTCAGAAACGACCTCATGGTCACTCATTCCATTAAGCCCCATCTGGTAGTTGAGTTTCATGAAGCGTCGAGCGAACGGGGAACTGCCGACCCCCGGGCCACCGCTCCACGCCACAGTGTCGTCTTGCTCGAATAACCCGGCGGCACCAAAATTCTGAACGGATGCCCCCTGCGAAGCGTCTTTGTCCGACTGGTGCGCTGCAGCAACGACCATCGGCCACGACCACACCTCGAACTCTGCCGGTCCCTGTGGCTGCCACTGTCGGAGCGACATGTAACGGATAAACTCACCGTCGCGCTCCCCTGGGGCGAGCGTCTGCACCATGGAAAGATTTGGGAAGACGTTGAATCCGATCATGCTGTACTGTTCGGCGAATTTGCGTTGGTCGTCGGTGAGCCGGTCCAGGTCAAACGTCTCTGCTACCTCAAGCGGGTAGTCAAGGGCGCCGAGGCCGGGAAGCCCTGTCGCCTCTCCCACCAACACCCCGTGGCCGTTCTCCAGCTCAACGAGCTTGACGCCGGCGACAGCGGCTTGCAGATCGCCGGCGACACCGATCTCTTGAGTCGAGGCATGGGCGGTCGTGATGTGGTAACCATCGCCCGAGAAATTGTCGCCACCGGACTTCCAGTTTCCGGGCACAATCCACCGTTGCACCTCACCTGCGACTTCCATGCCTCGCTCGTGCAGACCGAATGTCATATCGAGGTACCAAGCCATGTCGCCGAGGTACTCTCGCAACGAGACGGCATCAGGATCGAGACAGGCGAAGATCAGTCCGTGGTACGTGTCAATATGTGGTGCCTTCTGAAGTCCCCACTTCTCCGGTTCGAGTTTGCGATAGGCGCGCGCACGCGCCGGCGCACCGTTCCATTGACCGGTATTCTTGTAGATCCAACCGTGATAAGGGCATCGGAAGTGCGAAGCGTTGCCCTTCTCAGCGCGGCATACCGGTGCGCCGCGGTGAGCGCAGTGGTTGAGCATCAGCTGGAACTCGCCGTTCTCGTCGCGAGCGAGGATGAACTGGTCTTCGCCGACGTAACGCAGCAGGTAATCACCCGGCTCAGGTATTTCTGATACGTGACCGACGTAAACCCAGCAACGGGTGAAGATTCTATCAAGTTCAGCTGCGTGGACGTCCGGGTCGTTCATCACCTGCGGCGAGAGCATCCCGGCTGCCAGATCGTTATTGACGGTGGCGAGAAGTTGCGCCAACGGTTTCGTAGCTGGTGCGCTTTTCTCGTTCTCGGACAGATTATTCAAGGTTGGCATGGGATTTCTCCTGGATTTCTATGGCGACTGATTCAGTTGGCGAACTGGTTTGCTTCCTTGAGGATGACTGAGCGCGCCCTGTCGGCGAGAAGCCGTCTCACCTGGAGAAGGCTTCGCGAAGCGTTTACGGCCAGCGCCCCGCTCACGATGCCGTCGCGCTCGAAATGTGCAAGATACTTCCGGTCAGCGATGCTTCCTTCGACGACGCGGACATTGTCATCTGGTTGCACCCGGCCGACGATTTCGATCTTGACGCCGTGCTGCTCGGACCAGACGTAAGGCACCGAAGCGAAGGCGCCGCTAGAGGGCGTGTCAAGAAGCGCTCCTGCCACAAAATCGGCTTGCTCTGAGGCACTCGTCCAATGTTCGACACGCGTGTGACTACCCGACACCGGGTCAAACCAGCGCGCAACGTCGCCTGCAGCGAAAACATCAGGCACGGAGGTACGGCCCCGCTGATCACACACGATTCCATCGTGGAGGTCCATCCCCGAGCCGACAAGCCATCCCGTCTCCGGACGCGTCCCGATGCCCACGACGACGACATCAGCATCGATCGTCTCGCCACCGCGCAGCCTTACTCGCTCGACTCGCTGGGCTCCGTCGATGCTCTCGACGCTCTGGTTACAATAGAGGCGGACTCCGGCGTCAAGGTGTATAGAGGCCAACTCCGAGGAAATGTTCGGTCCTAGCGCACGGGCCATCGGTGCCTCGAGTGGCTCGACTATGGATACGTCGCAGCCCATACTGCGGGCAGTGGCGGCGACTTCGCAGCCGATGAACCCGCCCCCGACGATGACGACTCGCGCAGAACTCGACAGGTCTCGCCTCAACGCCAAACTGTCGTCCAGGGTTCGGAGTGTGTGGACACCACGGAGACCACGCCACTCCTCGGGTAGACGCGGAGCCACGCCCGTTGCGATCACCAGTTTGTCGTAAGCGATGGTGGAGCCGTCTTCGAGGGCGATTTCCTTGAGGGACGGATCGAGTGACTCGGCGCGTTGCCCCAGTCGTAGATCGACATCGAGTCCTTCGAACCGCTCAGTGGTGAGCACCATCAGGTCGGCTGCAGCCACGGTTCCGCCCAGCAACCCCTTCGACAAAGGCGGCCGGTTGTACGGCAGATGTGGTTCGGCTCCGACTAAAATTAACTTGCCATCGAATCCCTTGTCGCGCAGTCCCTGTACCGTTCTAGCGCCTGCAATCGAGGCACCCACGACGACAATGCGATCGGGCGAAGCCATCATGCCTCCAGGGAAAGGGCCTGCTCAGGACACTCACGTACGGCCTGCGCGACGTCCGACTGCAAGGTGTCACTGATTTCTTCTTGTAGAAGAAGTATTTTTCCTTTGGCATCTAGGTCAAAGACCGCCGGTGCTACAAAACTGCACGTGCCATACCCGTTGCACTTTTCATAATCGACGACTACTTTCATCATTTCCTCATCTCAAGTTGGGGGAGAATCTTTCGTGTGACAGCGTTGGACACCCTCATTGACCTCCAACTCCGGAGGCCTACGGTCGACGACCTGGCGCTGGTCGGTATCGCGAGTCCCGGCGAAGAAGACTCCACCGGCTGTCTGGATCGGTTTCCCTAAATAGGAACGGCCCAATGCGGTGCTTCTCCGGGTCGGATGGCGTGGTGTTAGGGGATGGGAAGCAGGTCAGTGGGCGCCAGCCATGCTGCTGACGGCGTAGGTCTGGCCGTTGATCCACTGAGTTTCGTCGGAAAAGAGGAAAGCGACCATGGCCGCGATCTCGGCCGGCTCGCCGTATCGCGGTGCGCGTACCGTCGGTAATATCGAATCTCGCAGTTCCTCTGGTACGGAAGCCATCTGGTTTTCCGTGAGAGTGATTCCAGGATCGACGGCATTGGAGCGGATTCCGTCCTTTCCCCATCGTGCTGCGATGTGTCGACTCAGCGCGATAATTCCGCCCTTGGAAGCACCGTAGGCGGCAAACATTGGAAGACCTAGGACGACCCCGGAGGTCATGTGAACGATGCTGCCACCACCCGAATCGAGCATGGCTGGGATTGCATGTCGGCTCGTGTTGAAGTAGCCAAACAGATTCACCTCGATCGTGTGTTTTAGGACGTCAAGTGGTAGCGACACGACGTCACTGTCCCGTCCAAGATTCCCCGGTGAGAGATCGGCGGCAACGTTGTAAAGGCCGTCAATACGATCCCAGCGGTCCGTGGCAGCCGTCATGAGATCCCTGCATGACTCCTCGTCGGCGATGTCGAAGGCAAACGCCTCGGCGATACCGCCCGCGTCGATGATAGATTTCGTTGTCCTGGCGGCGCCGTCGCCGTCAAGGTCGCCAACGAGGACGCGTGCCCCCTCTTTACCAAGGCGTTCGGCGGTTGCTGCACCGAGCCCGTTGGCGCCACCGGCGACGACGATGACCTTGTCCTGTAAACCATGCATGTATGTTCAACCTTTGTTTCTTGGGGGAATAGGGGTTGCTCACCGGACTACTTGCACTACTACTTCACCTCTTAGATGCTTGGCTCTGGGTGCCGGGCGACCTGCAAGGGGAGAGGGTCAAGTATTCAGTGGTTATTTGAGGGAATCACCATCTCCGTTATGTGGAACACGTTCTGAGCTTTACGCTCAGGGTTGAACCTTCCAGAGGTGGGCTAGCGATAAGTGCACCAATCTTCTCTGCAGACACGCCTCGAGTGCCAGGATCCAAGCACCTGTCCCGATCGGCCTTGATCCTCACGGTGTTGATAGTGAGGTAGTGCTGGCTCTCTCGGTGGGGAGCTTCGATGCGGTGTGCCGGACTTTCTCGTCGAATGCGCGCAGGCGGGCCAGCCCAGCTACCTCCCCAGTCTCGTCCGGAGCCAACCACTCATGTTCGAAGTCAACTAGACCTGTATAGCCGCGGGCGATGGCGTTGGCCGCCAGCTCGACCAAGGGTAGAGTCCCTGCGCCGGGCTCGATGCGTCCCGGGGCATCTACGAGTTGGAGGAGGGCGACATGCTCGGCACAGGCTGCGTAGGCTCGAAGGATGTCTCCGTCCATAGCGGCGACGTGTGCGGTGTCGAAGATGAGCCCAAGCGCAGGGTGGTCAGCTCGTTCAATCAGCCGAACGGTGTCCCCTGTGGTCGTTGTCAGCATGCCGGGCAGGGCGACCATCGGCTCAATAGCGAGGGTCATCCCGTGGTCGGCGGCGATGCTCGCCATGGCGTTGAGGTTTGACGCGGTGTCGTCGAGTTGGGACTCGGAATCCCGTTCGGGATCCGCGGTGATCAAGGCCGCGAGAACCGTCGAACCGAGCGAGGCCGCCACGTTCGCGGCCTTGGCGACATGGCGTCCGAGTGCCGCCTTTCCGTCGGCAGTTCCGCTGGTCCAGGGCCCCCCGAATGTCGACTGAAGGGGAACCGCGACGATGCAGCTGCAAGCGAGGTCATTGGAGGAAAGTGCTTGTCGGACCTCTCGAACTTCTTCGGGGGGTCGTTCTGCCGCCCAAGGGTAGAGCACGCCAGACAGGCCGAGCCGGGCGGCGTACTCGATGTTTGGCACCAGAGCAGTCGATCCGGTAGTGGCCGAGAACTGCGGCCGAAAATCGGGCGGTAAATATCCGAGATGGGTGGTGTATGACATTGACCAGGTCATGGATAATTCTCGATTCGGTAGAGGGACGGGCTGGCTGCGGATCTACGAACGTCCGCAGCCAGCGCCGGCTGCCGGGATTAACTGGGCCAGGATCCTTCGATCACCTCGGCCAGGTGGCCAGACTTGGGCGTCCTGTCGCCGACGATCGGGATAACGTTGGTCAGCGCACGGACGATGCGTAGACCGGGCTCCGTGCGCACGTCGAGGACGTAGCTGCCTTCGGATGCAAGCGCCCTCTGGATAGCGGGGATCAGTTGATCCGGCGTATCGACCCGCTCTCCTTCGACTCCGAGGCCACGGGCCACGGTTACAAAGTCGGTGTCTGGCAGGTCGACCCATGGGTTGTCGATGCCCATTGCCTTCGCTGAGGCGCGGTTGGCCAGCAGGCATCCGTTATTGTCGATTATGACGATGACCTTGAGGCCGTGCTCGGCCAAGTTCGAGAGCTCCACGAGGTCGTAGTAAAAGCCCCCGTCGCCGTGGTAGCTAACGACGGTTCGCTCGGGGGCGGCGAGCTTCGCGCCGATGGCGACTGGAAGACTCGCCCCAAGGGACATGTAGCGCCCGCCGGTCGCCAGCGGGGTCACGGTTTTGTACTGGAACGCTCGGTACATGGCGAACGCGTTGCCGCCGGAGTCCGCCACGACCAAGGTATCCTCAGGCAGCTGCTCAGATAGTGTGCGGATGAGGAAGTACTGGTTGATGGGCACCTCGGTGCCGTCGAACCAAGCGTCCATCTCCGTTAGCCATTCGCTCTTAGACGCAGTTACCTGGGCCCTCCACGGGATCAGGCTAGACGACAGTTCGTCGTTGGCCTGCTGCCGGGCATAGGTCAGCAACTGCTTGATGAAGACCTTCGCATCGGCGACCACGCCGACAGTGGGCTGAAAAATCTTAGCGATTTCGCGTGGGTCGGAGTCGACGTGGATGACGTCGGTCGGCTTCTCGAGGGTCCAGGATCCGGTGCTCATCTGAGTGAAGGAAGTGCCGATGGCGAGCCACAAGTCGGAGTGCTGTAGCGCGTCGTTTCCGGAGCGCCAACCGAAGTTGCCCGATGCCCCGGCATAGAGCTCGTGGTCGTCCGGGAGAACCCCGCGGCCACCCCAGGAGGTGGATACAACCGGCACTCCAAGAAGTTCGGCCAATTCCCTCAGCTCGTCAGCGGCATCGGATACGTGCACACCCGCCCCAATGTAAATTACCGGGCGCTCTGCGTTCTGCAGAAGCTTCCAGATACGTACTACATCCTCCTCCTGCGCGGCAGAGGGACTCGGGAACTCCAGCTTCTCGACCTTCATGGTGGTGGTCTGGAACATCGCTGTCTGAGCAAGATCGAGAACCGCCGGGCCGAACCGTCCCGTGCTGGCTTCTTTTACCGCCTGACGGACGATGACGGGAAGATCAGCCGCGTCGGTAACCTTTTTGATGTACTTCGAGAGCGGCTTCAACGCTGGATAGAGCTCCACTGCATCCTGCAACATGTCGCGAGCTTCGAGGGCAGGTGGGTTGTTCATAGCCATAAGCAGCAATGGAGTGCCGTCCTGCTTCGCGGCGTAAACGACGGGAGCAGTGTGCAGGGCACCGACGACCCAGCTCACCACGGCCGATGCCGCCCGCCGCTTTACCCGGTTATATCCGTAAGACATCCAGGCAGCGGTGATTTCAGTCCGGCCCCCGAAATCAGCCAATCCCCGCGAAAACAGACTCTGCGTGAGTGAAGGGACCGACCCACCCGTGTAACCAAATACAATTTCCACTCCGGAGGCGACGAGTGCATCAGCGATTGCCTCGGAGCCTTGTCGGACGACTACGTCAGAGGTTGGGGAGGGGACATCCGCGTCCACCGGGCTAGTTGTCTCAATAGTCATGTGCACTCCTGCTTGTTGGTTATCAGTCGAAGGGATCGCTGAGCCGATCGCCGGCCATAGCGGGCCGGTCGCGCTTGGTTTCCGCGAGGGAATGAAAGGGACGATGGAGGTGTCGGCGAACCGAAGTCCAGTGGCCCCGCCTTATGTGTCACCAGCTTGGAGGAGCAGCACCGCTCTGTTGCTCCGCTCGCTCAGATTCAGAACCCCGCTCGTCTTCGTGCGGGGTGGTTGAAAAGAAGTTGTTGTGATGGGGGTTGAGAAAAAGCTTAGCGAACTTTGACTCCAAGTCAATAGGTGATCAAGTTCACTTTGGGATGTTCGCGAAAGGAGTTTACAGAGCTGGGACATCCTGGGTGACGTGATGATCAGTCGTATTGGGGATCGCCGACTGTTCCGCGGGAGTTCTAACTGAGGCGCCATACTGGTTAGCGAGCGGTGTGCCCGAGGAATCATGTCAAGATGCCCGCCTCGGTTGCTTCGTGGAGTCGTTTGATTTTTGCCCGGATGGCCGGCCGTGTTTTGAGGCCTTGTTTGGCGGTGCTGACGGTGCCCGGTGACGGCCCCGGTGCGCTGGAGGTGGCTGGCGGATCGTATTCTTGCTGACTTTGGCGCTGGCCGGACGTTCGCGACGAGTTTTTGCTGCGGCACAAGTTTGTTGGTCAGCAGTCTTTGCAGCAGTGGTAGCCGGCGGTCTGGCGGATGATGTGCCAGTTCTTCTGCTCCACGTGGGCACCGTCGTTCTTGTTCCCGGACCGGGACCGGGTGAACGCGAGTGCCTCCTGTTCCCACCAGCGTAAAAGCTCCTAGTTGATGAACTCTGAGCAGGTGTCCGAGTCGATGCCCAGGACCGGAAAAGGGGCACAAAGCGGTGGCATCTTTGATGGCGGCGAACACCCATTTCTGGGCCTTGTTCCTGCCGAGCGGCTTCCGTCCAATCGGTCGCGATGTCGGTGATATCAAAGGGTGAAGCAGAACTTCCCAAGGGTGTTTGAATGAGTGGGCAAGCGCGTTGACTCATCGAAAGCGCCATGGCTCACAGTGCCGACGCGGCAGGGCGCCGTCCCGGCGGCCATGCCGCTACGCGGGCATCTTTGATTACTATGACCCCAGTCCCGGTTAACCCGGCCGACACGTCGAACACGTAGAGTGGGTTCATGCGCAGTCAGGATAGTCCCCGTATTGCAACGAGAGCGCAAGCCCGCAGAGAGGCCATCGTCGAGGTCGCGATGGCGCAGTTTTCTGAGCGCCGATACGAAGAAGTCTTCATAGACGACGTATGTCGTGAGGCGGGAATCGCACACGGACTTGTGTCGTACTACTTTGGCGGAAAACGCGGGTTGTTCACTGCCGCCGTCGAGAAGGCCTGGCAGGAAATGCTCGAATATGAAAAGCCGCATGAGGGCGAAGTCACCGCTACGGATAAAATCAATGGCTACATTCGCCGCCACTTCGAGTACGTGCACGGCAATCCGAAGCGCTTCACAATCCTCATGCACAGTGACAGCGGTGACTCAAGGATTCGCGAGATCGCGCACGCCGCCCGGGACACCGCCGTGGCGCAGCTCATGACCAGCATCGGCTGCCCCGTCAGTCCACCGCCGAGACTACGACTGGCGATAAAGGGGTGGGCTGGGTTCCTGGACAGCGCAACGCTAGATTGGGTGGCCCATGAGACGTGCCCCATTGAAGAAGTTACCGAAATCTGCAGGGAAACACTCATGGCAGCCGTTGGGGTTGCGATCGGCGATCGCGACGGAGAAATGACAGAAGAGCAGACTTTGCGCCAGGTCGCAAGAATCGCGTAGCTCGATCTGATTAGCGTCGACACGGAAGCGGAGGCTTCATTGAACCGGACCTTGGCTGACCATTTCTGCGTACGGAACTTTTTGAGGGAAAGGCCGCTAGACGATATGTAGCAGGAAGTGACCGCTCCGGCGGTCTGGTCCTTCAAAAGGCCCATTGTCGCCGGACTGATTCCGATGCTGATGGCGCTCTGTCAGAAGGCCGACGAAGTGTGGTCCGGAAGGTCTGCCTCCTGCCACCGTCCTCAAAGTCGTTGACCAGGCAGGCACAACGGCTTCGGCCGGGCCCTTTTCCTGCTGCGCTCAGGGATCGCCCCAGTGGTCGCGGCGCCCGTCCGGATAACGGGTGAAAAAAGCGTTGTCAAAAAATGCGCTGCAGCTGGCCCGGCTGCCGAAGCTGGGTGAGGTCGGGGTAAGAATTCCCTCAGTAAATCAGGAAGCAGCCCGTAACTATTCCGCTCCCGCGAAGACGTCCGCGGAACCCTACAGCGTTCCCGGCACCGGATCTCCGAGTTCTCATTGCGTCAAGGCGTCCTTTTTCGGCGGGTATGGCTGGACAGGCGTTCATGAACTGTGGCTGTCCGCCAACACTTCGGTGCACCGGTAGGAGAGTGGACCTATGGATTGTCGGTGACGATCGAAAAGTGAGCCATTGGTGACGGTTGAAAACTGGGCTACCCGTTCCAAACGATTGGGTGGGTGATCACAGTGGAGGATTGTGCGCTTATTCGGCGGTTCCCTGTGGCCGAGGGTGAATCGTATGAGGTCGATGGTGCCGCGGTTGGGGATCTCCAGGGATACGGTCGCGAAGGCAGCCACTTCTGACGGTCCTCCAGGGCGCTGTTCCGCAGCGCCTGATCTGGGATAACGAAACCTCCATCGGCCGCCGGAACACCTACGCCACTGAGAGTCGCGGGTGTTCGCCGGGGTCTTGGCCACCCGGATCGTGCAGGTAAAACCCTACGACCCGGAAAGCAGGGCGTGGTCGAGCGGACCAACCAGTCATGGAAACGCCGTTCCTGCCGGGCGGGTCTTCAGCTCACCAGAGGACTTCAACCTCCAGCTCGCGCAGTGGCCGCCGACGGCCAACGCCCGGCTCCACAAGCTTACTGGCACCCGCTTGGACCTGCTGGCTGCGGACAAAGCGGCAATGCTGGCGCTGCCTCCCGTTCCACCGGTTATTGGGTTCACTTCACGGGTCCGGCTCCCTGAGGACTACTACGTCCGGATGGGATCCAACGACTACTTCTCCGTTCACCCAGAAGCCATCGCCTCTTCGTCGACGTCACCGTCGACCTCGGAACCGTCACGATCACCCTGGACGCCAGGCCCGTCGGCACCCACCCCCGGTTCTGAGGAACCGGACTCACCATCGACCCAGACCACGTTGAGGCGGTAAAGTCACTGCGGATGGCCTTCAAAATCCCGGTGGGTGAACCAACCGGGCTGCCCGACCTGGCCGACTACGACCGGGCATTCGGCGTCATGTTAGACGATGGCAGGTCGCTTATTGGCCGAGGCTAAGAAAACCAATGGCCGGACCAGTACTACTCCCGGGCGATAGAAGCACCTCGGATCCGTGAAGCAGCAACCGGCTCGCTTACCTTGCCCGTGAAGGCTGCTGGACCCGCGAGCAATACCTCGCCGGTGTCCTGTCCGGCCCCGGGCCGCCGGGTTCCCGGCCTGGAAGTCACTCGAGGACTTCAACTTCGATCACCAGCCCGGCCTTAAAAGTGACGCCACGCGCACCTGGCCCCGGCCTGAACTCACGCACCTCCCAGCTAGTACGTCTGGAACAGCGTGGCGTAAGTAAAGGGCGGGGCCTCCGGTATCAATTTTGGGCTACCACACTCATCGACGCCCGGAGGCCCCCGTGTCCTACGTTGCCCATGCCAATCCGAACTGACATCCAGGGTCAGTTGTGCCGGACTAGAACTCCACCATCGACAACAAAAACAGCGCCTGTGATAAAGGAGGACGCAGGGGAAGATAGCAGGAGTGCGAGCCCCTCGATTTCTTCCGGCTGGGCCAGTCGACCCAATGCCGTTGCCCGGCGGAGTTCGGCGAGCATGTCATCGTTCCCAGGATTGTTGCGCCCAATTGCCGTCAAGAACGACCCAGGTGCGATGGCGTTGACGTTTATCCGCCGCGCCGCCAATTCTGCCGCTGCATTGCGCACTAAGTGAGAAACGGCAGCCTTCGACGCTGAGTACGCGTAGCCCACAAGCGGATCCGCGCGGTGTCCTGCGATGGAGGAGGTGACTACGATGCGGCCTCCGTCATTCATCCGCGCGGCTCCTGCGCGGATCGTGTGCATGGTGCCCGTCAAATTCGTCTCAATTACCCGCTGCCAGCGTTCGTCGTCAACGTTCTCTAGGGTGCCGACCCCGAATTCACGCCCGAGGCCGGCGGATATTCCCGCATTCGCAAACACTATGTCGAGTCCGTCGCTCCATTCTGCCGCTGCCTGAACTGCCGCTTCGACCGCAGAGCGATCACGGATGTCGGCCGTCACTCCCCGTACGGAGCATCCTTCGTTTGCTAGAGCTTCCACGGCCCCGTCAAGGGCTTCTGAGTCTAGGTCAGCCAGCACCACCCGCGCGCCGTTTCGGGCCAGCACGCGGGCGAATGCCAGACCGAGCCCAGACGCTGCCCCTGTAACCAAGGCGCCTCGACCGGCCACGTCGAACATTCGCGCTGGATCGGAATTGTGGTGAGCCGTGGTCACTGCGGCTTCCCTTCACCTAAGTCGACTAAGCGCCGGAAATTCCGGGTGCGACTGTCGGTCGTTTCGTTCTCCTCATCGAACATCACTTCGGCAGTCGCTCTATCGTGCCTGGTTGTCATCAAAGAACGCGCTAATCCGCTCGCCCACCATGAAGGCGGTCGCGTTCGGCCCGCGCGAGGTGATCTCAGGGTAGATCGAAGTGTCGGCGACTCGTACGCCTTGGAGGCCGTGCACCCGCCCGAATTGGTCGACCACTGCGGTGCGGTCAGACTCGGGACCCATGCGACACGTGCACGATGGGTGACCCACCCCAAATAGATTCGACCGAATCCAGGTGTCTGCGGCTTGGTCACCTTCGATATCGGACTTGGCGAGGTTCAGCATGCGCCCCCCAATTTCCTTCATCGCTTTCCCGTCAAACAGCTCAGCCGCGGTCCTCACGGCTTCTCGAAGACGACGAAGATCGCTTTCCTCGGCGAGCAGGTTCCAGTTCAGGTCTGGCTGTTCGTACGGATCGGCGGACTTCAGCGAAAGCTTTCCTCGGCTGTCTTGCTGTTGGAGGATGATCACGATCATGGGATTACCGATTGTTGCATCCTGAACATCCCGAGGCAGCCCCATCATGTCGCCAACCGAGGAAACAAACGGCAGCAGCTCAAGATCTCCTTCTCTGCTGGACCCATACGACGTCCAGTTCAGGGCGCTCGTCATGACGCCGCTACCCGGAATATACGGAGACCTGCCATCAAATTCGTACTGCAGGGCCAGCTGTGGGTGGTCTGTGAGGTTCATCCCGACGCCTGGCAGATCCTGAACCACTTCAATACCCAGCTCCCGGAGTTGATCCGCCGGACCGACACCGGAAAGCAAGAGAATCTGCGGGGAGCGGAGTGCGCCAGCAGATATCACGGTCTCCGCTGCTCGGAACTCACGACGCTCACCGGCGACGTCAGCTTCAACACCAACACATACCTTCCCCTCGAAGAGAAGCCTGAGTACGCGGGCATTGCCTTGGACTGTGAGATTCTGCCGTTGCATCGCTGGTAGAACGTATGAGTAGCCTGCACTCGCACGATTTTTGCCGTCGATATTCAGCGGGACGGGTCCAACGCCATCCGCGCCTACTTCGTTCTTATCGGGCACATCCGCGTGGCCTAAGTCTTGACAGGCCGCGGAAAACGCCTGAGTGAATTCAGGCGCTCTATCAGCGGGCTCGCGACGCACCGTGACAGGCCCCTGCTTTCCATGGGCGTCTCCTCCGAAATCAAGATCATTCTCGAGCTTTTTGAAGTACGGGAGGACCTCCTCATACGACCAGGCGCTATTCCCCCACGAGGCCCACCGGTCAAAGTCATTCTTTGTACCCCGCTGGAAGTATGCCAGGTTCACAGCGCCGGAACCTCCGATGCCGCTGCCACGCGCCACCATCGCTTCCCGGCCCGGCATCAGGGTCCCTCCTACTTGATAGTTGTGAGGGCCACCCGGGATGATTCCGTTCAAGCTTGACGGATCGAGAACAGCCTCCGGAAATTTACTAAGGTCACCGTCATATACGTCACCTGCCTCCAACAGCAGGACTGACCTTGTGGTGCGTTCACTCAATCGGGCGGCCAGAACCGAGCCGCTTGAACCTGAGCCAACCACGATTACGTCGTACTCAACCATGTTAATCCTCATTGATATATGGATAGTGGTTCAGATAGAACCCTAGTTCTGACTTGAAGTCAATAGCGGCTTTGTGGACTGGATACTAACGGTCGCTTAAGCGGTGGGGACTGGACGGGGGGCTGACGCCGCCTCGGGGCATCACAAGTTGATATGGGCCCACTGTTGTCGGTTTTTTGGTTTTCATGGCCAGTTCGGGGAGCCGCTGTGGTTGCATTCGTGAGGGTGATGTCTGGCATCACCGCTTGTCACGCGAGAATGCTTGTTTCCCCAGGTGTCCTCACCTTGAATAGTTCTAGGACGTAGATCACGACCGTCCACCTCGTACACGCGTTACGTTTTCTGCCGAAGTGTTCCGCGGCCAAAGGCGGCCCGGCATCTGGAATTTTGTGGCCGGATTGCGCCGCGTGTGCCGGGACGAGCCAAGGAGACTTTTTATTATGGTAAGTGCTACGCCAACCACGCAGCCGACGGCACGAAAAGAAGAGACCCCGGCCGCCATTGATGGTGCGTGGGATCTCACGATTCGCCCCGCGGCGGCTCCCGCGCAGAAGCTTGTGGTGAACTTTTCCAGTGACGGCAGCTCGGTCTCTGCGGAGATGGAAGGTCCTTTCGGCCGCGCCGTGGGTCAAGGCATTGCCTCTGACCGTGACGTCTCTTGGACGGTGACCCTTGAGGGCTTGCCGGGGCCGTCGCGGTTCCGCGCCGACGTCGATGGTGATGTGTTGCTTGGCGACATGACGGTCGAGATGGGTGTCTCCAAGATGACCTGGAGTCTGGAGGGTGTCCGTAGTGGTTCTGAAGCCCGGATTAAGTCGCGGGAGGGTTCAGATGCGCTCGTCGAGACGCTGGTTTCGAGCGGCGTCGAGTACGTGTTCGGCTTCACCGGAGGGGTGTCGACAGCACTGGAACGGAGCTTCGCCGGAAGCGGCCTTAAAGACTTGAACGCCCGTACCGAGCTGTCGGCGGCATGGATGTCCTATGGCTATAACCGTGTGAAGCGGCGGCCTGCCTCGGCCGTGCTCACTTGGGTCGTGGGAGCTCTGCACGCATCCCCCGTGGTGCACGCGGCGAAGCTCGACACGACACCGCTGCTGATGATGTTCATGGAGAGCGCGGCAGCTTGGGATGCCCGTGATGTCTTGCAGGACGGCACCGACCTTTATCCAGCGTTCAAGCCGTTGTCCAAGTACATCAGGCGGGTTGTCGATGGTGAGGACATTCCCCTGGTCGTTCGCCAGGCGGTCCTCGCGGCCGGCACCGGCAAGTTCGGGCCGGCGGTGCTCGACCTGACGCAGGAGGCGATGTACCAGCGGACGACCGTTAAGACAGAGGCGCTTTCGTGGCCCTCACCGCCGGCCGCTGACGAGGACTCACTGCAGCGCGCCGTAGACCTAATCAAGTCCGCAAAAAGGCCGGTGATCCTGGCCGGTGCAGGCGTGCACCTGTCGGACGCGACCGCCGAGTTGCGCCGCTTTGTCGAGGCCACGGGCATCCCGGTCGTGTCAAGCGGCCCTGGCGGGCGCGGCGTCCTTCCGGATGACCACCCACTTTACGCCGGGGATATGGGCCAGTGGGGCTATTTCGAGACCGGAACGGAGTTTGCTGAAGAGGCCGACCTCTGGATTGCCGTCGGATTCTCCTTCTCGCAGACAGCGACAATGTCCTGGACCGTCAAAAAGCCCGATCAGGTCATCCACGTGGACGTCGATCCGACGCAGCTAGGCCGGATTTTCCAACCGACGGTCAGCATTGTCTCGGACGCTAAGATGTTCCTTGGCCAACTACACCGCGCTACGCAGGTTTCGGGCCTGAATCGACCTGCGGAAGGCGACGCGGACACGCTCGCAAAGATCGCTCAGGCCAAGAGCGCCCACTTTGAAATGCTGCGCTCCTTCGTCGGGGCAGACCCAATAATGCCCGCTGCCGTTGGTCAAGCCCTCGCGGCGGAACTTCCTCCCGAGACCATCATCGTCAACGACGAGGGCTTCATGGCCCCAGGTATGGTCTTCACCGAAGACAAATATCCAGCAGGGTTCGCCTCTCCGCTTGGGTTCCACTACGATTCGCTGGGATCGACACTGCCGGTGGCAATCGGCGCAGCACTCGCCGCGCCCGACCATCTGGTCGTCAGTGTCGGCGGTGACGGTGGCTTTTTCTACGACCTCAGCGATCTGGCAGTGCTTGCCGAGAACAACCTGAAGGTCATTTGTATCAAGTTCAACAACGGTGGTCTGTACGGCGGTAAGACCGGTCGTGCCCAAGGAGGCACCGCCGCTGTCCCACACGATCACTGGACAAACTACGCCGACGTGGATTACGCCGGCGTTGCCAGGGCAATGGGCGTAGCCGCTGAGCGTGTCGAAAAGGCAGATGAGCTGAACGCGGCAATTCGCCGGGGCGTCGAGGCGGACGGCCCATACTTCATCGAAGTCGCAGCAGGAGGAAGCACACTGCACCTCATTCTGAGCTCATGGGCTGGTCCGAACGCGCCGCGCAAATTCGGTCATGGCGATCGATCCGTCGAAGGCTCCTGGCCGAACTAAAAACCAGCACCAAAGCCCAACCGATGACCACGTACCAGAACGAGCAACGATTGAGGCCCCTGGCTTCCCCGGCGTCCTGCAAGGCGCCGAGGAGGCCCGCCCGTTCACCAGCAGCGGCATCGAGGCCAATCCTCATCCACCTTGACGCACCCTCACTGGCTCACGCCTGCCGCGATGCCCAACCCGGCGGCAATCCCCTTGACCAAAAAGTAAACCCGCCGAGGACACCAACCTGATATCCATGAGACGCGTTAACATCAACCCCTTCTCAACGGACTCATGGTGGGAGGAAACTCTACTTTTCGACGGCCCCCGCCCTGACGCTCGCCGGCTTAGGGCCGGGGCTCCGCTATGAGGGCACTTGTGACGTGGCGGGCCCTCGGCTAACGCCCACAACTGGGGCGGGCGCTGGCTTGCAGATCTCATTTTCCGACCGTCTTCAACTCGAACAAGACTCTCGCCGTCTACACGAAAAATTCGATGTGAAATTCCTGTAAGGCCCCTACGCAATTTTGGCAGTCGACGTTAACGGTCCAACGCAACTTGAAGGTTGCGTTGTAACGTTCCCGTCGGCCTCCGGAGAGGTTCCCATGTCTGACCAGTCCCCCGCCGAGATCCTACGCCAGGCCCGCGACCAGCTCCTGGCTTGCCGGACCGAGCCGGAGACCGCCCACCGCACCTTTTCCTGGCCCCGGTTCGAGCACTTCAACTTCGCCTCGGACTGGATCGATGACATCGCATCCGGGGCCCGCGCGGGGCAGCCCGCCTTGGTAATCGTTGAGGAGGATGGCTCTGCGGAACGGCGCAGTTACCGGGAATTAGCCCGACGCTCTCATCAGGTGGCCGCTTGGCTTGCCGGCCTTGGTATGCAGCGCGGAGACCACGTCATCGTCATGCTGGGTAACCAGGTCGAACTCTGGGAGACCATGCTGGCCTGCATCCGCATCGGTGCGCCCGTTATCCCGTCCACCGTGATGCTCAGCCCAGTTGACCTTGCCGACAGGGTCGAACGCGGCCAAGCATCCTGGGTCGTCACCGCCGGTTCTGAGGCTGCCAAGTTCGATGACGTCCCCGGCGACTTTCATATCGTGCAGATCGGCGCCCGAATAGAAGGCGGCACCACTGACCGGGCGGTGCACGACTGGCAGGACTCCTTCGCCGCCCCCCACGACTTCCGCATCGAGGAGCCGACACGTGCAGATGAGACGATGCTGCTGTACTTCACCTCGGGGACGACCTCCATGGCGAAGCTCGTGGAACACACCCATACGTCTTATCCCGTGGGCCACCTCTCCACTATGTATTGGATCGGTCTCGAGCCCGGGGACGTGCACCTGAACGTCGCCTCCCCCGGATGGGCCAAGCACGCTTGGTCCAACTTCTTTGCTCCGTTTATCGCTGAGGCGACTGTTTTCATTTACAACTACCGCCGTTTCGATGCAAAGTCCCTGATGAACCAGATGGACCGGGAGGGCGTCACGAGCTTCTGCGCACCGCCCACCGTCTGGCGTATGCTGATCCAGGCCGACCTGTCCCAGTTGGAAAACCCGCCAACCAAGATCGTGGCGGCCGGCGAACCCCTCAACCCCGAGGTCATCGCCCAGGTGGAGAAGGCTTGGGGCAACCAAATTCGGGACGGCTTCGGGCAGACGGAGTCTACCCTGCAAGTTGCCAACACCCCGGGACAACCGGTGCGCCCGGGGGCTATGGGCCGCCCGTTGCCGGGCTACGACGTCGTGCTGATCGACCCGGACACGGGCGAGGAGTCCGCACAAGCCGGTGAACTGTGCCTGCGCCTGGATCCCCGGCCGGTCGGGTTGACGGTGGGCTACTGGGGCGATCCGGAGCGGACGGCCGACGCCTTCAGGGACGGCATCTATCACACGGGTGACTTGGTGTCCCGCGATGCGGACGGCATCATCACCTACGTGGGGCGCAATGACGACGTGTTCAAGGCCTCCGATTACCGCCTTTCCCCCTTCGAACTCGAGTCCGCTGTGATGGAACATCCGGCCGTCGCCGAGGTGGCCGTGGTTCCTTCTCCCGATCCCATCCGGTTGGCAGTCCCCAAGGCCTATGTCCGGCTCGCGGAAGGCTGGGAACCCAACGAGGAAACCGCCCGTTCCATCCTCCAGCACTGCCGGGACAGGCTCGCCGCATACAAGCGGATCCGGCGCCTAGAGTTCCACGAGCTGCCGAAAACAATCTCCGGCAAGATTCGCCGCGTCGAACTGCGCCGACGGGAAGAACAGATTCATACACATGGCGGGATCGTAACGGCCAAGCCAGATAGTCAAGACCTCGGGGTCGAGTACAGCGACGAACTACTGCGGCAGAGACAGGAGGTCGACAACTGAGGGCGGAGGCTCATGCATGGGGAATCTTTGGCCTCGGCGTGTTGCGTGTGCTCCCATCGAAGCCAGGCGCCCCAAGCTGCTTTTCCTCAACAGGACCAGAGACTTCAAGCGCTACGCAACGCACTCCTCGGACGGCCTCTAAAGCCGTTGTTTAACGCACAGCTAAGCGGAAGCTTCTTGTGAGCCGACATGGTTGATTGACTTCAAGTCAACTACGGCATAGCATCTGGGAACGTGCTCGCGGCCACATTTTCTTGGCCAGCCTCAGTTCACCAGTTGGTGCCGGCACCTCGACGTATTACCCGATAAATCCACGTCTTTAATCCGATAAATCCACGTCTGCAATGAGGGAGACATGACCAAAATTTTCGCGTCCCGCCACACTCACATAAGCACGATTCTCACCCTCCTGCTTGTTGGCGGTGTAGTTTCAGGCTGCTCAACCGATGCAAGCGAATCACCCGATGGCACTGCTGGATCGTCAGACGACATCCTTATCGGGACCATGGCACCAATCGGAACGCCTCAGGCCGATCTCGGTGGAATACCGGCGGCACTCGAGGCCGCCGCTGCCGATGTCAACAAGAACGGGGGCATCAACGGTCGCAACGTGCGGATAGTCACGTGCAACACTCAGTACGGGTCGAACCAAGAACTTGCCTGTGCTCGCCAGCTCGTTAAGGATGGGGTCGTCGCCGTCGCTGGTATGAACAACGTCTTCCAGGGTGCAGCGGTGGAAAAGATCTTCGCCGATGCTGACATCGCCGACATAGCGAATACTGGTCCGCTCGTCGAGGCATATCAGGGGACGAATACGTTTCCGCTGACTTGGGAAACAGGTAGCTTCATCCCGTGCGCGAGTTCCCCGATTGCGGAAGCAACTGGTGGCAAGGTCGTACAGTTGGTTGCTTTCCAAGATCCTGCTTCCGAGCAGTTCGCCAAACTGATGCAACGGAGCGCTGAAGCCTCGGGGTTGAAGTGGAACGACCCTATATTTAATCCGCCTACTGTTTCAGACTTTTCGCCGTATGTTGCAAGGGCACAGGCCTCGGGTGCCGACATTGTAGTGATTATGCAGCTTGGCTCAGGGCCGCAGGCGTTCGTGAAGGCGGCCAGCGCTGTTGAGGCCGACTTTGCAATCTGTACTGCACTGGGCCTCTCGGGCGCGGGTGGATGGGACGGTCTTGGAAGCGCAGAGGAAAACCTTTACGTTGGCGCGACGTTCAGGCCGTTGAGCGAGAGCACAACTGTGCCGATGTTGGAGCGCTTGGTTAATTCTTACGCGGACCTCCAGGCTTCCAGTAGCGACTACGCTGCATACTCCTCTACTAATCCTGCGGACATGCAAGCCCAAGGGGTGGCGGCATGGCTTGGAGTGCAAGCTCTTGCTCAGGTAGCGCGAACAATCGAAGGCGACGTCACTCCGACTAGCGTTATCGGAGCGCTTCCCACCGCAAAGGTGAGCATGGGGGGGATTATCCCCGACATCGATTTTACGAAACTGACGAGCGCGGGTGAATACGAACGTGTGTTCAACTCCGACGCCTACCTGTGGAAGTGGGATGCCAGCAACAATGACTACACGCTTGCCGGTGAAGTCGCGGACACGCTTGAACTGACATCGGGTCGATGATGTGGGCGCATATGTTTTTCCGGACCAACGGCGGACCTAGTGACAGGACGATCAGGTGACTACGACTGACTCAAGCACTCCCCTGATGGAAGCGGTGAAGGTTTCGTCTGGTTATGGATCAGGATTGGCAATCCGCGACGTCAGCCTGGAGGTAAGGCGCGGCGAAGTTGTAGCGGTGTTGGGGGCCAACGGCGCCGGCAAAACCACGACGCTACTGACGATGGTTGGGGAATTGAAGCCGGCCAAGGGCGACGTTCTCTGGCAGGGCGCGAAAGCACAGCTTCCATTGCATCGACTGGCCCGAAAGGGACTTTGCTTCGTTCCCGATGACGGCGGTGTTTTCCGCGGGCTAACGACGCGTCAGAACCTTGCTCTGTCTCGGCACGATGACCGCGACAGCGCGTTAAACACCTTTCCTGAATTGCGTCGCATGCTTGATCGACGTGCCGGCCTGCTTTCGGGCGGAGAACAACGCATGTTATCAGTCGGCCGTGCGCTTAGTTCGCATACCGAACTGATGATTGCCGATGAGCTCTCCCTCGGATTGGCACCCATGACTGTTGGGGTGCTTCTGCGGGCGATTCGACAGGCCGCCGACAAAGGTTTGGGTGCACTCATTGTCGAGCAGCATGTGCATCGGATTTTGGATATTGCCGATCGCGTGTATGTCATGCAGCGCGGCCGGGTGACGCTGTCCATGGACGGGGCAACTGCACGTAAGAACATCGCGGAAATTCAGGCCCAGTACCTCGTATCACCCGATAGCGGAATGAGTAAGGAAAACGCATGACGACACTGACTCGTGCCCATTGGCACGTCCTCTTCAACGGCCAGGGATGGGTAGCCTCAGATGGGTGAAGTACTTCAGTTTGCCATCATCGGTCTGGGTCCCGGGGCCATCATTGGGCTACTAGCCGTGGGCCTGGTGATGATTTTCCGAGGCGCCGGGGTAGTCAACCTGTCGCATGGTGCGTGCGCCATGTTCAGTGGCTATGTGTACGCGCATCTTCGCGGTAGCGATCTGCCGGTCGCGGCGAGTCTCATCTTGGCAGTAGTGATCGCCGCGCTCATTGGTCTGGCGACCGACCAGCTGCTTCTGCGTAGGCTGCGCAACTCCTCTGCGCTCACTCGGCTGATCGCCACCATGGGAGTGCTCCTGCTTCTCCAGTCAGTTAGCGCAAAGATCTGGGGAGTTGTTCCGAAGACGGTCGAATCGATTCTTCCGTCCAGTGCGATACACCTCGGTGGCGTGTCTTTCTCGTCGGACAGGTTGTGGTTGCTGCTCATCGCAATTGTTGTCACGACGATCATTGCCGTTGTTTGGCGGTTCACTCGTCTGGGCTGGATTGCCGAAGGGGCATCCGAGAATCAGCGCCTGGCTTCGACGTTGGGGTGGTCGCCGGAGTTGGTATCCGGAATGACCTGGACTATTGGTGCAGGGCTAGCAGGGCTAGCAGGTATCCTGATTGCGCCCATCTCACAGCTGGACACTCGAACGCTCCCCCTTCTCGTTGTGCCTGCATTGGCCGCAGCGCTGATCGGTGGCTTCAGATCATTCCCGATCACGTTGATCGGCGCCGTTGGCATCGGAATTGCGCAATCTGAGACCGCGCAGTTTGTGAATGTCCCTGGCGCCCCGGATGCCTTGCCGTTCCTCGTCATCGTGATTGGCCTGATGGTGAAGGGTTCCGCTCTGCCTCTTCGGGGCCACTCGTCGGATAGGTTGCCTCGAGTGGGTTCGGGCCGGGTACGGTGGATACCTTTGCTTATCGTGAGCGCCGGCGTTATCGCATTGCTAACCGCTGTGAACTCACTCGACTGGCTCGCTGCACTCACCAGCACAATCGCAGTCGCAACGATCTTGCTGTCATTCATTGTGCTGATTGGTTACACGGGGCAGGTCTCCTTGGCGCAGTACGCCATCGCGGGATTCGGCGCGCTAATTGCCGCTCAACTATCTAAAGCCGGCACGCCCTTCGTTCTAGCGCTGCTTATCGGAGCCGTCGGCGCTGCCATCGTCGGACTCGTATTCGCGGTACCAGCGCTGAGAACTCGAGGCGTCAATTTGGCGATTGTAACGCTGGGACTTGCTGTGGCAGCGTATAGCCTTATTTTCACCAGCACGAGCTTCGCCGGTGGCGTCGGAGGGATCCTAGTCGAGTCCCCTACGATTCTTGGCTTTAGTATTGACCCTGTCCTATATCCCCAGCGCTATGCCGTGTTCGCGTTCGTGATGTTCGTCTTGCTGGCACTGGGTGTCGCAAGACTTCGCCGCAGCAGCGTAGGACGAATGCTTCTCGCCATTAGGGACAACGAGCAGGCTGCTGCGTCCAACGGTGTGAACATCCTGGGTGGAAAACTGGTCGGCTTCGGCATTGCAGGCGCGATAGCGGGAGTGGGCGGCATCGTGCTTTCTTTCCAGTCGCAGGCGATCGCCTTCGGTGGCTACGATCCCTTAAGTTCGATCAGCATGATGGCCTACTCGGTACTTGGGGGCGTGGGATATCTATTCGGGCCACTCTTCGGGGCTACGTTGTCCCCAGGCTCGCTGGGGGCGATCATCTCCCTGAACTACCCGGAGACCACCTCGTGGCTGCCGATTATCGGCGCTGTCGCTCTCCTGCTGACGATCCTGATAAGCCCCCATGGCTGGGTACATGATGCGCTTAAGCCGTTTAGTGCAGTTGCGCGATGGTGGGATTTTCATGTGTCGGTCGGGTTGGCAAAGCTGGGCCGGACGGATCGCGACACTGGCGTGAAGGTCAATGCCACCGATGCGACTTCTGATACTTCTCGACCACTGCCAAAGGGTCTGAGCGTGGGCGACATCACGGTTCGCTACGGTGGAAACATTGCCGTCAATGCGGTTGGGCTCGCTGTGTCTCCTGGAAAGATCGTCGGGCTTATCGGCCCAAATGGTGCGGGCAAGACATCTTTCATGGACGCAGTGACTGGCTTCACTCGAATTGGTGGTGGCACAATCAGGATGAGTGACGTGGACCTAACACGTTGGCCCGCATATAAGCGGGCGCGTGCGGGATTGGTTCGATCCTTCCAAAGTCTGGAATTGTACCCGGATCTGACAGTCCGCGAGAACGTGCTTACCGCTGCTGACCGACACGACGCTCGGGGCCTCATCAAGAACGTTATCTCTGCATGCGGCTCGAGGCTCGACGATCATATGCAAGAGGTGCTAGATGATTTCGGGCTGGTGGGCTCACTGGACCTGCTACCAGAGGAAATATCTTACGGACAACGACGTTTGTTGGCCATTGCCCGGGCTGTGGCCGCACGCCCGTCGGTCCTGCTGCTTGACGAACCTGTGGCAGGCCTAGACGATGCCGAGTCGGCGGAGTTCGCGGTCGTATTGCAGAAGTTGGCTCGCGACCGAGGTATCAGCATCCTCGTGATTGAGCACGATATGAATTTTGTCATGGGTATCTGTGACCAAATCGTGGTCATGGACTTCGGAACAAAGATCGCTGAAGGCGCGGCGGAGGAAGTGCTGAACAATAAGGCAGCGATTGCCGCCTATTTAGGCGATGAAGCTACTGAAGCCGATGAGACCGCGATTTTCGAATCATCGAGCTAGCGTCTGCACGCGGCTGGCGAGTCTGAACGGCCGGGCTGATCGGACTTCCCAATCCATCGCTAGATAGTTCTCCTTGGGTGTCCGGTTTAGGTTGTATATGGGTCGGCCATGCCGATGTATTTGGTGGTGGTGTATTAGGTGATGCCTGGGAGCCGCCTTCACGGCCGAGGCCTGATTGCTTGATGCCACAGAAGGGGGCGTCGTTGAAGCCCACCATTCCGAACTCGATCTGTTCCACCATGCGCAGAAGCGGTTGAAGTGTCGGCTGCAGAGGAAGGGGCGAGGCCATATGCACTGGCATTGGCTAGACGGACCGCCTCATCCTCAGTGGCGAAGGTCGTGACGGAAGTGACCCATCCAAAGATTTCCCGAAAGGGATGTCAGCGTTCAGCCCTAAAGCGCACCTGGGCGTCGTGCGCCGCTTTGGCGTCCGGCTGTCGCTGGGCTTCTTGCCGGTAGCGGGCAAACGTCTCGGCGATGCGTGAGGCGATCATCGGAGATTGCCGCATTCCGTTGTCCAGAAAGTCGTCGATGACCTCTGATGGCCACTCGCCCAGCCCCTTTTTTAACGCCTGTGAGGATTGGAGTGGCTGGTCTGGGATTGGCTGGCAGAGTAAGTGCAGGCCGTTCCACCCGGCGGTCGTGACTCATTAAACGCTTGGCCCCGGCTCCTGTTCGGGTGTCCTGTTATCGACATGTCCGTCTGCTGGGTTGGGCGGCCGGCACCTGCCCGGCCCACCTCGGTGACTTGATCAGAAGATTGTCCGCCTCCGCGCGGGGGCGTGGCTCGTCACAGTGCTGTTCCGAAGTGACCTCTACCCGGACTGGTACCGGCCCGTAACGGCCCTGACCATGTCCGCTAAAGAGGTAGGTGCCAGAACCGCTATGACAATCGTTGCGCATTCCCACCCGTTTGTCGTGGGTGTCGACACCCACGCCCGGAAGCACGTCTTCGCCATCATCGCCGTGCCCAGCGGTGAACGGATTGATAGCCGGGATTTCCCGGCGACGGGGGCCGGCATCACGTGCCATTGCTTGGGTTGCCCGTCGCACCGAAGCGGATCTGGCCACCCTGTGGGTAATTGAGGGCGCGGCTTCTTATGGTGCCGTGCTGGCCGGCGCTGTCGCAGCTGCTGGCTACCAGGTCGCCGAGGCCACTCGCATGGATGCCATGCCCCGTCGTGGGGTTGGAAAGTCGGATCCGCTGGACGCGCACCGGATCGCTTCTGCCGTCCTTGCCTTGGAAGAGAATAAGTTGCGCCGGCCGCGGTTGAACGAAGGGGTCCGCGCAGCCTTGCGGGTCCTGGTCTGTGCACGTCAGTCGATGACAACCGACCGGACCAGGACAGTCAATGCGTTGACCGCACTGCTCCGGACCAATGATTTGGGTTTGGATGCGCGGAGCTCGTTGACCGGGAGCCAGATACTGGAGGTGTCCAGGTGGCGGGCCCGTGAAGAACCGCTTGCGGTATCGGTAGCCCGCTCCGAAGCCGTTAGGCTCGCCAAGCGCATCGGCGACCTTGATGGTGAAATCAAAGCAAACGGCTCCCGGATCAGCGAACTGGTTCAGGTCAGCGAAGCCGCGCCACTGCTGCAGGAATCCGGCTTCGGGCCAGTCACGGCAGCCATTTGTCTCACCGCTTGGTCTCATCAGGGCCGGGTACGTTCCGAGGCAGCTTTCGCCGCCTTGGCCGGAGTCAACCCCATTCCCGCGTCATCCGGAAATACCATCCGCCATAGGCTCAACCGCGGCGGCGACAGGACCCTCAATAAAGCGCTGCACATGGTCGCTCTGACCAGGATGGCGTTCGATCCGGAAACCATCGCATATGCAGCAAAACGGCAGGCAGAAGGGCGAACCAAGAAAGAGATCAGACGGTGCGTGAAACGCTACCTCGCCCGGCGGATCTACCGCACACTCAATGCCAACAGCCTGATGCCATCGCTCCGTTGACAACCATAGAAGAGTCGATAACCGGCCTTTTGTGAAGCTTATTGCCTGAGGCAACTTTTCTCGGGAACCGGCAGGCTGACCTGAACTAGCAGATTGATTCCCTGAGCTGTACCAGCTGCTTCATGGAAGCTGCCGGTCTTGGACAGTGAACTCACCAGCAGCGGCGCCTTGCACCAGATGGCCAACCTGCCAGGAATTCATTTTCCCCCAAGCGAACGGCCGCAATAATGCCGCAACGAACCGCACGCTTTAGTTGAAAGAAGGAGAGAAAGCTCTGCCGGCACTAACTTCAATGCTCACTGTCAAAGTCGAGGACGCCTCGTCAAGGGACCGACAGCTGGAGCACGTGAGTTCACTGCTGCGCGAGAAGGCCACGGATTGCGGCATTCTCGTGACCAGGATGGACTTCACAACATTCTCGATCGCCCTCACCCCCGATATCCCGTTCGGATTCACCATGGAACGCGATTTGCTATGAAGGAGAGCGGGCATGCGTACACCAAGTGATCCGTACCTATTAGAAGAAGATCATCTTGAAGAGGTGGAGAAGCACCCCCTCTTGGCCTGGACAAGCATCAAGCCAGGGGACGTCGTGTCACTTCAAGTGCCGGGGATCGGGGATTACGTCGGAACAGTTGAGTCCAGTACCAACGACGGACTCATTATTTGGACCAGAGACGGCTTAAACGAGAGGAGACTTTTCCACTTTCGTGACTGTGAGTCCCTACGTCTCATGAGCTGATTCGCGTCGCTGCTCTCTTGCCAGAAAGCGAGCTCGAGCCAGGGGGTTGATCGGCTTGCGCGACTCGGCGGCGCCGACAGGACGATATCAGGCCTTGACCTAACCAGCTTAGGGAGTGAGAGAATAACGCGGCCTGCCAGCTACGTTCACGGCTCCCCTTCGATCAACCTTTCCGTAGGCCCGTCTCACACCTACTCCGAGCCGTTAATGGACCTTCCATCAAGCTAGGGCCGCGGGGGCTACGGCACAACGGCGGCGCCGGCAGGGGAGCGGTTCACTGCAGTTTGGCGTGGCGCAGGTACTCGTAGACGGTCTCCTGCTGATTCCGCAGTCATGGGCAAGCAGGGCTTTCGGGACACCGCTGCGGGCGCGCTGGACCAGTTGGGCGGCCCTTTCCGGTGTAAGGGTCTTTTTGCGTCCTTTGTAGGCGCCGCGCTGCTTGGCCAGGGCGATGCCTTCCCGTTGGCTTTCCCTGATGAGGGAGCGTTCGAATTCGGCGAAGGCGCCCATGACGGAGAGCATGAGGTTAGCCATGGGGGAGTCTTAGCCGGTGAAGACCAGGCTCTCTTTGACGAACTCCCCCCGCACGCCCTTGCGGGTCAGGCCCTGTACGAGACCATGTAAGTCATCGAGGTTGCGGGCGAGCCGGTCCACGCTGTGGATTATGACGGTGTCACCGTCTCGGGCGAACACCACAAGCTCCGTGAGCTGCGGCCTGGCGATTTCCCGGCCGGAGGCTTTGTCCGTGAAGACCCGGTCTCCGCACCCCGGCCCCGGTAGGATGCTGGCTGAGCTATCTTGAGTCAAGGGGTTCCAAGCGAAGATGCCACGAATGACGGCAGAAAACGGCCCCTTTTGCAGGCCCCCGGCCATTTTAAAGAGCCGATAATAAAGATTCTATAAAGCTGCGGTCAGAAGAGAGATAAAGGGGCTCTTTCCGGGCCTGTCGATGGACGGCCAGCAGGGTTGCCTTAGCCTTCCCAAACGACGGAGTTTACGGCGCAGGGTACGACCATACCCAGCCACCGGCGCTGAATGGGTCGAAGGACACTTCGCCAGAAGGTGAAGTTACGTCGAGGAGGACCAGGCCGTTCAGTTGTTCACCCTTGCTGATCTCTGTGGGTAGGAGCCGGGACCTGTCGGCGAGACAGTTTTGGCTGCTACCCGAATCGACGGTGTTCATTCGCGTGCCATTAGCGGCGTAGCCTTTCCAGTGGTAAGGGTCAAAGCTAATGAAATCCTGACCGCTACTAACCAAGGGACCGATGAAATCGCTCGTAGTTGAGATCTCTACGTTGATCGCGATCATGGTCCCTGTCGGAGGAGTCGCGTAAGGCGCGTCGCATGTAATGGGCTGAATCGACGTCACCTTGAAGGTCAAAGTGGGAGTGTCCGTCGCCTTATTCCCCTTCCATGCCGCGGTCTCACCGGCTGCCTTGATTATTTGGCCGCGAGCGTTCACGTTGCGGCTAGGTGTTGGAGTGGGTGTCGGGGTGGCGGTCGGCGTGCCAGCTGGCGGTATCGAAGCAGCTGGCGCCGCCTGCGGAGCCGGAGACGAGCAGGAACTGAGAGCAAGGCCCAGAAAAAGGGCTCCGGCGATGGCGCGAGAAGTATTCATTTTTCCCCATTTAGAACGACGAGACACGTCATCATAGCGACTCCCATTCAATCGCTCTGAATCATGAACGGGAGCAAACACCACGAGTTCTCGTTGCCCCGCGTTTTGGGAGGCTGGGGCGAGGCCGATAGCTGATATTCCGTAAAGCTACGGCAAGAAGGGCGGCTCGGCGGGGGAGGAGGATCCCGCGAGCCTGGCCTGGCGCAGGTACTGGTAGACCGTCTCCCTGCTGATCCCGTAATCATGGGCAAGAACGACTTTTGAAATGCCGCCGCCAGCCCGCTTGACCAGCTCGTCCGCCTGCTCCGGGGTGAGGGTCTTTTTTCGCCCTTTGTACGCGCCGCGCTGCTTGGCCAGGGCGATCCCTTCCCGCTGGCGTTCCCTGATGAGGGAACGTTCGAATTCAGCGAATGCCCCCATGACGGAGAGCATAAGGTTGGCCATGGGGGAGTCCTCGCCTGTGAAGACCAAGCTCTCCTTGACGAACTCCACCCGCACACCTTTGCGGGTGAGGTTCTGGACGAGGGCGCGCAGGTCATCGAGGTTACGGGCGAGCCGGTCCATGCTGTGAACGACGACGGTGTCCCCGTCACGGGCGAACCGCAACAGCTCCGTCAGCTCAGGTCTGGCAGTGTCCCGGCCGGAAGCCTTGTCAGTGAAGACCCGGTCCAGAACCTGGCCTTCGAGCTGGCGCTTCTCGTTTTGGTCCAGCGTGCTGACCCGCACGTACCCGATCCGCTGTCCGGCCACCGGCGCCTCCAACCCTCGTCCTGTCAGGTTGAGTTCTAGGCCTGTGCCAGAAGAAAGTCAAGACTACCGCGCGGGATCGCCAGGACGGGGTGTACTTGCAGGACAGATTTGCAAAAACGCATCTTGACGACGAAGGCCTCACCTTCATCGCAACAGCGCCGAACCCGGCACGGACACGGCTCACCCTGCTCACTAGTTGGGCCGCAAGAGCGCGATACGAGGCCAACCAAGCTACCGGTGGGCGGGAAGAACCGGCACCTCGGCTTCCCTGAATCAACCTTGAATTCCTGATGTCTCCGCGCTACTGACGAAGTTTCGGTCTTGAGGACGGAGTCTCATAGCGTCCTTGCGCTCCAAGGGCCTATTCATGTCTCTCGGGAGACTTCTTGCCAAACCAGGGCTGACCATCGAAATCTGCATCAGCGATTCCTCCCACCTTCGCGTTTATGAGGGTCGGTTCGTGAAGGTTTTTGGGGACGTAGCTTCCATCATCGGGATGGTGGTAGAGGTACTCTCGTGCGTGCTCCGCGGTGTGTTCGTTAAATAGCTTCTCCGTAGCCGCTGTGCCAGCCTGTATTCGGTCCGCATCTCCTCTCAGAATCGCGGCTCTCATTTCCTGCACGCGCGGATCGTCGATGTCGTACTGCTCGACCATCACCATGGGATCACTCATCAAGAGGCCGATCTTTCGTGTGAGGGGGAAAGTGATACCCCAGGCGGTCGCAAAGCCGACTCCCTGCCAGGCATCGTCCGAGAGGTTGCGAACAAGGCTCACCGGGGCATCGGAGGTGATAAGCGAGCGAGTTTTGAAGCGGATGAGCGACCACGGGCGAGCGGCTAGGTAGGGCGTGATTTGCTCGGCAGTATCCAGCAGATGCTGGATGTGCTTTAGGTTTGAGAACCTAATTGGAGGCCCTCCAGGTTGCGTCGCTTGATCCCATAGCCGGTTCGCTTCCTGATCTGTGGCCTCAAACCCAAGGTTTCTCTTGATCCAAGACTTCGCGTGGGGGCGACCGCCCGCTCCCATTTCGAGGCGAACCATACTCGCCTGTAAGTGCTCTATTGTTCGACGAGTGTCGGGGCCTCGCACGTGCTGGAGAGCGGCATAGTAGGAGAGCTTCCAGCGGTCCACTTCGGGGAGTGGGAACTCTCCTTGTATTACCCTACGGATAATTGCCAGTCCTTCCCCCTCAATACTGCTTAGCGCCGCTTCAAACGCACCAGGCTCGTCTAGTTCCTCCACTCTGTAAAAGTGTGTCTGGGCCGCCACGTTCTTCACCGAGGATGTATATGGCTGCCGACCCGAGTCGAGAGGCAAGACGGTGATGCGTTCCTTCTCCGTTGCGAATCCGCGAAGATAGCCTCGGGGCACGTAGTGGTGCAGCTTCCCGCTACTGTCTTTGCTCGTCATGTCGACATCATGCCACTCAGGCCGCAGCGCAATTGGTCATCCTGCAGAGTCGCGGGTCTACTGAAACTGACGCGAATCACCTCGCCGGGACCCTCCAGGGGATCCCCTCTTCCCGGTAGCCTTACATAACGTCGGCTATCAGCCAGCGACGTTTCCGCGCGCGCTATTGCCCTTGGGCTGAACTTGAGAGCGGGGGATCACTTCGGTTGGATGCCGGGCAAAGCCTTGCGCCGGCAAGCGTCCCTGCGGAAGACTCGGGGAACGCATGCTGAATTTGATGGAAATTTGGATGGCGGGAAATCAGGGAAGAAGGAGGCAATGATGCCTCTTGCCTGTCTGGCGGCAAAGATGCGGCCTCAAGATCCCGCAGACCGAAAGGATCGCAATGGCAGGAATATTCGAACTATTTGTCGATGCGGAATCAGCGTTTAGGTTCCGGCTGACAGCACCGGACGGCACCATCATGGCAGTTTCCAAGCCCTTCGATACCAAGGCGGACGCCGTTGCCGGCATCGCCGCCGTGCGCGAGTACGCAGGCATGGGACTGATCACCGACCACTGCACAACGTCCACAAATGCCGCGCAGCCAGCAGCCTGGAGTGATGCTGCTGGCCAAACTGACGATTCCCCGTGCATGCCAAAGATCGACTTCCATGTACGCGCCAGGGCGGTTCGCAGAGCCGTCTCCGGCCCCCACTGGGCCGGGGCAATACACAACCTTTCCTGAGCGACGGTAAGAGCTTCCCTGCCTCCACTTTTCGGCCGGTTGGTGAGCCGGCGTATTCGGAACCTGCGGAATACTGCTTCAATTGCTCGACTTGGCCTGCGAGGAGGTGGGTCGCCCCGGGTCGGTGATTGCTGGTTGTGAGTGGTTATGCACTAAGTGCTGCGCGGGCGAAGGCTTGCCCTGGCCCCTTGACGGTGTTTGCTTCGAGCCCGAGGCGGTCGTCGAAGATGCCGAGGTTCAGCAGGACTTCTCGGGCGTCCACGAGGAGTCCTTGGACGGTGTTCGGTTCCAGTTCGGCTCCGGTGCGGGTCCTCCAACCGAGCGCACCAAGACCGAAGCAGACAGCTTCAACGTAGTCAACCCAGCCGGTTCGCTTTCCTGCCGCGACCTCGAGGAGGAGTAACAGCGTCGCGTCGCGCTCGGAGTCGTGACGGTGCCGGTGGGCGATGGATCGGGCCAGGAAGAGCCACAGGCCTGCGGGATCATCGAGCAGCCGCTTGGCGGCGGTTGTGAGGACGAGCCTGCCTTTGATTTTGCGGATCAGACCGAGCCGCTGAGCGCTTTCGCGCAGCTGAAGGACGGGCAGGGTCTGGTCCTCGCGGTTGGCTTTGCCGATCCAGTCCTTGGCCCAGCCGAGCTCGGTCATGGCCTCGCGGACCACGGCCGGCGGCAGCCAGCCGGCAGCGGTGAGGGACAGACCGTCAGGCCCGATGCGGCGGGTGAGCCAGAGATAGGGGGCGGTCATCGCCTCGGCGACGTCTACTTCGACCGTTGCGGGGCCGTCGAGGCCGGCCGCGTGCAGGTATGAACGGAATTCGCGTCGCAGACCGGGAGGCATCCGGTTCGTGAGTTCCCGGGTCAGTGACTCGCTTCCGGGGCCGGGTTCGTTGGGGGCAGGGAACAGCAGGTCGAGCTCGTTGTTCACCGCATTAATGTCCAGTTGTTCCGGGTCGAATTCCTGCCATGGCCCGGCTGTCCAGGTGACCCATGCCTTCAGGTCCTCGTGCTCGTCGTGGGCGGGGTCCGCGAGGGCGTCGAGGAGGTCGTGGTAGCCACCGATGCCTCCGGAATCTTCCAGCGGCGCCCGCCTCTCCCCGTCCACGAGCCGCGCCCTCGGGGTGTTGGCCGGTATGGGGAGGTTTCCGGTGAGTTCGAGGCGGTGGATCCAGCCGTCTCCGAAGTCATATTCATAGAAAAGGGGACCGGACTCCGCGGTAAGGATCTGGCCCAGGGTCCAAGCCGTCTCCGGGAGGTCATCGTCACTGTCCTCGAGCAGGTCCTGGGGGACCCAGCGCCGTGGTTCGCGCACGATCCCGTTGACGGCGCGCAGACGAACGTAGGGATCGGTGTCCGTGAAGGAATGCAGATGCGAATCCCGCCAGCCAAGGGCCGTTTGCAGGACCTCATGCACCCTGTCCATGGTTAGGGAAGGGTCGATCTCGAGGAGCCGCCAGATAGCCGGGTCACTGCCCACAATCGTGACATTCATCTGTAGCAACATCGACCCGGGATCTTCGTCTGCAGCGCGTATCGTCACGGCACTATCCTGCCAGTCCCAGCGTGGGGGAGACATTTGCCCTGGCTCGAGGCGTCCGCTGTGCTACCGCTGGTTGAGGCCTAGGTGTTACCTGAGCATTAGCAATCCAAACAGACTGGGGCGAGTCCCTGAGAGCGTGCAGAGGCTTCGTTTCAAAAGCCGCTGGGCAGAGGATCGCTTGTCTGCCGCTCGTCCTCTTAGGAAGACCATGGGCGGTTTCACGATTCCGGCGAATGTGGAGAGGCCCTGGCACAAAGCCTGAGCCGCAAGTTTGCTGTCTAGTCGATGCATTGCCGGATTGGACGTTTTGGAGGATTGCTGGTCGCTGCGGTCATCTCCCATGAGGCCGTGGTTCCAGAACCGCCGGAGCACCGGGCCCCGTGGGAAGTGGGGCAGACCGCTTCATCCGGGTTCCGCTTTTTGACTAATCTGTTGCCCGCACCGGGGCTGGCACGTAGGCTCAACATGTGAGTGGCGGGGACGGCAATCTGAGAAGCGGATCCGGCTCGCGACCCGTGAAGGAAATAAGCATGGCAACAGGTACGGTCAAGTGGTTCAACGCCGAAAAGGGCTTCGGATTCATCGCCCCCGACGACGGAAGCGCTGACGTGTTCGCACACTTTTCGGCAATCGCATCCAGCGGTTACCGCTCCCTGGACGAGAATCAGAAGGTTCAGTTCGACGTTACCCAGGGCCCGAAGGGTCCGCAGGCGGAGAACATCCAGCCGCTCTAACGTGGTTCTCGGGAAGCTGGCCGGCTGCGAACCGGCCAGCTTTTCTGTTTTTACCCCGGCCCCGTTGCCGGACGCATAGTGGCAAGACCACAATGAAGGGTCCGCCAGTCAAAAGGTGATCGTTCTGAATGTCCAACCATTCCCTAACAGCAGCAGCGGCTGGTCTGGGCATCCAGAGATCCAGAACCACTGTCCGAGCTCCGTGACTTCGGACTCCTTGCCTGCTTCAGCGGAATAGCACGGGCTGCATGAGACTTGTTCTAAATGGGGCGTCGACGACCGGCCGCCCTCGCGAAAGGACCTCCTTGCCCATTGCCTTTATTCCGTTCACTATGCGCGCTACTGTCCGCGAAGGCCACAAGCCCTCCTTCCGGACAGACATAGAACGGCTCGCCTCCGGCCATCGTGGTTGGGCCCCGCTTGACGTCGTCAAGTCCACCAACACTCAGGCTCTGCTGCGGGGGGCGGTTCCGAAAAGCGTTCACACCGCCAGCGACGCGAGCCTTGCCCGGTACCTTAAGGACCGCCTTGTCACGGACAAAGACATTCATTTGGATCTAACAGTCAGTATCCAGAGGTAGCAGACGCGCCAACGTAAGCCCCGGACTGTACGTCCGGGGCTTTTCCGTGTGCTCGAGGCCCCCAGAGCAGGGCACTTGAACTTGTGCTCGCCGCCACCGCCCATACGTCCGCTATCAGCCGACGGGTCACCCTTGATTGCTTCACCCTTCTGCCTTTCTATACAGCGCCGAGAGGGATATCCGTGGCGTCCTGCCAAGTAGAGCCTTCCGAAGTCCGGACCTCGGTGCTGCGGACAGCCGGATTGAATCCATAGGTCTGGAGGGTAGACATGTTGTCGCCGGTATCGAACCTGTCCACTAGCGCCCATTCTGGCGCAAGCCCCTGCCCTTTAGCGTGCCGGGGCGGCGGTGGTGAGCGTGCGGGTTGCCAACTCCCAGCAGTTTCTCAGGTTGCAGGGGTCATAATGAACCGAAGCTCCGGTCAACCGCTATTTGACCGGAGCTTCGCCATTGCTCATCGCAGCGTGTTTCTAACGCGTCGAGCGCCTATTACGTCTTGACGTATTTATTGACGTGCGGGTCGAAGTGTTGGCACGCACACTTCAAGCTCCCCGACATCGCTCGCGCACGTTTTGAGGAACAACCGTGTAACCGTGTACGTTACAGTCTCGTTCGAAGTGAGCACGAGAGAGACAAGAGAAGGAAGAAGCACTTACGTGGCAGCCGACTATGATGAAGTCCGCTCCGACGTCAAGGAATCCCAGGATCGTTCGCTGGAGGACCTACAGTCCGCGAACGCCCCGGATGCCCGCAGCGTCGTCACCGAGCTGGACGAGGCCGACGCCCTCGACGAAGGGCTGACACCTGGCGGCGAAATCATCTCCGACGAGCTCATCGTGCAGGTGATTCCCCAAGGCGCTGACGAGTTCACCTGCTATTCCTGCTTCCTCGTCAGACACAGGTCCCAGCTCGCCCGCGAAAGCAACGGCCACTCGTACTGTATCGAGTGCGAAGGCTAGGCCCACTGCGGCAGCGGCAGCATCCGGCAGCACGCGGTCAGCGGACAGACCCTCCGCTAACGGTAGCTGCGGCCTTGGGGTCGACTACGCCTCGAACGGCGCGGTCCGCCACTCCTGCCAGTTGTGCCCGGTGCTGTTTCGCGCGTCGATGAGGCCAGCGCCGGCGTCGTAGGCGTAGTGGATGAAAGCCGAGATCTCGGTGCTGTAGTTGTATGACTCGACAAGTGCCTGCGAACCATCTGGGCTATAGAACACTTTGATCTCAACCTGCCGCTGTGAGAACTGCTGCTCCAGTTCCCGCCGGGCATTCTCCACGGTCCTGGGGAGGTCAGGCGTGGGCGTTTCGGCGGCCTGGCCACCGGCGTGGGGCAGGTGCCCGGTCCGTGTCGTGGACTCCCTGGCCAAAAGCCCGTCTCCGTCCTCCCAGCCATTTCCGCTGCTGGTGTGCATCCAAACTTCCCCGCCGGAGGTCTCAGTGTCGTAGCGGCGAAAAATGGGCACCCCGTCGTTGGCGCCGTAGGTTTCGATGAGCGCCTCCTGGCCGTCCTCGCGATAGAACGCGCGCACCTTTCCGCGGTCGGCCGGGTGCCCGGACTCAATCTCCGGGATGGCGCTCTCAATGAGGCCCCTCAGGGCCAGGCTGCGCCGTTCCCGCAGCGCTTCCCTGCGGGCCGTTGCCATGCTGAACTTTGGCTGCAGCCCAACAGGCTTGCCCTGCGGAATTTCGCCCGCGCCGAGCGGTGACCAGGTATGACCGTCGTTATGCTCCTGCTCCAGGCCGGCAACTTTCTCGTCGACGGCGGCGTTGATGAATTCACTCAACGAGCTAAAGCCGGTGGCCTGCTGGGTGTTAAGGAACGCCGCGCGCATGCGGTCCGCAGCGCCTTGCTCCTGATAAAAGCTGGTCTTGCGCCGGTACTGAAGCTGGCGCGCCCCGCCGGCCTCAAGAGTATCTGCTTTCGACATCATTCCCTAATAGTACTATTAGGACTGCCGCTGCCGAGGGTTCTGATGCGGCGTGTTTCTTCCGGACGTGAAATAGCCCTCCGTGCTGATGCCGGTATAGCTGGGCATAATGCTCCTCGAGCTCGGTCAACCCCATGCGCACGAGGCTCCTCGCGAATTTGTCCCCGGGCTTCTCAACGGCATCTGGAAGGCAATCGCATCGATTGATACCGAGGCCTTGATTTTTGCTCCAAGGGGCCCCTTCTCCCTCCAGCCTTACATAATATCCACTATCGGCTCTTCAAAATGGGCGGGGGAGTACCCGCAAAAGGGGCTGATTCCTGCTGTCGCTCGGAGCATTTTTCCCCGAAGTCCGGTAAGTCAGAACAGCTTAGCCAGCGTGCGGTTCACGTCGGCGATGTCTAGGAACGCAGGGTCAAAAGGCTCATCGGAGCCTGTCATATCGGCCACCCAGGTAGAGTGTTCGGTGTGGTCAGGATGGCCCGGGTCGTCCAGGGCGTCCATGATCTCCTCGTAACCGGGCAATCCTCCAGAATCTTCGAGCGGACCGCGTCGGGCGCCGTCGATCAACCGGGCCGGCGACGCGCCTTCCTCCACGGACCGTCGGGACACCAGTTCGAGCCGGTGAAGCCAGCTGTCACCGAAGTCATATTCGTAGAACGCTTCGCCGTGGCCCAGCGCGAGTAGCTGATCCAGGGAGCAATCCTCGTCAGCTTGTCGCCTGGTTCTTCACACCCCTGCTGTGGAACCCACTGCGGGACTTCCGGAATTTCGCCGTCGACGGGCCGCAGCGGCGCGAACGGGTCGCTGGTTATAAACCTATGGAGGTGCGCGTCCTCCCAGCCAAATGCTGCCTGTGGGACCTGATGTACCCGAACTTGCACAAGCAGCTCCTGGGTATCGCGACAGGCAAGTACGACGCTGTAGTCATCGACACGCCACCGATGAAGGAACAGCGAAGCATCGTGCTCTCGTGCTCAGGAATCGCCCATGGTCAAGGACGGGTGGCGGACCACACCCCGGGGTGCGCTGGCGTACCTGGAATTCCTCGAGGGACTGGGGCATCAGCTGACCCCGATCGAGGAAGTCATGGTCAGAGGGCGAATCGCCGATCAGGTCTTCGACCTCGATTGACCGACACCCCACGGTCCGGGACGGACACCACCGCCCCGGACCGTGGGACCGATCAGAAATCACCGCGAAAACGCGGTGTCGGCCGCACCCCGCGCCGAACAATCCAACCGACATCGCCACCTGCACCCAGCGGCGCGGGGCGCGGCCGAAAAGGAATTACGTGACGGCTACCCCTGGGGAATTACGCGACGGTCGACATTTGGCCACTTCATGATGCGTGACCGAAGACTCCGTGGCGTGTTTCTTGCTCACCTGACAAGGAATCCGCCATCCACTGGCAGAGGTACGCCGGTTATGTACCGAGACTCGTCCGAGGCCAAAAACAGCAACGTATTGCTGATATCGATCGGCTCCAGCCAAGGAATGGGGATTGCATTAACCGCCCGGTAGGGCGAGTCGGGAGCTGTTCGCTCCTCCAAGGAGGGGTTCACCGCGTCCGGCATGAAGAGCTTGATCATAGGCTCGCTATTCATCATGTCGGTGTGGACCTGCCCGGGGCAGATCGCATTGACGCGGATGTACTGGGGGCCGAGTTCTAGGGCGAGGGTTTTCATCAGGCCGATAACGCCGTGTTTGGCCGCAACGTAATGACCGATGTTCTCGTATCCCACCAGACCGGCTCCAGACGAGGTCAATATGATCGAGCCTCCACGCCCGCCAGCGACGATGTGCGGAACGCTGGCCTGGACGGTGTTGAACACGCCCGTCAGGTTCACATCGATCATGTCGCGCCACTGATCTCCGGTCAGGTCGAGGACTCGTCCGAGGGAGCAGATGCCAGCGTTGGCCGAGACGATGTCCAGCCGCCCAAGCTGTTTGACGCCGTCATCGATGATCGTACGTAGCGCTTCGATGTCGCGGACGTCTCCAATGCCGCTGACAATGCGCCGGCCGGCACTCTCCACGAGGCGTACGGTCTCCTTGAGATCCTGCTGGGTGGCCATCGTGTGTGCAGCGGTGTCAATGTGATCACAAATATCGATGGCGATGATGTCGGACCCTTCCTCGGCCAGGCGGAGGGCGTGGCTGCGGCCCTGTCCACGCGCTGCTCCGGTAACCAGTGCAACTTTTCCGGCAACTCTTCACATTGTGCATCTCCTTCGTTGTGTTGTTGTTTTTGTCTGCGACCCGCTCTGGGGACTCTTCACCGGTCTTCGGCCTCAAGTAGAGCGGATTTTCGAGAGCCCCTGGTCTTCGTCGATCGCCGATATCTGCCAGCAGCCCACAAATCTTCGCCTATGCATTTTCGCATTCAACGCATGCATAGAACGGCCATTGCAGCATTCTGCAGATTGAATCTACCCACTCAATAGATGCTCGCTGCTCGCTTGCGGTCGCAGGTTCACCCTGTGAGCTCCTCAAGATTTAGTGGGCGCCGGGGCGTCCTCTGGCACCACGAACCCGAAGGAGGCATGGGCTGCCGTGCCCATATACATCAGCTCGACGTTGAATGTGCCCTCAGCCTCGCTGACGTAGTTGACCTCGACGTCAGGACTCAGGATCAGCTCGCGGTGCAGGGTGTGACCACCCTCGGCCACGCGAGCACGTGTCTGAAGGTAGGGCTCTTTCTCAGTGCTGCCGAGCGCGATGTTGAGTATCCCCTCGTCGCAGATTCGGTAGTCGTCGGGTCGGGGGCGAGTGTGCGGATAAAGCACCAGTTCGATGACGCTTCGACCATCGGTCAGCGCCATGACCTCCGGTGCGCTGTCAGCAAGCCCCCAAAGGGCTTCGTGCTCCGAGGCATTCAGCGGATCTGTCGGGCGCAGGCCGATCGCATCGACGAAGAAGCGGCGCGCCTGCTCGACGTCCGGCACGGTCACCCGCACGCCTCGCACCGCTGCGTTGGTGTCCGGCCGCACCGGAACGCCCGAACTCACCGCCGGATCGTCCTCCATAATCTCCACCAGCGTGCCGTTGGGGTCAGCGACGCACGCGCGCCTGCGTCCGGGCGAGCCGATGGGGTCTATCTTCGGGTGTGTGCCGAGGGCGGCGAGCCTGGTCAGCGTGCCATCGAAGTCCAGTACGTGAACCATTAGCACGTTGTAGCCAACGACGTCGGGGGCCCAGTCCGCCGCACGGGGCCGCGGAGTCGGCTGCGTATACGAGAACAGCTCCAACTGCATGAAGTCGTTCCGGTCGATGGCCCAGCGCATATCCAGCGCAACCGTCGGCAGGTCGATCCCTTGCAACTGGGCGATCTCCGGTCCGGCGAAGGATGTTCCACCCGCATCGACGAAACCGAGTCCTTCAACGTACCAACGTGATACATCCGCCAGGCTGGCACGGCCACTTAAAGCGATTTGGTTGATCAGCATCATTACTCCTCGTTACGAGTGAGTCTGCCGACGCCACTGCCGGCGATGACGACGTCGTAGACTTCATTCCAGTTGTCGGACATTTGTAACTTCCTCTCGAACAGAGCTTTGGGGACCGGGCGCACCACCGGTTGACGATCGCGCCATTCACCAGACGGCAGAAACTGGGTTGAGGGAGCGGATGTGCCGGTATCGACGTACACCCGCCATGAGGCCATCGCTCCGCCCGATGTGTCGCATGGAGCCGTCACAGCGTATTCAGCGGATCCTGCGCAGCACGTGCCCTGCGTTCGCCCATCCCAGAGCCCGTAACCGCAGCTCATCCAACGTGTCGGAAATGCTGTGAGTTACAACACTACCGTGGTGCCAGCATGTCGGACGCGGATCATCCTGTCAAGCCCCTTGACGAATATCGCTACCTCTGTCGTGAGGGCTGAGGAATCGCTCCGACGTCTCAACCTTGTTGAACCACTCATCGATGATCAGTGCGGTTTCGAGGCAACGAAGGCATCAAACACGTAACGACACCATACGTAGCCTTCGCCGATTCCGACATAGTGCTCCATCCAGATACGATTCCGCTCCTTTTGAAGCACTTTAACGACCGGAGCGTGGCTCTGGCGGGACCCCGCGTCCTTGGCTGGGACCACGGAAAAGGCATGAACTGGATCGAACGGTACGAAGAGGCAAGATCCTCCCTGGATCTGGGGATTTTCCCTGCAACGGTCAGGCCTCGATCCCCTGTGTCGGGGCTGCCAGGTGCATTTCTGCTTGCCAGAACCGAAGCGCTGGGTGACGGATTCGCCGCTGGCAGCCGGGTCGGAGAGGACGTGGACCTCGTTTGGCGCATGGTTGAACAGGGATGGCGGGTACGCTTCGAACCGCAGGCAAAAGTTTGGCACGAACATCGGCAAAGCATCAGAGAATGGCTGTCCCGGAAGGCGTTCTATGGAACGTCGGCCCACGCCCTTTCTCTTAGGCACCCGGAGGCAATCGCGCCAGCGGTCTTCGCACCCTGGTCCGTCGCCGTCGTCGCCGTCCTCCTGTGCCAGCGCAAATGGTCGCTACCGGCAGCAGGAGCGATAGCTGCCTGTGCCGCATGGGGGATCTCCAAGAAACTCGGCAGAAGCACGCATCCAGTCCAAATTGCTGCCAGTCTGACTGCGCGCGGAGCACTCGCAGCACAAACGCAAACCATGGCCCTCCTTGTCCGCCACTGGTGGCCTCTGGCGATTACCGGGAGCCTCTTCTCCCGGAGACTGCGACGCGCCCTTGCAATGGCTTGTGTAGTGGACGCGGTGTGGGAATACCACCGCACGCGTCCTCAACTCGGCTCTTTTCGGTTTGCCATTGCCCGTCGTCTCGACGATCTCGCGTACGGAACTGGAGTCTGGTCCAGCGCTCTGAGAGGCCGATCCCTCCGGTGCCTGCTGCCCGACGTCCGGAAGAACCCGAACTGACAACCGCGATCTACATCGCTGGCCGATCACGTATGCGGCATAACGGAGATTCCGGCTGAGCTCAAATAGGACGGCCAAAAACGCCCAGGGAGATGACCGCCAGAGTCAAAAGGATGAGCGAGGAGATCTTGGAGCACAAGGACATATGAGATACGACTGCATCGTCGTGGGCGCCGGCGCCTCAGGGGCCCCCCTGGCGGCCCGACTAAGCGAAGACCCGCGACGAATCGTACTGCTGCTTGAAGCCGGTCCAGTCCCATCGAGCACGGAGGCCTACCCGTCAGAGTTGCTCAACTCAGGCACCGTGCAAGGCGCCATTCCAGGCCACCCTCACAACTGGTCACTCATGGGTCACCTCACCCCGGACCTGCCTTACACCATAGCCCGAGGCCGCATTCTGGGCGGGTCAACCGCGATCAGCGGGACATACTTTATCCGAGCGCCGAAGCAAGACTTTGACCGCTGGTCCGCTGAAGGCAATGTGGAGTGGACGTGGGACAAAGTCCTGCCCTTTTACAAAAAACTGGAGAATGACCTGCACTACGGTGAGAGCGGCGGCCATGGAAGGACTGGACCAATGACAGTTTCCCTCCCGCCGCAAGACCATCCCGTAACAAAAGCCTTCGCCCAGGCCGCCAAAGAACTCGGCTTCCCAATGGAACCGGACAAGAACAGCGAAGAAGATGAGCCCGGCTACGGACCAATGCCCTCGAACAGCATCGGGGGATTAAGAATCAACACCGGCATGGCTTACATAAATCCTGTTCGAGACCGCCCCAACCTGACAGTAGAGGGAAGCTCCTATGTACGCCGGGTATTGTTCGAAGGCACTCGGGCAGTAGCCGTAGAAGTTCTCCGGGACGGTCAAATTATAACCATCGAAGCAAACGAAATTGTTCTCTGCGCCGGCGCCGTGAAGACGCCCCACATCCTCCTTCTGTCCGGCCTGGGCCCGGAGACCGAGCTGGACAGATTCCTCATTCCGGTGATCAAACACCTTCCTGGCGTCGGAAAGAACTTCAGCGACCATCCCAACCGCGCCATTGGTTGGAGAACCAAAGTTCCGCTGATCGACTATGGCACGACACAATCCATGGCAACCGTTCTCAATTTCACCGGCAGCGGTTCGCCCCGGTCAGGCGATCTGGAGATACTCCCACTTCTCAAACCAATGGACTACCTGTTGACAGGAAGCCACCCAGGTGTACGGAATGGATCCCAAAATCCTTCAAAGGCCCTTCACCACGGTGACCTTGCCTTCCTCGTATCATTACAAGCAGCAACATCGCGCGGTCAAATAACGCTGGAATCCGCAGACCCGGCAGTTCAGCCCCGAATCGACTTCAACTATTTCGCCACCGAGTCCGACCTCAAAGGGATGCGCGAAGGGGTTCGCACCGGCGTCCGTATGCTGCGGTCCAATGCCTTCAGTCCGATTTTCCAAGAGCTTACAGAGTTAACAGAGCCGATCCTTCAGAACGACAGGCTGCTCAATCATTGGATGCGCTCCCGTTTAGGAACGGCCATCCATCTTTGCGGCAGCGCGAAGTTCGGATCCCCGAACGACGCTGAATCAGTAGTTGATCAACACGGCCGGGTCCACGGCGTGAAGGGCCTCCGCGTGGCGGACACGTCCATTCTGCCGACAGCACCCACCCCTGGCCCCGCGGCCACAGCAGTACTCATTGGAGAGCGGATGGCCGAATTCATCCGAGGCCAGGGCGACGCGGGCGGCCATTAGCTCCTCGTCATTTGGGAGACGAGGCAGCGCTGCAGTCAGCCTTCTCCAACCACCCGCGACATGCGAGCCATTTCTGCGTTTGGGCCCTCGCGCCCGCCCGTAGCGGGCATTGATCGACTCATTCGCGTTCGTCGGGCAGATCACCCGCCTGATCTCCTCCACGTCGTACCTCCAGGAACGGCACGAACTCAGCGCAGGAGGACTCCCAGAGCCGCGCGATCGCCGGATATAGCTGGCCCCATTCGGCCGTGAACTCGGCGAACCGGTCCTTCGCCGCTTGCTCGCACGGGGCCGTGAAGACCGACTTAAGGGCCTTGACGATACCGTCACGGTGCTGGCGTCCGGCGTAACGGAAGCGTTACGAATCAGATGCACGATGCACTGCTGCCGACCGTTCGCTCCCACGTGGTCGTGATCGCCTCCGGCAGACCCTTGAGCCCATCGCAGACAGCGATGAACGTCCTCCACGTCGCGGTTCTTTAACTCCGAGAACACTTGGAGCCACAAACGGGCACCCTCGGCGCCGTCGCCGGCCCAGATACCCAGGATCTCTCGCTCCCCACTTGTGGTGACCCCCATGACGACATAGAACGAGGTTTTGCGCAACCTGCGGGTCACAGACCTTGACCAGGACCGTGTCAACGAACAGCACCGGATAGATCGGGTCCAAGGCCGGGCCACCATTCGGCCAGTTCCCCGTGGCGAAAAGGCCCAGGAGCCAGATGTCGCCGTCTTCGTCTTTCTCGGTGCGATTCGGAGTCTCCCCAGATGCCGCGGAGCATCGCGGGCGGGGCCGAGGTTCTGGGATCACCAGCAAACCGCCGTGACCGTTGGGCACATACTGGCCCATCTCGTCCACGACGTCCATGGCGATGCCGGGCAGCCGGACCTATGCGGAGCCGAGCTTGGTGGACGTGGCGGCAGACAGCGGAGCGATCATCTGGCGCCGGTTTCGGTCTGCCACTAGGTGTCAATGATGGGCGCCGGGTGGTCTTTCCTTTCGCCGTTCTTGCCGGCGTTGGCGGGATGACGTACCGGTACCACATCCACGCCTCGGGGTTGACGGGTTCGCCCCACCCAACCAAGCCCCCGCAGGGAGGAGAGGTCGTACTTCGCAGGGAACTCCGCGCCCCATTTCATGAAGGTGCGGAGGCGGTAGGGGCGGTGTAGACACCTTGCACTTCTCTCCACCATCTCCCACCAGCGGCCCTTGTGCGGGGAGTCGGGGTGCCTTCGTGCATGACCTGGGTGGCGCCGTGATGAGCGGGGCGTAGGCGACGTAGGAGTGGCCGGTGACCCACCCGACGTCGGCCGTGCAACAGCACACCTCGGTCTCGGGGTGCAGGTCGAACACGACGTTGTGCGTGTATTTGCTTGGATGAGGCAGTCGCCGGTGGTGTGCAGGATGCCCCTGCGTTTTCCGGTTGTCCCAGAGGTGTAGAGGATAAAGAGCGGGTGCTCGGAGTCATGCCCGACGGCGGTGTGCTCGGTGGGGCGACCTCGACGGTGTCGGCCCACCAGTGATCGCGGCCTTCGTGCCAGTCCACGTCCAGGCAGTTGCGCTTGACCACTACAACGTTCTGGACGGTGTGCTCACCCTCGTGCGATAGGGCCTCGTCCACTACGAATGTTCAGGGCGCTGGTCTTTGCCGCGCCGGTAGGTACCGTCGGTGGTGATCACGAGTTTGGCTTCGGCCTCGTCGATATGGGAGCGGAGGGCGTCGGAGGAGTGCCCGCCGAACAACACCGAGTGCACGGCGAGATGGCGCGAAGGCTAGCAGGGTGATTACGGCTTCCTGGATCATCGGCAGGTAGACGGCGACACGGTCACCCTGGCCACGCTAGGGGACTCGAAGGCGTTGGCGGCCTTTTTCACTTCTTCAGTGAGCTGGGCGTATGCTCTCCGTCATGGGTTTCTTCGCCGAATTTGAACGCTCCCTCATGAGAGAACGCCAAAAGGAAGGCATTGTCCTGGCCAAACGGCGCGGCGTCTACAAAGGACGCAATAAGACCCTCGCGCCGGAGAGGGCAACCAAACTGGTCCAGCGCCGGCAGCGGTGCCCCGAAAGCCTTACTTGCCCGTGACTACGGAATCAGCAGGCAAACCGCGTTAAGAAGCACGGGAGGAGAAGTAGTTGCGAGGACTCCCGTTGCATGACTCTTAAGTGGACGCAGGTCAGCGATGTGTTCAGGATGCTGTGGTTCGGCCCGCGTGCGGTATTTGGGTCCTAGGAGTCCCCGCTTGCCGTTAGTCCCCGGGTGGTCTTTCAATTTCTGTCCACGCCGGGACGTGCCAGGCACGGATCCGGGCGGACCCGGGAGTCGTTCCGGCGTGTTCGACTTGCCTGAGAACGGCCGGTGGGGTCAGAAAGAGTGTTCTGGGCCCGGGAATTGGCCGGAGCGGACATCGTGCCCGTAAGCCTTGGCAGCATCAAATAGCGTGCTGCGAAGGTCTGCGTACTGTTTGACGAATTTCGCCATTCGTCCGCCGCGCAGGCCGGTCATGTCCTGCCACACGAGCACCTGGCCGGTGGTTTCCTTTCCCGCGCCGATGCCCACGGTGGGAACACTGAGCACGCAGAAGGCCCCTGCGTCGGCGAGGGCAACTGCATCATCGATCAGGCGCTGCGCGTCGTCGCCGCGGCCCTGCACCCGGTAACCCCCAGCGCATGCTCGCTCTGGGGGGTGAACCCGACGTGGGCCATGACCGGGATTCCGGCTTGCACCATGGCGCGGACAGTGGGCGCATAGTGTTGCCCGCCCTCGATCTTGACGGCGTGGGCCAGGCCTTCTTTGAGGAACCGGACGCCGGCGGAGACGGCCTGTTCCGGGGAAACCTCGTAGCTACCGAAAGGCAGGTCCGCCACGATCAGGGCGCGCTTGGCTGTCCTGGCGACAGCACGGCACAGCGGCAGCAACTCATCTACCGTCACAGGAAGGCTGGTCTCGTTGCCGAACACGTTGTTCGATGCCGAGTCGCCCACGAGAAGCACCTCGATGCCGGCCGCGTCGAAAATTTCGGCCGTGTACTGTTCGTAGGCGGTAAGCATCGCAAACTTTTTGCCGTCCTTCTTAGCGGCTTGCAGGTGGTGAAGGCGCACCCTTTCCCGTTTGGGTCCTGAACCGGGGTCGGCAGACTGCCCAGGCCCGCTGCCGTATGGGTCACGGACGTCGGCGGACATCCTTGAATCAGCGCTGTTGCTTGAGGTCATGGTGTTCTCCTTGGGCAGGTTTGGTCCGCGGCTGAATACCGTGGTGATATACGACTGGGGCTGGCAAGTGAGTGGAAAGCTTCATCCAAGCAGTCTGGGGTGGCCCTACTCGAGCGCCCCGCTTGGGTGACGGCGCAGGAACGAGAATCAGTGGGCGGCCACTCTTCAGGAGTATCAGTCCTGGAGATGCTGCACCAACAGATCGTTCCTGTAGCGGAGCAAAACTCGTGGTGGTAGAGGATACCAATTCGAATGCGGAAGGTCGTCGATGTTCATGGCTTGTCGAGGTCTCTGGTTCGAAGTCTCCGCTGTCAGCATTTACGCGGCCAGTCCGACTGAGTATCGAGGCGACTGCTCATGGCAACAATTCTAAGGTCCGGAAGCTGGCTATGTATACAAATCCGCCCATATATTCGGCTCCGTTGCGTTTTTGGGTACATTTTGTATACACTGCACTCATGCGTGCTAGTGAACGGGCTTACAAAACCCTGCGTGAAGACATCGTCGAGTGGCGTCTTTTGCCGGGGACTGTTCTGGCCGAGGTCGAACAATCCGAACGGCTTGGCCTCTCCCGGACACCCCTCCGGGAAGCCCTTGGCAGGCTAAGCGCTGAAGGTCTCACGCAAACTGCCCCCGGGCGCGGTGTCGTCGTCAGCGATATCTCTTTGGAGGACGTTGACGAGCTCTTCGAGTTGCGCGAAATCCTAGAGTGCAGGGCAGCAGCTCTGGCTGCGCAACGGGGAGAGGTTAGCGTCTTCGCCGCGCTCTACACGGAACTAAGTGACGCTCCATTCCTCCTAGGCGCGGCTGACCCTGCCCGACACAGCTATTACGCGCTGGTGGGCCGGTTGGATGAGGCCATCGACGCCGCTATAGCCAACTCCTACCTTGCTCAGGCCATGCGCAGCCTACGGGTTCACCTTGTCCGGGTCCGGCGGCTGGCAGCCAACGACGATGGCAGGCTCACAGCCGCCGCCGCGGAACACGCTGCCATTGCCGAGGCCATTGCCGAGGGTAACCCCCGGCTGGCCGAGGCTGCCACCACTGTTCATTTGCATCGCAGTCTTTCCCACATCAAAGCCACCCACCAGCCCCACTGAAGGAGCACCAGCACCATGGTTAAGCTCAACCCCGTCCGTGTCTACAAGAGCGAAGAGAACCTCGCCCGTGAAGACCAGCTGGCCCACAAGATTGCAGTCGTCGCCGCCGACGCTGTCGAAGTATCCCCGGATGTCACCGAGATGGTCATCAACCGGGTCATCGACAATGCCTCGGTTGCCATCGCTTCCCTGAACCGCGGGCCCATCGTCGCCGCCCGCGCCCAGGCCCTGACCCACGCACCCACCACTAACGGCAAAGGCGCCGGCGTCTTTGGCATCACGGATCGAGTCTCCCCCGAGTGGGCAGCTTGGGCGAACGGCGTAGCGGTCCGCGAGCTCGACTACCACGACACTTTCCTGGCTGCGGAGTATTCCCACCCTGGGGATAACATCCCGCCAATCCTAGCCGTCGCGCAGCACGTCGGAGCCAGCGGCAGCGACCTGATCCGCGGCATCGCTACCGGTTACGAAATCCAGGTCAACCTGGTCAAGGCCATCTGCCTGCACAAACACAAGATCGACCACGTGGCCCACCTCGGCCCCTCCGCCGCTGCCGGCATTGGCACGCTGCTGGGCCTTGATGTCGAAACGATCTTCCAATCCGTCGGCCAGGCACTGCACACCACCACCGCAACCCGCCAGTCCCGCAAGGGCGAGATCTCCACATGGAAGGCCCATGCTCCGGCGTTCGCCGGGAAGATGGCCGTTGAAGCGGTAGACCGGGCCATGCGCGGCCAGACCTCACCGGTTCCGATCTACGAGGGCGAGGACGGCATCATTGCGTGGATGCTGGATGGCCCGGAGGCCGCCTACGAGGTCCCGCTGCCCGAAGCCGGTGAGGCAAAGCGCGCCATCTTGGACACCTACACCAAGGAACACTCCGCCGAGTACCAGGCCCAGGCCTGGATCGACCTCGCTCGAAAGCTGCACAAGGAGCACCCGGAGGCCACCGACCCCGCCAACATGGAATCGGTCCTCATCCGGACCAGCCACCACACCCACTACGTCATCGGGTCCGGCGCCAAGGATCCACAGAAGTATGACCCGACCGCCTCACGGGAGACCCTGGACCACTCCATTCCTTACATATTCACCGTCGCGTTGCAGGACGGGGCATGGCATCATGTGGATTCTTACTCCCCCGAACGCGCCGCCCGGCCCGACACCGTGGAGCTGTGGAACAAGGTGACCACGGAGGAAGACCCGGACTGGACCCGCCGATACCACTCCCTGGACATCGGCGAAAAAGCATTCGGCGGATCAGTTGAAATCACCTTGAGAAACGGCACTGTCATCACAGATGAGATCGCTGTGGCTGATGCCCACCCGCTGGGCGCCCGGCCGTTCGCCCGCCAGCAGTACGTCAACAAGTTTCGCACCCTCGCCGCCGGACTTGTGGAGGAGGCCGAAATCGAGCGTTTCCTCGCTGCCGCCGAAGCTCTTCCGGACCTTGGCCCTGGCGAGCTGGACCAGCTGAACATCACAGCCGCCCCCGGCGTGATCAACCTTAGCGACGCGCCCGCCGGCCTTTTCTAAGCTCTTTCCACTTTTCGATAGGGAGACCATGCTGTACTCAAAGACAACCCCGGAGCAGAAGCGCGTCGCACTGCGTGAGATGCTCGCCTCCGGAACCATCCAGCAGTTCCCGGGCGCGTTCAACCCGCTCTCCGCACGCCTGATCGAGGAGAAGGGCTTCGCCGGCGTGTATATCTCCGGCGCCGTGCTGGCCAACGACCTCGGCCTGCCGGACGTTGGCCTGACTACCCTCACCGAGGTGGTCACCCGTGCCGGCCAGATAGCCCGGATGACCGATCTGCCCTCCCTGGTGGACGCCGACACCGGGTTCGGTGAACCCATGAACGTCGCTCGGACCGTTCAGGAGATCGAGAACGCCGGTCTGGCAGGCCTCCACATCGAGGACCAGTTCAACCCAAAGCGCTGCGGGCACCTGGACGGCAAAAACGTTGTGGATCTGGAGACAGCGACCAAACGCATCCGGGCGGCCGCCGACGCTCGACGGGACCCGAACTTCCTCATCATGGCCCGCACCGACATCCGGGCAGTGGACGGGCTCCAGGCCGCGAAGGACCGGGCGAAGGCGCTGGTGGATGCCGGCGCCGACGCGATCTTCCCGGAGGCTATGCGGGACCTGCACGAGTTCCGTGCCATCCGTGATGCCGTGGACGTACCGATCCTGGCCAACATGACTGAGTTCGGGAAGAGCGACCTCTTCACCGTGAAGCAGCTTCAGGCAGTCGGAGTGAACATGGTTATCTACCCCGTCACCCTGCTCCGTAGTGCGATGGGCGCAGCCGAACGGGTGCTGGACACGCTCAAGAGTCTGGGCAGCCAGGAAGTACGCGTGCCTGAAATGTTCACCCGGGCCCGCCTCTACGACCTCGTGGACTACGAAGCCTACAACAAATTCGATTCCGGCATTTTCAACTTCCAAATCCCCGACACCCACTGATACAAGGACTGCAACGAAGGAGTTCAGCATGGCTGATACAGAGATCAAAAAGGGACTAGCCGGCGTCGTGGTGGACTACACCGCCGTCTCAAAGGTCAACGCGGAAACCAACTCGCTGCTTTACCGGGGGTACCCGGTTCAGGAACTCGCCGCCACATGCAATTTCGAAGAGGTTGCCTACCTGCTCTGGAACTGCGAACTGCCCAGTCAGGATCAACTTGCCGAGTTCAGCTCCCGCGAACGGGCAGGCCGGGCGCTCGACCCTGCACTGAAGACCATTATTGATGCCCTGCCCGTCCAGGCCCACCCGATGGACGTCTGCCGCACGGCAGCCTCAGTACTCGGTGCCCGGCACCCGCTAGCCGAGGACTCTTCTCCGGAAGCCAACATGACGAAGGCCATCGACCTGTGGGCTGCAATGCCGGCAGTCGTGGCCTACGACCAGCGCCGCCGCCGGGGCCAGGACATCGTGGAACCCCGCGAGGACCTGGGCTATTCGGCGAACTTCCTATGGATGACCTTCGGCGAAGATCCCGTCGACGAGGTTGTCCAGGCTTTCGACGTCTCGATGATCCTGTACGCGGAGCACTCTTTCAACGCCTCAACCTTCACCGCCCGGGTGGTGACCTCCACCCTCTCGGACCTCCACTCCGCCGTGACTGCTGCCATCGGTGCCCTGAAAGGTCCCCTGCACGGGGGTGCCAACGAAGCTGTGATGCACACCTTCAATGAGATCGGGATCCGCAGCGAAGAGTCCATGGAGGAAGCTGCGGCGCGGGCCAGGACCTGGATGGAAGACGCTCTGAGGCAGAAGAAAAAGGTGATGGGCTTTGGCCACCGTGTCTACAAGAACGGTGATTCCCGGGTACCCACGATGAAGGAAGCCCTGGACAAGATGATCGCGCACTACAGACGGCCCGAACTCCAGGGCCTGTACAACGGCCTTGAGCAGGCCATGGACCAGGCCAAGGATATCAAACCAAACCTCGACTACCCTGCCGGACCGACCTACCACCTCATGGGCTTTGACACCCCGACTTTCACACCCATCTTTGTCGCGAGCCGCATCACGGGCTGGACGGCACACATCATCGAACAGGCGGCCGCAAACTCCCTGATCCGCCCGCTCAGTGCATACAACGGCCACGAGCAGCGTTCCCTATAGCTGGCAGTCCCAGCCCCAATTCCTGCGGTGGGGCGTCGGATGATCACCCGGATCATCAACTTTTCGCAACGGCTACGACGCCTCACCGCCGGCTCACCGAAACAGCTCGGCAGAGCTGCAACATCAACTCGCGCCATTGAGGAACAAGAATGGACCTTCACCTGCAACCAGATTGGCAACGCGCTCTAGGGCAGTGGGTCGAAATCTGGAAAGACGGGAAATTTGTCCGTAAAGGAACGGTCGAGGCCGTCATGCCCGACGAATCAGTGCTCTGGATTTCGGCGGAAGGCGCCTCTTCACGACAAATGCTTCTCAGATGCGACAAATACCAGGTTTTTGCGCACTTCGTGCCTGAACGTCCATCAGCATGAGGGCCTAAATCCTTCGCGGGATGCACACCTGGAATCCACATAGCCCGCCCCACCGCTCCGGCACGAGATAGCGTCTCAGGCCAGCTCGGATGAGGAGCGGCGGTGTGGCACGAAAGCCCACTACTGGAGCCTCCTTTGAATCGAACAATCTTCAAATCAAAGATCCACCGCGCGACCGTCACGCACGCTGATCTGCACTACGTCGGCTCCGTCACAGTTGACCTGGACCTGCTCGATGCTGCGGACATCCTTCCCGGCGAGTTGGTGGCCATCGTGGACGTAACCAACGGCGCCCGGCTGGAAACGTACACCATCGCCGGGGAACGCGGTTCCGGAGTCATTGGCATCAACGGCCCAGCGGCCCATCTGGTGCAGGAAAACGACGTTGTCATCGTGATTACCTACGCCCAAATGACCATCGAGGAAGCCAGGGTATACGAGCCCAAGGTGGTCCACGTTGATGAAAACAACAAGATAGTCCAGCTCGGCAATGATCCAGCCGAAGGCCTCACACCAGGACTCCTCCGTCCGCCATACGCCCTGAACAACGCCACACTCTGAACCGGACCGCAAGGGCCAAACCCGGCGCACGCGTACTCCCTCCCCCGCCACCACCGCTCCGGCGGCCCGTCGCACACCTTGGCGGTGCCCACGCTCGCCAAACCCTTCATACGCGTCCCAGATCGGGACAACGTCACTCTTGCCGGCTGAGTCATCATGAGTGAAAGGATCAGCCGGATTTGGCGTCCCGGAAGCAAGGAGGTTTTGTGAGTCGCTACGCATGCGATTGGCGTCGGGCTGTTGCCACACGTTGTTACCTCAAAAGCTCATTTGCTGTCTGGTGAAAACCCTTCATGTCCTGCGGCGTTCCCAGACCCCAGTTCGCTCACCTCGGAGGAGATGGTAGTCGGATCATGGTGCAAACAGTGGCTGGATTCCGCGAAGCCAGGACCATGTACGACCCGCTTCCATGGTCTCCGGCGATGACAACCCCCGGACACCTGGTGGCCTCGATCGGCGGCGGCGACATGCCCTTGGTCGTCTCCATGCTCAACAGCTACTCTGGTTGGGCCGCCGCCGCGGCGGGCTTCCTGCTGAACAACGACCTGCTCATCATCACCGGCGCCCTGGTCGGTTCTTCGGGTGCGTACCTGTCCTACATCATGTGCAAAGCCATGAACCGGTCCTTCATCTCCGTAATCGCCGGCGGCTTCGGTATCTCAGCCCCCACTACCGGGGGAGACGCTGACCGGGGCGAGCACCCGTCGCCGCCCGACTGCCCGGGCACATGAACGTGCTCCTCGCCGAAGCTAAAGTCCCGTACGACATCGTTCTGGAAATGGACGAAATCAACGACGACCTCGACGGGACCTCCGTGGTCCTAGAGATCGGGGCGAACGACACCGTCAACCCCGCCGCCGCCGAGGACCCCTCCAGCCCCATCGCCGGTATGCCGGTCCTCAAAGTCTGGGAAGCAGACAACGTCATCGTCTTCAAACGGTCCATGGCCGCAGGCTACGCCGGTGTCCAAAACCCCCTCTTCTACCGCGAGAACTCACACATGCTCTTCGGCGACGCCAAAGCCCGCGTCTAAGACATACTCCAGGCCTTTTGAACTCGACAAAACCACCAGGTAGGAAGTGATTACGCTCAGAGGCGAACTACCTCCCCCAGGACAGGCCGAAAACACGAAAAACAATCAGTCATACCGGATGTAAACAGCTGCGCAGGGGAAGCACCACCTCACCCTCAGCCGTTCGACATCGACGGATTTGCGGCAGCCGCCTGGATCGGGCTCCACTACAGGCACGAGTTCCTGCTCCACCACCGGCACGAGCTGCTGGAGCACCCGCCCTCGTGACCGGGGCGGCAAACCATGCCGCCCAAGCAGTACCGCTGACGCGCAGCACTGCCACTCAAGCTGTTTGGGCGGCCCGGGCGACCACCGGGGTCGCCGTACTTCGCAACGCCAAGCCGCCCCACCGCCCCCTTCTCCATCCCGCCATCCGTGGGAGGAACGGCAGGAGAAGCAGACCACAGTCCATCGACCCAGCCCGTAGACACAGGCTTTACTAGGAACACCTAGTAATTACTTGGACGTCCTAGTAAGATTGTTTTTGTTGTTGATCGATGAAGTTGGAGCAAAAGGAAACCCATGAAAATCATCGTTCTTATCAAGCAGGTGCCCGACACCGCAGAGGAACGCCATCTCAATCCTGCGACTGGCCGGCTTGATCGCGAGGCCAATGAAAGTGTGGCCGATGAAATCACCGAGCGCGGCCTTGAGGTCGCACTTCGCCACAAAGACGCGAACAAAGGGTCCGAGGTAATAGTACTGACCGCGGGGCCCAGCTCGGCGACGCAGGCGCTGCGCAAGGCACTGTCGATGGGTGCCGATTCTGCGGTGCATGTCGTCGACGACCGTTTGGCGGGTGCTGACATTGCCATGACCGCTGCCGTCCTGGCTGCCGCCGCGAAACGTGCCGGTTTTGATCTACTCATCGCAGGGAACGAATCGACCGATGGCCGCGGCGGAATTGTGCCGGCCATGGTCGCCGAGCATCTTAAATTGCCGTTGCTGCCTTCACTTACCACCGTGGAGCTGGCCGCGGACCGCGTTTCCGGCGAGGTGGTACTGGAATCCGAGCGTATTAGCGTCAGTGCGGCCCTGCCGGCGGTAGTCTCCGTGACTGAATGGGTTGCCGAAGCCAGGTTCCCGAACTTCAAGGGCATTATGACTGCCAAGCGCAAGCCGCTAACGACGCTGTCCCTTGCCGAGCTCGAAATGGAGCCCGACATGGTCGGTGGCGGGTCGGTCGTACTTGGCGTTTCCGAGCGGCCCGCCAGGGCGGCGGGCAAGAAGGTTATCGATGACGGGACTGCGGCCCGCGAACTTGCAGACTTCCTGGCCGCCGAGCGCCTGATCTGACTACGGAGCTGAAATGAAGAATGTATTGGCACTGATTGAAACCACGCACGCCGGCGAGATCGCCGCCAGCGCGCAGGGGGTGATTGCTGCAGCCGCCAAGCTCGGCACTCCCGTGGCGGTTGTGGCAACGCGGCCCCAGGAGGGCGCGGCCCTGATTGCGCAGCTTGGGACCTTCGGAGCGCAGCATGTCTATCTCGCCGAGAGCTCCCAAGTGGGGAGCGTGCTTGCGTCCGCCCAGGTGGAGGCGTTGATGTCTGCTGCCTGGGCCCTTGATCCGTCCGCTGTCGTCGCGGCCAACTCCGTCGCAAGCCGACAGATCGCGGCTCGGTTTGCGGTCCGCTCAGGTGGCGGGCTCCTGGTCGATGTCGTGGACGTCCGACCCTCAGATGACGGGTCGGCCATCGGTATTCACTCTGTTTTCGGTGGGGCCTACACAGTTGAAGCAACCGTGCAGTCAGGCCCTGCCGTCATCACTGTGCGACGGGGCGCGCTGGACGAAGAGCGTGCTGCCGCTGCAAACCCCGTGGTCACGACCGTGCAGCTGGATGGCCAGGCTGAAAGCTTCACCAGCATCGACACGGTGCACGCTATAAGCTCCGATTCCAGCAGGCCCTCGCTGGGCAGTGCGGCCACGGTGGTATCAGGCGGAAGAGGCCTGGGGTCCAAAGAGAACTTTGAGCTGGTTGAGCGGCTTGCGGACATTCTTGGCGGCGCCATCGGCGCATCCCGCGCGGCCGTGGACGCCGGTTACGTCGACCAGGGGTTGCAAGTGGGCCAGACCGGCGTCACCGTGTCACCCCAGCTGTACGTAGCACTCGGGATTTCCGGTGCCATCCAGCACCGCGCCGGCATGCAGACCGCCAAGACCATCGTGGCCATCAACAAGGACGAGGATGCCCCCATCTTCGACGTGGCCGACTTCGGTATCGTCGGCGACGTCTTCACTGTGGTGCCGCAGCTGATAGAAGCCATTCAGGACCGCGCCAACTAACACCCGCTGGCCGGCAGGAAAGGACCCCGAGCCATGGCAACGACCACCAACAAAACCCCAACGAAGCCCGGCAACAGGTGGGCCAAACTGGCCATGGCGATAACCCTAGCCGTAGCAGCCCTTGCTGCCATTGTGCTCATAGCACAGTGGATGCGGACACTCCCTCCCGTCCAGAACTTCCTGACGACATATCCCGGAACAGTGGACCTGCCCGAGGGTGCACCCCTTGGCTTGCCGCCCTGGCTGGGCTGGCAGCACTACCTAAACGCGTTTTTCCTGGTGCTCATCATCCGGTCCGGCTGGCTGGTGCGCACTACCGCCAGGCCCAAGGAACACTGGACCCGGAACAATTCAGGACCGATCAGGACGAGAGGAAAGCCGGCCAAGATCAGCCTGAACCTGTGGTTCCATCTGACTCTGGACGCCTTGTGGGTAACCAACGGAGTTGTCTTCATCATCCTTCTGGTGGTCACCGGTCAGTGGATGCGGATCGTTCCGACCAGCTGGGATGTATTCCCCAACGCCCTGTCAACGGCCATCCAGTACGCCTCATTGAACTGGCCAACAGAAAACGGATGGGTGAACTACAACTCGCTACAGGTGCTGGCCTATTTCTCGATCGTCTTCATCACCGCCCCGCTTGCACTCGTGACGGGACTGCGGATGAGCGGTGCTTGGCCGAAGAACGCCCACGTCCTGAACAAGATGTACCCGATCGAGGTGGCGCGGGCAATCCACTTCCCGGTCATGCTGTACTTCGTCGGGTTCGTAGTAGTTCACGTCGCGCTCGTCTTTGCCACTGGCGTCCTGCACAACCTCAATCACATGTACGCCTCCAACGATGGCGCCGGGTGGACCGGGTTTTGGATATTCGCCGCCTCCGTGGCCGTGATAGTCGCGGCGTGGTTCCTCGCCAGACCCCTGTTCCTGCGTCCGGTGGCTTCCATATTCGGCAAAGTCACCAGATAAACGGGAAAACCATTGCGCTCCACCACAACTACTAGGAAGTCCTAGTAAATACTTTGGCTTCCTACTATATTTGATTGAACTCTACTTTTTGATGGGACCTGGCATGTTTGAACTCAACGAAGACCAGCAGGCGCTGGTTGAAATGGTCCGGGACTTCGCCGCCGAAGTCCTCGCCCCGAACGCCGCAAAATGGGATGAGGCAAAGCATTTCCCGGTGGACGAGTTGCGCGAGGCCGGCGCCTTGGGCATGGGCGGCATCTATGTTCAGGAGGAGTTCGGCGGCTCCGGGCTGACACGCAGCGACGCAGTCCTGATTTTCGAGGAACTGGCGAAGGCCGATCCCACGATCGCGGCCTACATCTCCATCCACAACATGGTGGTCTGGATGATCGACTCATTCGGGAATGACGAACAACGCGCAGCGTGGGTCCCTGAGCTGGCATCCATGCAGGCACTCGGAAGTTACTGTCTCACCGAACCCGGAGCAGGATCCGACGCTGCTGCGCTAAGCACCAAAGCGGTGCGTGACGGCGACGACTACGTGCTGAACGGCGTCAAGCAGTTCATCTCCGGCGCAGGAGCGTCAAGCTACTACATCGTCATGGCACGTACGGCTGACACAGGAAACCGGGGCATCACCGCGATTGTCGTACCAGCGGACACACCCGGCCTGTCCTATGGTGCGAACGAGAAAAAGATGGGATGGAACGCCCAGCCGACGCGGCAGGTAATCCTGGACAATGTCAGGGTTCCCGTGGCCAACCGGCTGGGCGAGGAAGGCGGCGGCTTCGGGATAGCGATGAAGGGACTCAACGGAGGCCGAATCAATATGGGGGCATGCTCCCTTGGCGGCGGTCAGACTGCCCTCAATAAATCAGTGGCATATCTGAAGGAACGCCAGGCGTTCGGAGGTCCGCTGATAAACCAGCAGTCGCTGCTGTTCCAGCTGGCTGACATGGAAACGCAGCTCGTCTCCGCCCGCACCCTGCTTTGGCGGGCAGCGGACGCACTGGACCGTGGGGCGCCGGACGCAGTCAAACTCTGCGCCATGGCCAAGCAGGTGGCAACCGACGCTGGCTTCAGCGTCGCCGACCGGGCTATCCAGCTCCACGGCGGATACGGTTACCTGTCCGAATACGGCCTGGAAAAAATCGCCCGGGACCTGCGAGTGCACCAGATCCTCGAAGGAAGCAACGAGATCATGCGCCTGGTCGTTGGGCGAATCGTGGCCGGGGCCTAGAGATGGAAAACGACGAAGTCCTGTTCCGCCACGACGGCCACCTGGGACACATCATTCTGAACCGACCTCAAGCGATCAACGCCTTAACCCACGCAATGGTCACCCGGATCGCCGCTGCCCTGGACGACTGGGAAAACGACGACTCAGTGGCCACGGTGTTGCTGAGTGGCGAGGGAGAACGGGGCCTGTGCGCGGGCGGTGACCTTCTAGCGATCCATCGGGACGCTGTGAACAAGGGCACTGGCACCGAGCGGTTCTGGGCTGACGAGTACCGCCTCAACGCCCGCATCGCCACCTATCCCAAGCCCTATGTCGCGATCATGGACGGGCTTGTACTCGGCGGCGGCGTAGGGGTTTCGGCCCACGGTTCTCTGCGCGTGGTGACCGAGCGCACCAAGGTAGGTATGCCGGAGACCGGCATAGGGTTCGTCCCCGATGTCGGCGGAACCCACCTGCTCTCGAGGGCCCCCGGTGAACTCGGAACACATGTTGCAATGACTGCAGCGAACATGTCCGGTGCGGACGCAATCGCACTTGGCTTTGCCGATCACCTCGTGAACAGTGAGGCGCTGCCTGCTCTGTTCAGGAAGCTCGCCGTAGCCACCGCGGAGGAAGCTGTGCTTTCCCTCGCTCTCACGTCCTTGCCGCCTGCGGGACTGGTTGCTGAACGCACGTGGATTGACGCCTGTTACGCCTTCGATTCCGTAGAGGAGATCCTTCAGGCACTGCGCGCCTCCCCCGTATCCGCAGCGCACGCCGCTGCTGACAAGATCCTGAAGAAGTCCCCCACGGCATTGAAGCTGACACTGGAATCACTGCGCAGAGCGCGTGCCTCCGGAAACCTTGAGGAAACCCTTGAAAGGGAATATCGGGTATCACTTCGCTGCCTTGCAGGTCGCGATCTCCCCGAAGGCATCAGGGCCCAAGTGATCGGCAAGGACCGCCGGCCACAGTGGTCACCCGCTGAGTTGGAGGCAGTCTCGGAGGCCGATGTGTCAGCTCATTTCGCTCCTTTGGGCGCCCGAGAGCTGGGCCTTACCAATGCTTCACACGCGACTGCCTGAGTATTACGACCGACAACTGCGCGGGAAGAGCGCAAAAGAAAAGGAAATTCGATGAGTAAGAAGATCGCCTTCATTGGGCTGGGCCACATGGGTGGCCCTATGGCCGCCAACCTGGTCAAAGCTGGTTACCAGGTGTCCGGCTTTGACCTCTCAGCGCAGGCACTGGAGGAAGCGCGGGCACTGGGTGTAGCCGTGTCAGAATCTGCCCGCGGTGCCGCCGTGAATGCCGATGTAGTCATCACCATGCTCCCCGCCGGCCGCCACGTGATTAGCGCCTACCAAGGCGAGGACGGGCTTCTGGCCGCGGCCAGACCCGGAACCCTGTTTTTGGAATGCTCGACGATTGCAGTTGAAGACGCACAGTCCGCGCACAATCTGGCCGCTGCAGCCGGGCATCGGAACATGGACGCCCCGGTCTCGGGGGGCGTCGGAGGGGCAACCAACGGTACCTTGACCTTCATGGTCGGGGGCAACACCGAAGACTTCGCAGATGCCGAGCCAATTCTGCAGGCGATGGGCCAGAGGGTTGTGCTTTGTGGCGGATCCGGCGCCGGGCAGGCCGCGAAAATCTGCAACAACATGATCCTGGGGGTGTCAATGATCGCCGTGTCCGAGGCCTTCGTCCTGGGCGAGAAGCTGGGCCTGTCCCACGAGGCATTGTTCGACGTCGCCTCTAATGCTTCCGGCCAGTGCTGGGCCCTGACCACCAACTGCCCCGTCCCAGGACCGGTACCGGCCAGCCCCGCGAACCGGGACTATCGGCCCGGCTTCGCCGGGGCGCTGATGGCCAAGGACCTCGGCCTTGCCGTCCAGGCCCTTCAATCGACCGGGGTCCAGGCCCGGCTCGGTTCGCTGGCCGAGGAGATCTACCGGGACTTCGCCGCCGGCGAGGGGGCGGGCCGGGACTTCTCCGGCATCATCAACCAGATCCGGTCCACCTCCAAGACAAAGGAAACAGTATGAGCGAGTACCAGACCATCCTCATCAAGCAGGACGGACGGGTCGGGACCATCACGCTGAACCGGCCCGAGGCGCTGAACGCCCTGAACCAGGAGCTCGCGACCGAGGTCCTGGCTGCCGCACAGGCCTTCGACCGCGATCCCGGCATCGGAGCCATTATCATCACCGGCTCGGACCGGGCCTTCGCCGCCGGGGCGGACATCAAGGAAATGGCGCCGCGGTCCTACATCGACATGTATACCCAGAACTGGTTCGCCGCCTGGGACGAGCTGGCGAGGGTCCGGACCCCGCTGATCGCCGCCGTCGCCGGGCATGCCCTCGGCGGAGGCTGCGAGCTGGCGATGATCTGCGACTTCATCATCGCCGCGGACAACGCCAAGTTCGGACAGCCCGAGATCAGGCTCGGGGTGATCCCGGGCATGGGCGGATCCCAGCGGTTGACCCGGGCGATCGGTAAGGCCAAAGCCATGGAAATGGTGCTCACGGGCCGGACCATGAGTGCCGAGGAGGCCGAACGCGCCGGCCTCGTCGCCCGGGTTGTGCCCGCCGCGGGGCTGATAGAGGACGCGCTGGCCACGGCCGCGACGATCGCCTCCATGTCCAAACCGATCGCGCTGCTGGCCAAGGAAGCCGTCAACGCCGCGCACGAGATGTCACTGGCCGACGGCGTGCATTTCGAGCGCCGCCTGAACCATTCCTGCTGGGCCACCGACGACCAGAAGGAAGGCATGGGTGCCTTCATCGACAAGCGCGCCCCGGAATTCACCCACCGCTGACACCCGCCGCTGAGACAGGCGCCGGCAGCAGCCGCCCCGGCCCGTGGCCCCACTATTTTGAAGACGAGGAACCATGACCGAAGTAAGTGTTGACCCCCGAACAGGCTCCATCCTGGAGTTTACCGACCATCTCATGTGGATCGACGGCGAACGGACCGAGGCCACGACCGGTCAGTGGCGCGAGGTGAAGAACCCCGCCGTCCGCGGTCAGGTGATCGCCCGGGTGCCCTCCGCCGGGGTCGAGGACGTCGAGCGCGCGGTCACCGCCGCACGCCGGGCGTTTCCGGGATGGCGTTCGGTGCACTTCACCGAACGTGCCCGGGTGCTGGCGAGGATCGCCGACGACATCGAAGCTCGGGCAGAGGAGTTTGCTCGGCTGACCGCACTGGACACCGGCAACGCCCTGCGCACCCAGGCCCGCCCCGAGGTTGCCACGCTGGTGGCGCTCTTCCGCTACTTCGCCGGCGTGGCCGGGGAGGTCAAGGGCACCACGCTGCCGGCCGGGGACAAGCAGCTGCAGTACACCAGGCTGGAACCCCTCGGCGTCGTCGCTGCCATCCTGCCTTGGAATTCTCCGCTGATGATCGCCGGGTTCAAGATCCCCGCGGCACTTGCCGCCGGCAACACCGTCATCCTGAAGGCCGCCGACGACGCACCCCTAACGATCCTGCTGCTGGCCGAAATCTGCAACCGGCACCTGCCCGCAGGCGTTGTCAACGCATTGACCGGCCGCGGCGGAGTGATCGGCGAGGCACTGTCAACCCATCCCGGAGTTGACAAAGTTTCCTTCACTGGATCCACGGAAGTCGGCCGCGGCGTCGCCCGCCAGGCAGGTGGACGGCTCGCCCACGTGTCTCTGGAATTGGGCGGCAAAAATCCCTCCATCGTGTTCCCCGACGCCGTCGATGACGAGCTGATCGACGGACTGCTATCAGCCTCCCGGTTCACACGCCAAGGCCAAAGTTGCACCGCCGGATCCCGGCTGTTCCTGCACGAGGACATCTACGACGAGGTGCTAGAACGCCTTGTGGCCAAGCTCGGCGCGCTCAAGGTGGGAAATCCCCTAGATGAAGCAACTGACATGGGCGCCGTCATCAACAACAACCAGTTCAACCAGATCAGCAGCTATTTGGAAGAGGGCAGGAACCACAAGGACCTTACGGTCGCACTCGGCGGCAACGTGCCCACCGAGGGTCCACTGACCGAGGGCTACTACCACCTGCCGACCGTCTTTTCAGGGGTCCGGAATGACTTCCGCCTCGCGCAGGAAGAGATTTTCGGCCCGGTCTTGGCCGCGATCCGCTGGAAGGACATCGATGAGGTGGTGGCCATGGCGAACGACTCGCACTTCGGTCTTGCCGCCTACGTGTGGAGCCATAACCTGGACAATGCCCTGAACACCGCGCACCGGGTCCAAGCCGGCTGGGTGCAGGTCAACCAGGGCGGCGGGCAGCTGGTGGGCCAGTCCTACGGCGGCTACAAGCAGTCCGGCATCGGCCGCGAGGTTTCCCTGGAGGGCATGCTGGCCGGGTTCACCCAGACCAAGCAGATCAACGTCAAGCTCAGGGGCTGACCATGGAAACCACGACGACCGCAACAGTGGAAACAGCCGGGCCACTGGACGGAATCACCGTGCTGGACCTCAGCCGCGCCCTCGCCGGTCCCTATGCCACCGCGCTGCTCGCGGACATGGGCGCAAGCGTTATCAAGGTCGAGTCGATCAAAGGCGGAGACTCGTCCCGCTCATGGCCCCCGTTTGAAAACGAGCACAGCCTCTACTTCGACTCGGTCAATCGCGGAAAATCCTCCGTTGCCATCGATTTCTACAGCCCGGAGGGTAAGGACCTGCTTCGAAAGCTGGCACTGGAGGCGGACGTGCTGATCGAAAACTTTCGGCCCGGGGTCCTGACGACCATGGGCCTGGATCCCGAGGCGCTACGGGCAATTAAACCAGGACTGATAATCGCCTCTGTCACCGGATTCGGCACCACCGGACCTCTCGCCCGGACCGCGGGCCTGGACCAGGTCGCCCAAGGAATGTCCGGACTCATGTCCGTGACCGGCGGCGACGCAGGGAACATGTACCGGTTCGGCGTGCCTATCGTTGACATGTGCGCCGGGATCTTCACCGCCTACGGCATCGCCTCCGCCCTCACCGGTCGTGCCCGAACCGGGGAGGGGCTGGACATCTCCACATCGCTGCTGGAAACGGCCCTGGCACTGTCGGCGTTCCAGGGGCAGCGCTACCTCAGCAACGGCGAGGTTCCCGTGCCGCAGGGCAACGACCACCCGGTGCTTGCCCCCTACGGGGTCTTCAAAACCGCCGACATCCCTGTCATTATTTCTGTCGGCAACGACAAGCAATGGCTCCAACTCTGCGCCCTCGTCGGCGATCCGGCCCTGGCCCAGGACCCGAGCTACATGACCGGACGGGACCGGTCAATTAACCGCCAGGCGCTGGCGGGGCGGCTCGAGGACCTCCTCAAAAAGCGCCCGGGGCTGGAATGGCTGGAAGCCTTCCGCGCCGCGAAAATCCCTTGCGGCCCGATCTACAACTACGCCGAGGTCTTTGCCGACCCGCAGGTGCAGGCGGTTGACATGGTCCGCACGGTTAGCCGCTACGACGGTACCGAACTGCCTCTGCTGCGCGGCCCGCTCTCCGTCAATGGCGAGCCCACCCCGGTAACCAAGGCCCCGCCGGCACTGGGCGAGGATACCCGCCGAGTCCTTCAGGATCTTGCTTTGACACCCGGGCAGATTGAGAAGCTCGTAGCGTCCGGCATTGTCCGTGAAACGACAGCTCTGGGCACGGTGCATGCATGATGGTGGCAACGGAGGAAAAAATGACGGCTTCCCTGCGCGTCGAACGCTTAGGCGCCGTAGCGACAATTGTGATTGACAACCCCAGACGCCGCAACGCACTGAACCAAGACATGTGGCAGCAGTTCAAACCAATACTGGATCAGTTGGATGGGGATCCCACTGTCAAGGTTGTGGTGGTCCGCGGCGCCGGAAGCAACTTTTCCGCCGGAGCCGACATCAGCGACCTCTTGGCCATCCTGCACGACCCGGAAAGCGGTGCGCACGACGGTGGTCATGTGTCAGCGGGCGAGAACGCTCTGGCCAACTTTCCCAAACCCACTATCGCCGCAATTGATGGCTATTGTATCGGGGGTGCCTGGCAAATTGCCGGCGCATGCGACATCCGTCTGGCATCCGAGAGTGCAACCTTTGGCATCACTCCCGCCAAAGTCGGCATCATCTACCCGCTCTCGGGCATAGAACGCCTCGTTCGCCTCGCTGGGCCAGCGGTCGCAAAGTACTTGTTGTTTACCGGCGATTTTATCTCAGCTCCTGAAGCGCTGAATTTCGGACTAGTTTCCCGCTTAATCCCGCAGGCCGGGTTCTGGGACGAGATCCAGAAGTTTACTGACGAACTTGCCAAGCGTTCGCAGCTGTCCATCCAGGCCACAAAGCAGATTGTCGAAGCCATCGCAGTGAATGATCCCGGAGTCCCTGAAATAAGCGACTATTGGCAAGATCAGATGGCCATAAGCGGGGAAGCTGAAATCGGCATCCGTGCCTTCCTCGACAAGGAGACGCCGGCGTTCAATTGGATCAAACCATAACTAGATGGGGAAGCCCGTCTCCACGAAATCGCCCGCATCATGACGGAAGCGGCCCAGGACCTGGTTCAAGCCGTCTATTTCAAGCGCGTTGAATCCGGGCTTTGTAAACACCTCAGCATTCAAATCAAGGGTTGCCCCCTTCACTGCCTCCCGTCCTTCCGGGGTGATTTCAACTAGCTTGGTACGGCCGTCTGCGGGGTGCGCCGCGCGTCGGACAAGGCCGGCGCGTTCCAATCGGTCAACCGTATTGGTGACGCTTGTAGGATGCACTTGCAAGCGCGCGCTGGCCTTCGCCATCGGCAAAGAACCGTCTTTGGTGAAACTAAGCAGTGCCAACAACTCAAAGCGGGCGAACGTAAGGCCGTGGGCCTTCAGGACCGCGTCAATCCGCGCCAACAGAATTTGCTGCGTCCTCATGATCGAGGTAACAGCTGCCATTCCGTCGGCCGCCTCGGACCAGCCGTGTTCCTGCCAATGACGCCTCGCTTCGGCGATTGGGTCCATTCGGAGGGGAACAGAATCCGTCACGTTTCGCTCCTCAATGTCTCGACTGACCGAACATCCAATTTTCACACGAAAAGGTTGGACGTCCTAGTGGAGTCGACCGGGTCTCGCTACTTGGTTTTTCAAAGAGCCGTTCTACTCGCTTTTGCCGGAGTCCCAGCCGGAGGCAGACCGAAAGTCTAAGTCCATGTCGGAGCGCCTACAGGTTCAGGGGCCTGACGTGTTCCCAGGCCAGCATGAGCGTCGGCGTACAGGGCGTTCCTCTATTGCTCACATGTCTGCTGGCTTCACCGGCGCATCAAAGGCCTGACTGGACTAGGGTGCGTGGAGATAGTTAAGTGGGCATGTTCTGGTTCATGCTTCTGGACCTTCTTTACAGTACTGGCCATGATCACGGCACTGGGCCGCGGATGTGTCGGCCATTGCCGTGTGCCGGGAAGTCCGGGGATGTAACAGGCTCTCTAGGGCAGGTGGTCCATGGCTTCGCAGGGGCTGGACCCGGGCTGTGATCGGTGGACGTTCATGGCCAGGCGGGCGATCAATGCGACCAAGGTCTCTGCTTCAGAGTCCTTGAGTCCGGACAGCAGCCCGGATTCGGCCGTTGCCACCCGCTCCTCATATTGAGCCAGGATTTCAAGGCCCATCTCGGTGGCCACGATTTTGCGTGCTCTGCGGTCCGAAGGGGCCGGGACGCGGTCGACCATTCCGGCGTCCACGAGGGAGTCCAGCAGGTAGGTCAGGACCGTACGATCGATGGCTAGATGGGAGCCGAGGGATTGCTGGTTGGGTGGGTCACGGTGAATGACAGTGGAGAGTATCTGGTAACCGCGGATTCCTGCCGGCATGCCCTCTACTGCCTCTTCGAAGCGGGACTGGTAGCCGCGCAGCACCATGCCCAAATGCCAGCCCAGGTCACCGGGCGCTGCGGCGACGGGGCTCTTCCGAATGGCTTGCGTGCTCTCAGTCATGCCCTCATCCTACCGGAATGTAGGCGCTTGCAAAGATGTTCTGTTATGCATATAGTCTGTAAAGCAACATAGTCCGCGATTTTGAGTAACCATGGGAACCAAAGCAGCTTGGCCGCCGAACCCACCCGCGAAGGAATCGCAGCATGAGCACGCAGGCACAGAGCATCAAAACTGTGGGAATTCTTGGCGCCGGCCGCGTCGGTACTGCCGTCGCCCGCCAGGCCCTCAAAGCCGGCTATGAGGTGAGATCGCTACCGCCAAGCCCGCACCGCACTTCCTGCAAATGGACATCGGCGGTTTGCCCCATGAACTCTTCATCGAATCCCTTACCCTGCTGGCGACCGAGGCCAAACCCCGCGTCGAACGCTTCCTTGCCGCCAAATGAACCCCAACCCGCTACGACTACACACCACGACGAAGAACGATTAAGGAAATCCCATGGAACTCGGCATCTATACCTTCGGGGAAATCAACCAGCACCCGGACGGTAACGCAACCACAGACGTGACCAAGCGCCTGGACCAGTTGGTGGAGCTGGCCCGCAACGCTGACCAAGGCGGGCTGGACGTGATCGCCCTAGGCGAGCATCACCGCCCCGACTTCGCGCTTTCGGCCCCCGAAGTTGTCCTGGCTGCCATGGCCGCGGTGACTAAACGGATCCGGCTGACCAGCGGCGTCACCGTCCTGTCCAGCCAGGACCCGGTGCGCGTGTACCAGCAATACGCTACCCTTGACCACCTCTCCCACGGCCGGGCCGAAATCATTGCCGGACGGGGTGCCTTCACCGAATCATTTCCCCTCTTCGGCTACGATCTGGCCGACTACGACGAACTCTTCGACGAAAAGCTCAGAATGCTCCTGCAAATCCGCGAGCAGGAAACCCTCACCTGGCACGGGCGGCACCGCCCCAGACTCGACCACGCACACATCGCCCCGCGCGCCCTACAGAACCCCCTGCCGGTGTGGGTGGGAATCGGCGGCACTCCGTCCTCGGCCATGCGCGCCGGTGCCTTGGGCTTACCGATGGTGATGGGCTTCTTCACCGGCACCGAAGAATTCATCCCTCGTGTGGAGCTGTACCTACGCGCCGCTGAACAAGCCGGGCACGACGCCGCGGGGCTGCGCCTGGGCGCCAGCGGCCACATGTTCATTGGCAAGACTTCCCAGGGCGCCCGAGACGCCTTCTACCCCTACTACGCCGAGTACCTCCGCCAGATGGGCATAACCGTTTGCGGTACGTTCCCCCGCCAGGCTTACGAGCAGTGGATCCAGCGAGGACTACCCGTAGGCAGCCCGCAACAAGTCACCGAAGAGATCCTCAAACGCGTCGAACTGCTCGGCATCGACCGGTTCCTCGGCCAGATCGACGTGGGAAACCTGCCCCCGGCCATGATCAACGAATCCCTCGAACTGTTCATAACCGAGGTGCTCCCCGTCCTCAAACGGGAGACCGCCACCGCTACACCCGCCCCGCGTTAAACCACTTAGTGCCCAGCGCACTAAGCGCCGGGTAACGGCTGCAACTTGCTGACCACCTTGTGGATGAGGGCTGGGTGGAGAACCGACCCGAGCAGCAGTTCTCGCACAACTCCCTCGCTGTACCCCACAAGCTTCATCCATGATGATTCCCGTCACGGCGATTCACCCGTACCTGTGGGCCATCTTCGAACGACCAAGCGACAGAGTGGTCCGTCAAAACCTTCGACACTGCAGGCCTAAGGAACTCCACCACGGCAGTGACGCCATCAAATACACCTTCCCGGTGCTCGGCCTGAGTTGGAAAAACGACTGGGCGGCTTCCCTGCTCTTTCCGGCCTAACCTGACGAAAGGCTGGTATTGCCTGCCTGAATTGGCAGGGCGCGAGGTATAAGTATCGGGCATCGAGAATTATGTGCCCTTCGGCTGTCAAGCCCCTGTTCGCAATTTGACCTCCGTGGCCGCCGACGGTCTGCTCACGGTCCGGTCAGGCCCGCGGCTTGCGCTGGCTTGAACGACTATTGCGCCAGGGTAGGCCTCACCAGCGATCCGGGGACGCAATGTGACCAGTCAAGGGTGGAGAAGGGCTATTTTCTCTTGTCCATCAACAGGTTGGTGACGCGCATGGTGCACAGCCGCTAACCTACGTCGTTCGCGATGAGCACCTCCTGGGCGGTGAGTGTCCCGTCCAGATGGATAGGGGTGCAGCTATGGTGATCTGCCCTTGGCGGACGGAACGGTGGTGCGGGGCCGAGGCGTCTATCCCTACGGTGGGCTTGCCCAAGCTGCTGACGTATATCACTGGGTGTTCAGTCGCTGTCAACGTTTACGTGATCATATCGCCGTCCTGAAACTGCGCGTCGAGAAGCCCGTCCTGCCGGACTTCTCGACGCCTGTCCACAACGAATCCGGTTGTTTCAGGGATCGAGAAGGTCTCCGACAGAAAGTTCGCAGTGCTTGATTCAGGATGGCAGCTGACTCCCATGCTACGAAGTGGCCGGCATCTTGAATGATCGAGCCTTTCTCGGTAGCGAACCACGGCGTGAACACCGCCCAGCCTAAGCCGGGGGAGCGTGCCCTGATCTACGGTGCCGGTGCCATCGGTCTTGGCGTGCTGGCGAACCTCCGGGCAAAAGGCATTGAGGAGATCGTGGTTATCGACATCGTCCAGAACCGCCTGGACGTGGTCGCGGAGATGGGCGGCATCCCGGTCCCTGGCAAGGACGGACGCGATCCAGTTTGTGCTCGACCGCTTCGGCTCCGTCGAGGACATGATGGGCAACCTGAAGCCGGACGTCGATATATTCTTCGACGCGGCCGGCGCTCCGAACGCGCTCCAGGACTACATCCGCAGCGGCAAGCCGGGCTCGCGCATGGTGGTCATCGCAGTGTCCGCCAACACCAATACGGTAGAGATCCCGCAATCGGCGTTCGTGCTCTCCGAGCTGAGCATCCTTGGCTCGATGGCGTTTAATGCAGAGGACAACAAGCAGGTCATCGAGTACATCGCGGAGGGGCGGTACGACCCGACGCCGGTCGTCACGCACCACTTCGCGCAGGAGGACGCGGCAAAGGCGTTCGAGACCGCGGTGGAGCACAAAGACGAGGCCATCAAGGTCGTCATCGACGTCCACCCGTGATGCCGGTGGACAAGGAGGTGTACCAGCTTCACTTAGCACCCAGCACACCGGGGGCGTAGGCGGCGCGGACGCTCCCGGACTTAGCGGCCAGCAGGTTAATGGCGGCCCCCGCGCGGACGGCAGCACCACGGCAGGGCGTTTCGGGTAGCGGCGCAGCTGGGCTGACTGGGACAGTTCCCCGGCGGAGGTACGCGGGCGGCCTGCGCCCAGCCGGCATGGTCGCCATGACCAGTAATCAAGGGGATGCTTTGCGCCGTGCTCATTGAAACGACTGCGTCGTTCCGTTTCGGCCCCCGTCCTCCCGCTCCAAGACAACGGTCACAAAAGTGCGGGCAACCGGAAGGTCACCAGCCCGCGGCGTGACTCCGTCGTGACGGGTCGCGTGACAGCTCCGGACAGTCGTCGACCACGCTGACCGGGCCGTGTGCCTGCAACTGCCCCGCGCTCCGCGCTCCGCATCGAATAGAGTGCTGGAATGGACTCCGCTGAGACAGCTGCTCCCGATGACGTTACCTCCGAACTGGACCGCCCTCCCCTAGGCACCCTCGCGGGAGTTCTGCACCGTGCACTTACCCATCACGTCGCCCAGCGAATCGAGGATATCGGGGGATCGGTCACCCGTCCCGCGCACCTCTATGTGCTGCGGGCGCTGAGCCCCGACAGTGCCAGTGTGACCGAGCTCGCGGAGCGGTGCGATGCCTCGAAGCAAGCGATCAGCCAGGTTCTCGACGTGCTCGATCGCCTGAACCTGACCCGGCGCGTGCGAGACCCCCAAGACGGCCGGGGCAAGCTGGTGGAGCTGACACCGGAGGGGCGGGAGGCGCTGGCGGTGGCCGTGCGGGCGTGGGGTGACGTCGAGCGCGAGTGGGCCGACCTGATCGGCGGCCAGTCCGAGATGCAACGTGTGCGGGAGGCAATGCTGTCGTTCGTGGAACGTCACGGCGACTACCGGCGCGGCGACCGACACCCCCGGATCCGCCCCATCTGGTAGCCGCGTTCCAGCCGGCCCCGGGCCGGAGGAAGTCGATGGTGTCGTTCAGATACATCTACCCGATCCGCGTCAGAAAACCGTGGTCGCGGTTCCCCCGCCGTCAACGTTCAGTGTCTGGCCGGTGATGTACCGTGCGTCGGTGGAGACCAGATAGGCGATGGTCCGCAGGCAGATCTCCCTGTTGTGCCCGTCCTTCACCGCGTTAGATACACGGCAGGAGATTGAGATGCATAAGGCACGCCGTGAGTCCACCGTCTAAGGGAACCCTGTTCCGGTTAGCCTTGGGCCACCCTTTAGCCAGCTAGGGAATGATTCGACCTAGGAAAAGAGGACCCAGGCAGATGCCACATGAAGGGATCGTGCGACGTTCCTACCACGCTTCAAGTGGCGGCCGCCGAGGAGTTGAAGGCTGTAGCGAACGCGACCGGCGAAGACCGGGGTGGCCTCATTGGACGCGCTGTCCATAACTACCTGCAAACCATGACCTTGACACAATCACTGGTCGAGAGGTTTGGGAATGCCTATCGCCGAGGCCCGTTAAAGACTGAAGGCCCGCACTAGGCGGGCCTTCAAGGAGTATGCGGTTCAGACCCAGTTCTCGGCAGGACAGATCTAAACCTTATATAACACCCACCCGGGGATGGTTCTTTCGCCCCCCCCAAAGGAAGCGGACTGCCTCTATCGTACCGAAGGGGTCAACGCCTGCTCTCCAGGGTTTCTGTTGTCACGTCACACCGGAACAGGCAGACGTGGTGGTCACAAGATGCTATTCACTCCCCCGGGCAAGGCATATGACGTGCTGCGCCGCCGCAACGCCCGGGAGGCCTGGCCCTACTACAGACCTCCCGCCTTCGCCATGGTGTAACGGCCGCGCCTAGGGGTGTGGTGTCCACCGTGTTGCTCGAGATGATCACGGTGTCGCCTACGCACGGTGTTGACCATAGTGGCGACGGCCCCAGATCGTCGATCGAGGCCTGGTACGCGGACGTGGTGCCGCCGCTCGCCGAATCTCCTTGACGACTTGATCGGCGGCGTCGCGATCGCGGCAGTAATGACCGCGACCGCGGCGCCGTCAGCAGCCAACCGCAACGAGACGGCAAGGCCGACGCCGCGGATCCCCCGGTGACAGGGCGACGCGGCCCTTCAGGATTTGTTCTCGTTTTGGCTCCACTCGGTGGGGTTCAATGATCGAGCTATTCTTCGCCGTAAAGCGGCTCGGGAAGCCGGCGCGAGTAGCGCGTCAGCTCCGTCGACCAGGGTTAGCGGCCGGCAACAGCTGGCGCTTCGACCATCGCCGACTCGTCGTCCTTGCCGCCGGACGCGTGGAGGGCAGCGCGGTAGGCCGAGACCAGCGCATAGGCGACGTTGTGCCCCCCCGACCAGGCCGCCTCGCCCCACGGGCCGGCCACGCAGGTGCCGACGCCGTACAGTCCTTTGACCACGGTTCCGTCAGCACGCACCACACGGCCATGCGGATCGGTGATCGCGCCACCGACTGTTTCGAACAGGCCCGGGCCGAGAATCGCGGCGTGATAAGGGCCCTCGGCCGACAAGGCGCGCATCGTCGGATTCACGCCGGAGCCCTGCGCGAAGAAGCCACCGAGGGCGAGCTGGGCTGGCGTCGAGCCACGACCGAAGTCCTCGTCGATCCCGGACGCGGCGAATCCGGCGTAACGAGTCAGGGTGGTCTGCAGTGAGGCGCCGAAGTCGCTGTCAAGCTCGCTACCGCCCAGTGCCCGCGGCAGCGCCACGAGTCGCTTCGCGATCTCGGTCTCGAGGTCCTCCAGCGTGTCGGCAGTGATCACCCAGTATGGGTCTGCTCCGGCAGCCGGGACCGGGTTGCCCAGCGCATCGGCGCCGTATCGGTTGTGGACATCCTCGTCCCAGATGGCGATCAGCGGGAGGTTGGGGTATGTGGACTTGCTTTCGCTCCCCTCGAAGAACGCCCGGCCGAGGTCGTGATACGAGGCGGTCTCGCTGCACACCCTGTTGCCGTACCGGTTGACCACAATCAGGGCATCTCCCGGAAGAACGAAGCTTCCGCGGAAGTCGTCGCCTTCGCGTTCAATGCGCTCGACCAGAATGGGGGTCTGCATCGCTAGGTTCATACTGGCGAAGTCCGCGCCGACGCTGCGGGTGAGGTCCAGGAAATCACCGGTGTTGGTCGGAGCAGCGCACGTCCCGATGTAGGGGCGGTCGAGGTAACGTTGGCGAAGCTCGGCGTTCTGCGCGAAGCTGCCGGTCGCTCCGATGACACCACGCCTGGCCTGCACTCGGAGTCCGTCATGATGTCCGCCGAGAACGGCGCCTACCACCGAGCCCTCATCATCGGTCACGAGATCTGCGAGCTTGGTGTCGAAGCGGATCTCGATGTTCGCTCGCTGTGTGGCCTCGTGGAGTTCCTGGACCAGAACCAGGCCGCCGATCGGACTGAGATTACCGTTGGTGGGGAACAGCGTCCGCCCGACCGGGGATTCGTCTTCCTCGAGATGTCCGTAGAAGTCGGGGAACTCCGCCGCGTGCGATACGTCGATCGCTCCGAGCGAGACCAGGGTGCTGACCGCGTCCGCAGCATTGTCGTAATGGGCCGCGAGTCCGTCAAACTCCCATTGCGGCAGGCCCAATGTTTCATGCGTCGGATCGTAGAGAGACGGCCTGCTGAGCCGAGCCATGTAGCGCAGGGCAGCGTCGCGGGGATCAGCGATGCCTAGCTCCTGCATGAAGTGGTTGTTCGGCACCCACATGAAGCCGAACGACTTCTTTGTGGTGCCGCCGACCTGGGGGGCCTTCTCGACGATCAGGACCTTCGCGCCGCGCGACGCTGCGATCACCGCTGCCGCAAGGCCACCGGCTCCGGTGCCCGCGACGACTACGTCGTAGATTTCGTCCCACTTTTCGGGTACTGACTGCATAACCTGTCTCCTCTTTGATGACGGGTGTCATGTCGTTTGTCTGTTGGTACTTACTGGGTGTGGTCCAATGTGCGGACCGGTGGTGGTTCAGCTCGATGGGTTCGAACGGCTCGTGTCGACGTACACCCGCCAGCCGGTCATCAGCCCTTCGCCGTCATAGGCGGAGATGGAGCAGCCCCGCACTGCGACAGGGGTCCCGCCTTGCTGGTATCGCGGCAAGTCACGATTCTGTCTGCTGCGCTCGTCGTGACGGACGTCACGCCGCCAGTAGCGATACTGTCCTATGAATGGGAAGAAGTCAACAGGCTTGACGTTTTTCCTGATGCACGGTCTGATGAAATCGAGGCCGATGCCGTGAATCTCCCACTACCTCCGGCCATTCCCGCCGCTCGGTGACCCCGATAGGCGGTGGCCCAGGAGCCTTGGAGCTTGGGGGCGTTTGATCGCCCTAAGGATAGGCTGTCAACGGGCTAAACGAAAGAGCATGCATCAGTGCGCCCGACTGGAATGGATCGTCCGTGCCGCGGAACTGCCTCGTGCCGGCAATGCGAGGCTGTCCCTGGTACCAGGGGAGAAATCTCAGACCGGTATAGGCTCCATCGTCTTGTGTACAGAGAACGCGACGCGGCCATCAACAAAGCCGGTTCCATCTGGAGACGACACATCTTCCTGCGGCCGCAACTGACGATATTCAGACGGTTCTGGCTTTCTCGCACTCCTTACGCATCACCGCACGGTTAGACCGCGTCGATTACTCGCTGGGTCAAGAAAAGTGAGCAACCTGGAGTAACTCATGGCAAGTTCGGCGCTGCATGCTCTCGAACCATCCTCTGGAGAATTCCACTGAGCGCCTCCTGCCCCGTCGGCCCGGGAGGAACCATCGTCAGGCGAGGGAAGTCCGCCACCAGCACTGGCAAAGCCCAGCGCCGCCCTTCCGCGACAACCACCACTTCGACTTCCACCGAAGGCTCCAACTCCATCAACTGCCCCAGCATGACCGTAAGGGACCAGATTTCCTCCGGGTTGTAATCCACGACGGCAACGAGCGCCCGCAATGCTGGGGGTGCCGGCACGTCGACGTACTCCAACCGCGCCTCTTGTGTCACTGCCCGGAGCCATTCGCGAGCGGCAAAAGTGTCGCGGTGGTTGATACGTTCAAACGCCGATGCCGTAGACCCTGCCCGGATTGCCCCATGCCAGAGATCGACGTTTTTCCCCACGTTCATCCAGACCATTGTGGGCGCTGGCGTATGAACTGGACATTTTTGCGGAATCACTCTGCGACGCTCCATGGGCGCCCGGCCCAAAAACGGAAGCCGGCGGTCGCGATAACGTTGCTGGATTCGAGTGTCAACATGTCGGTGATGTGGTTGACGATCTTCTCGACACTGTGGCTGAGGCCGCTGGTGTTGCCCCTTCTGCATGGGTGTGCCGTTGCCAAGCGTCGTTACCTGTAGGTTGGCCGGGATGTCGCCGAGTGTCGGCGGTGGTGATTGCAAAATTGGGGCTGTTCTTGTCCGAGTTCTTGCCCCAGGTGACCTGTGATGTTCCTAGTTGTTTTCGGCGGGCGCTGAGGTCGTTAGCTGCGTAGCCGAGCACGCCATCGATTGCGGTTTTTTCGGTCCCAGCCCAGACGCGTTCTCCGACGACGGCGGCGAGTTCGACTTCCCCATCGAAACCGCGGTCATTCGGCGGCGCCGGCACCGTAACAGCTTCCGTGATCAGTGATTGCTGCCAGCGCCCGAAAATCAGCGGGTTCGGAACGTCGAGTCGGCTGTGCTCCTTCCCTTCGCCGGCGTGGCTGTGGTAATTGATTCCTACGAAGAAGACTCGGGCGGAGTCCGAAACGGCCGGCACCGCTTCGATCTTGTCGAGTCGGAAGGTGTCACCGCACCTGCGCATGGTGGCATGCCAATCGGCGTAAAAGTCGGTTGCATAGCCTAGATCGCGGACGACCTCGACTTCGACGGCCCCGATGTGTCGGTGCCCGTTGTCAACAGATCCGATCAGTTGCATCTAATTGTTCTCTCTCGGTTAGGACCCTATATCAACGGCGTGCGGCGCTGTTCCTGCGGATAGGTATGTGGGCAGTTCACCCGAACGCTGTTAGCACATCATCAGTCAACGCGGGCCACGCGGAGATCGCCCACGACCCGAAGGGCCGGTCGGTCAGACATGCGCAGGCCAGTCCAGCATCAGGATCGACCCATAAGAACGAGCCTGACTGGCCGAAATGACCGAAGGTGCGCGGCGAGTTCTGTTTACCAGTCCAATGCGGCGTCTTGCTTCCCCGAATTTCGAAACCCAGCCCCCATTCGTTGTGCTCCTGCAATCCGAAGCCCGGAAGCACTCCGCTGATTCCCGGGAACGCGACATCGGTGACTTGAGCCACCAGATGAGGAGCCAGGCTCCCCTGCGTCAGCAGGTGACGGCCGAGCAGTGCCAGGTCATGGATCGTGCCACTGGCGGCGTGGGCGGGCGACCCGTGCAACCGTGTGTCGTGCATCGCGAGCGGTTCGGTGATTCGGTCGGAGAGGACCTGCTGGAACGGGGTGTTCATACGGGACGCGACGAGGTCGGCGGCTACCTCGATGCCTCGGTTGGAGTAATTGCGGCGGCTGCCCGGTGCGCTGATCACATCGTCGGAATCGGGGGCCAGTCCGGAGGCGTGCGCTAGAAGGTGCCGGACCGTGGATCCGGTCGGTCCTGCGGGTTCATCGAGATCGATGAACCCGCTGTGGGCAGCGTCGACCACCGCCAGACTGGTGATCAGTTTGGTGACCGAGGACCAGGGGAATGGGCGGTTGGGTCCGATATGGCCGCGCAGCCCGTCGGCTCCCACGACGGCGACAGCGACATCGGAAGCGGGCCAGTCGAGGACCTGGCCAAGGGGATTCGTCACGTCAGGGGCCCTGCCGTGACGACGTTTCCGCTGCTCATCGCGTAGCGTGCACGTAGCGGCTGGCCGCCTCGAACATGCCCTCGGCCAAGGTCGGATGCGCGTGGACGGTGGCGGCCAGGTCGGACGGGGACGCCGCCATCTCGATAGCGAGAACACCCTCGGCGATGAGCTCGGAGACGTGCGGACCTGCCATGTGGACCCCGACGACAGCGTCGGCCTCGGTGTCGACGACCAGCTGGGTGAACCCGTTCCGGGCACCCATCGTCGCTGCCCGCCCGAGGGCGCTTAGCGGAATGGTCACGGCCCGGACGTTGAGTCCGGCCTCGCGGGCACCATCCTCGGTATACCCGGCGCTGGCGACCTCGGGGTCGGAGAAGACGACCAGGGGGATCGCCGCGGGGTCGAAAGCGACCTTCCTGCCGCAGAGCGCCTCCGCCGCAACGACGGCCTCCGCTGTCGCTTTGTGCGCAAGCATCGGGCCCTCGGTCACGTCGCCTATCGCGGCGATCCCTGTTCCCGGGATCACTCGGTCAGGCCCAACGGCAATACGACCGCCGCTGTCTGTTTTGATCCAGGCAGCCTCGAGTCCGAGGTCGTCGGTGTTTGGCCTCCGGCCTACCGCGATAAGAACCACGTCGGCGGGCAGGGCCAGCCGCGTGCCGGCGCGTTCGCAGACCGCGCCCTCGGCGTCGACGCCGGTCAGCAGTGCCGAAGTGTGGACGGTGACTCCGAGTTCAGTGAGCCGCGTCGCCACCGGGCGGGCGAACTGCAGCGGCATTTCCGGGAGGACGCGGTCCTGGAGTTCGACGATGGTGACCTCGGAGCCTAGTTTGGCGTAGGCCGTGGCCAGTTCGATGCCGATGTAACCTGCCCCCACCACCACGAGGCGTTTGGGCATGGTCTCGAGCGACAGAGCACCGGTAGAGTCGACGACCCGGGTCCCGTTGAGCGGGGCTACAGGTATCGCGACGGGCCTTGACCCGGTGGCGATGATCGCCTGCTTGAACTCGAGGAAGGTCGTCACGTCGTTAGTCTGCTGGACCGCTACCCTGCTGCGACTGGTGAACCTCGCAGCCCCGGAGAGCACTCGAACGCCGGCTTTCTTTAGGAGACCTGCGACCCCGTTTGCCAGCCCCTGCACAACCTCGGCCTTGTGATCTTGCCATACAGCGAGGTCAGGAAGCTCATCCGTCGCATGAGGTAAGAGGCGCTGGACTGTCCTGTGCGCGTCTGCGGTCTCAATCAGGGTCTTCGACGGAATACATCCGACGTTGAGGCAGACCCCTCCAATAAATTCCTTTTCGACGAGTACAACCTCGCGGCCGAGTTCGGCGGCGCGGAGCGCTGCCGTGTACCCCCCGGGACCGCCGCCGATAACCAGGAGGTCGACAGGTTCGGCAGATTCACCCATGACCATGAATGGCTCCTAGCATTAGAAGTTGTGGCTGTTCGAGGCGGCGGCGGATCGCGGCGCCAAACTGAGCGTTGACCGCCCCATCGATCAACCGGTGGTCCACCGTGTGCGAAAGGGCAACCATGGTCCGCACGGCGAGTGCTCCGTCGACGACGGCGGGGCGGGGTGCGACGCTGCCGAAACCGACGATGCCGATCTCGGGCACATTGACCATGGGCGTCCCATGCCAACCCCCAACCGCGCCGTAGTTAGTGATTGTGAAAGTGCTTCCGGCAAGCTCAGACGGAGTTGCGCTGCGGTCCCTCGCGGCCGCACTGACCCGTCCGATCTCGGAAGCCAGCTCCAGCAGAGACATCTGGTCGGCATTGCGCACAACAGGCACCAAAAGGCCGTGTTCGGTCGCGGTGGCGACGCCGAGATGCACCCGGTCATGCAACACGATCTCTTCGTGTTCAGAATCGAGAGATGCATTCAGGTCAGGGAACTGTCTCAGAGCCTGAATCGTCGCCAGTGCAAAGAAGGCGGTCCAGGTAAGTCGGACCCCTTCGGCTTCCGCTGCAGGCCGGAGCTCGCGGAGAACGTCCTGCAGATCAGTTACATCGATTTCGATGAGTCCGGTGACATGCGGGACTGTATGCAGAGTCTCGGTCATCCTCCTAGCGATCGCCCGACGCAAACCGCGCAGCGGAATGCGCCGAGTACCACCACCCGGGGTGGGCTCGGAGGCGGCGGGCACCGAGCCTTCTGCCTCGCCGCGTACGTCGATAGCATGCGGCGTGGTGCTCACCGGCCCACTGCTGCCGTTAGCCAAGATGGTCTCACCTTGCGCAGGTTCGACGCCTCCTGTGAAGGACTCCACGTCCCCTCGCAGAATCCTTCCACCCGGCCCGCTACCACTGACCTGGGTCAAGTCGACGTCCAGTTCCCGTGCGAGTTTTCGAACGACCGGTGCGGCAAGGGGGCGCCGTCCCATGCCAGCCTCTGTTGTTGCTGCCTCCCTTGCTTGCGGGGTCTGCGTCTCACCAATGGTGGGTGGGGCAGCCGCATCGGCAGATGCAGGCTCTGGAGGTGGTGCGATCTGCACCGAGGAGGTGTCGGCACTATCCAATACGAAGGTCGCGAGGACTTCGTCGAGTGTGATGATCTGACCGACGGGGGTGCCGTGCTTTTTGAGAATTCCTGTGACAGGGGCCGTGAGTTCGATGATCGCTTTGTCTGTCTGGACCTCGACGAGGCCTTGGTGCTCGGAGACCTGCTCGCCTTCGCCTACGAGCCAGGTCATGATCTCTGCCTCGGCGATGCCATCACCTAGTTCGGGAAGTTTGAACTCGAAGATACTCATGCGGACAACGCCTTTCGTGCGGCACCAAGTATGCGCGACTGTCCCGGAAGATAGAAGTCCTCGAGAGCCGCGGCGAATGGATACGGGGTGTCCGGGCCCGCTACCCGTTGGACCGGCGCTTCAAGCGAATAGAACACTTCCTCAGCAATGGTCGTGGCGACCTCGGCGGCAAAACCTGAGCTGAGTGGACCTTCCTGGATGATCACTGCCCGTCCGGTCTTGGCCACGGAAGTGGCAAGAGTATCCACATCGAGTGGTGTGATCGAACGAAGGTCGATGACCTCGGCGCTAATTCCTTCTGAGGCGAGCGTGTCAGCGGCACGTTCAGCTTGTGGGACCATGCCCGACCACGCAATTAAGGTGATGTCGTTGCCCTCGCGGGCAATTCGTGCCTTACCGAGTTCGACCGTGTAGTCCCCGTCGGGGACTTCGTCCTTGATCAGGCGATATCCGCGGAGGGGTTCTAGGAACAACACCGGGTCCTCGTCGCGGATGGATGCAAGCAGCATGCCTTTGGCGTCGTGTGCGGTGGCGGGCGCGACGACTTTGAGTCCGGGGACGTTCGCATACATGGATTCGTAAGCGTCGCTGTGGATCTCCAATGCACGTACCCCACCCCCGAAGGGGGCTCGGATGGTCACCGGAGCCGTCAGCTTGCCGCGGGATCGGTACCGGAGTCGGGCGAGTTGGTGGGCAACTTGGTGAAAGGCGAGGTGGCCGAATCCGAGAAACTGCAATTCAGCGACTGGAATGACTCCCGAGGCTGCCAGGCCGACCGACGCCCCGATGATCGAGGCCTCGGCGATCGGGGTATCGAAGACTCGATCCGGTCCGAACCGTTCGATGAGCCCTTCGGTCGCACGGTAGACCCCGCCCAACTTTCCGACGTCCTCGCCGAGCACCATGACACGGTCGTCGCGTTCCATCTCGGTCATCAATGCGGACCGTACCGCCTCGACCATCGTCAGCGTTGTCACTGGTCGAACTCCTTCTCGATCGTCTCTCGCTGGCGAATGGTCCGTGCCGGAGGATCGGCGTAGACGTGGTCGAACAGCATGGAGGGCGTGCGCACCTTTGCCCTCTCGTGGGCGACCTTGAACGCCTCGTCAATTTCGATGTAGGTGCTCTCGGTCAGTGCGGCATCGCGGTCGGCATCCCACAGCCCGAGGCTGGTCGCGTAAGTGCGCAGGCGCACCAAAGGATCCGTCCGCGCTATGGCGTCCGCTCCATCCTCGGTGCGGTAGCGACTCGGCGCGTCGGAAGTATTGTGTGCACCGACACGATAGGTCTGTGCCTCGATGAGGGTGGCGCCTTCTCCGTTGCGGGCCCGGGCAACGGCCTCGCGCATCACCGAATAGACGGCGAAGACATCGTTACCGTCAACGATGTAGCTCGGCATACCCCACCCGGCAGCCTTGGCTGCGATGCTGCTGGCGGCGGTCTGCCGCTCCCGAGGAGTGGAAATCGCCCAGCCGTTGTTCTGAACAAAGAAAACAACCGGAGCTTTGGTGACGCCGGCCAGGTTTCCGGCTTCGTAGAAGTCGCCCTCCGACGTCGCGCCGTCACCAATGTAGCCGACTACCACACCGGGACGCTGCTGCCTCTTGAATCCCCACGCCATCCCGACCGCGTGGGGCATTTGAGCGCCCAGCTCGATCTGCAGCGGCCACACGTTGACACCCTCGGGAAAGCCCCACCCGTCGGGGTGCCCGATGAACAAGGTCCAGTACTGCTCGAGCGGCATCCCTTGGCGCAGCAGCACGGGCAGTTCGCGGTAACTTTGTACAACCCAGTCGGTTTCGGCGTTCAGGGCCATCGCGGACCCGGCCGAGGCGCCCTCCTGCCCGCGGTTCTCGGAGAACGTGCCGATCCGGCCTTGCCGTTGGTAACTGACGCCGCGCTCGTCGATGAGGCGGGAGCGGATCATCAGAGACAGCACCTCTTGGACCTGGTCGTCGTCCATGGGGCATTCAGCTCCGGCAGCCAGAGTGCCGTCGGCCTGCAGGATCGGCGCGACGATGTTCTCGCCGTGACCACCAAACCGCTGCTTATCGGCCAGCGTGTCTGGCGGAGATTCGGTTTTAATTGTTTCCACGATTTCTCTAAGCTTTCTATCAGGTCCGGGGATGTGTCAGAGGCAGGGCTTGAGGAAATCCGGGTTGTCGATGCTGTCGTAGAACGAAAGCGCTTTGTCGAGGTTTGATTCCGTCCAACGCACAGGCTGGAACGCCGGGTGCAGTTCGCTGAAGCGACCGCCGGCGAACAGCTCATACCGAATACCGCACGGGTCTTTGAAGTGCACGGACATCGTGCGCCCGTACGACTGCCGTGTCGGGCCCCAGAGATCGATTTCGGCTCCCGCCTCGCGCATCCAGGTCACATCGCGCAGGATCGTGGCGTCGTCGTACTGCAGGAACGCGACATGGTGCAGTCGCGGCTCGCTGCCGGGGAATATTGCGAGGTCCTGACCGTAGTTGCTGCGGAAGAGCAGCGCTGACAATGTTTGCTCGCCGTCGTCGGTGGTGATGAGCTCGCTGACACCGAAATCGAGGACGACGGTGAGGAAGTTGACGACAGCCTCCGTGTCCGGGGTGGTGAATCCGACGTGGCCGAGGTTCATCGGCGCCGAGGTGGCGCGCAGTTGCTTGGGGACATTCCAATGTGGGGAGTTATAGCCCACGACGGGCCCTGTGACCAGGGCCTCGGAGTACAACCGGAGCTGCGGACCAGCCGGCACGGTGAAGGAAATGGACGCGCCCAGGTCGAGGAGCACTTTGTCTTGTCCCGCCCAGTCCACGGTGACGCCAGTCTGCTCAACCCTATCTGCCGCTTCATGGAGATCATCTTGCTCACGAACCTGGAGCCCGATTTCCACGAGGCCGGGAGTGCCACGCTCGAGCACATAGCTGAACGCGTACCCCTCGCGCCAGGTGCGCAGATAGCTCCGTTCGACACCATCGGGATCGATGCCTGTCCTGTGCTCGACGAGTCCGAGGTCGTCACGCGCGAAAGCGCGCGCTGCGTCGAGATCGTCGACGGCCAATCGGACGTATCCCAGTCGTAGGATTCCGCGATGCTTGAGTGTCATGTCAGCGTCCTTCTAGGTTGTCTCGCCCATGAAGGCCATGTCGAGTTCGTTTTCGAAATAGAAGGCACCGCGGGTGAATGTCTCCATGTTCCATGAGACTTCGGGTACCTTGCCTGGCGCACCGATGGCGACGTACGGGTCGGCGAAGAGCTCGTTGCGGTGCCCCGATGGGTCGTGGAAGTACACGGTGTTGACGCCGCCGATGCCGTGCCGGGTCAGTCCGTAGTCGACGGTGGGCACCTGGCGGTGCCGGAGCAGGTCGACACCGTCTATGAGCGAGCCCTGGCTCGTCGCGGCGAACGCGGCGTGGTGAAACGCCCCCGGCGCTCCGGGGGTGATGGCGATGTCGTGGAGCGTGCCGCCGCAGGTCATCCAGGCGCCCAGGGGTTTGTCGTCAGGCCCGTAGAGGATTTCGGAGGACTGGAAGTCGAGTACTTCGGTCAGGAACTTGTGCACGTCCGCGGTATCCGGGGCGCCGAGCGCGATGTGGTCCAGGCGCATTGCCCGCATTGACCCGATGGTGAGGTCGGAGGCGACCGGGTCGGGATTCACCATTCCTTCGAGCCACCCGATGTGCTCGGCTTCGTGATACGCACGAATCGTGTGGCCCGAGGGCAGCCCGAATTCCACTGCCTGTCCGATTCCGATCTGTTCACCGGTCGCTACGCGTCGAATCGTCGCGCCGGCGTGCGCAGCAGCATTCTCAAGCTCGGCTAGATCGTCGATTGCACTCATCTTGAGCCCGATGGTCTCGAGGCCTGCCGAATTGGACTGCTGCAGCGAAAGACAGTAACTGTCCTGATCGCCGGGGGCCCGCAGATAAGCCGATGTCTTGTCTCGTCTGGTTAATACGAGTCCGATCACCTGTGTGTAGTGGCGGACCGATTCTTCCAGGTCTGTAACGGTTAGGACTACGTGCCCGATTTTGATGGCAGCCATGTGACTGCCTCCTTTCAATCTGTTTTGGTTTGGCTAGCAGGAGTTTTGAGCGCCTCACTCATCCGATTGACCGGTCGTCGCATCCAGCGGTGAACGGGACGGAGCACGACATCCTCCAGCGGATGAGCGCGGCACATGAGGACGAATCCTGGGTGCCCAGGTTCCGGCGCTTCCAGTTTGGCCTGCGATACGCCGCCCTGATGCTCGACACTGCCCTCGACGACAACTGCTCGACAGGCACCACAGCCGCCTCCGCCGCACACCACCCGCGGGCGGCACCCGACTCCTGTGGCAGCCGTAGGAATATCTTGGCCAGGCTCGCAGGGGAAGCTAACCGATTCTCCGTCGGCGCACTCCAGCGTCACAGTCACGGGTTCAGAAGATCGACGCATCGGGACCCCCTCCATCGATGTATAACGTCTGCCCGGTCAGGTAACTCGCGTCAGCAGACACCAGATAGGCCACTGCACCTGCAACATCCTCCGGGCGGCAGACCCGCCCGAACGGTGCGCTTGCATCTAGATCGTCGATGGAGTTGTCCGTGGACGCCTTGACCAAGCGGCGGCCCATGTCAGTGGCGACAAGTCCTGGAGCCACGATGTTCGCGTGGACACCGTTGGCCCGTTCCTCGCGGGCAATAGTGCGCACGCACGTTTCCATCGCAGCCTTTGCCATCGTGTAGGGGGCGGCGTTGGCAGGCGCGGATGCCGCGGTGTTGCTCGAGACCATGACAATGTCACCGCGCGAACCCGCTCTGAGGTCCGGAAGCACGGCGCGAATGAGGCCGATCGGACCGAAGGCGTGCACCTGCATCTGTGAGGCGTACTCAGCAGGATCGGTATCCGCCACGGTGGATCCTCTGCTGGCAGTCCCCGCGTTGCTTACTACGATCGACACCGGGCCGAGATCCGAGCGAACGGCGTCGACCATAGCTTCCACCGCAGCGAGATCGCCAATCGATGCCTGGTAAGCCACCGCCGAGCCGCCGGCCGCGTGGATCTCCTTCACAACTTGCTGAGCCGCGGATTCGTCCTTGCGATAATTGACTGCAACTGCAGCACCCTGGGCCGCCAGGCGCAAGGCGATCGCCCGACCGACGCCCCGGGAACTTCCCGTGACAAGCGCGGTGCGGCCCTCCAATGTACTGCTCATACCGACTCCTTCGTCGTTGGTTCTCGTCACAATGAAGTGGCGCCCGATGTCCTCGGCCTCCGGCGAGGACGTACCGCGCCGGGGCCCTCAGGCCGAGATCGTCAAGCAACAGAACCATCCTCTGACATTGTGAGGGCCATCACCATAGGCCTGCAGCCAAGATTGACAGCGCGGATAGGGCTGCGACCCAAAACCGACGCCGACCCATGATTCATCAAGGCGCGCGGATGACATTTTGGCCTCAGGTCCGGCAGTGACGCCGCCCACAAGCACCCCTTCTGGGCTTCGGCTGCCCGGCAGAGGGCGACTGCATTGATCAGAATTCCACTGCTACTCCGGATGCCGGACACTTACGAATGAATCGACCGTACCGGGACAGAATTTCATAAATGGCACTCTTGACCGACGAACAGATAAACGGCGCTGCCGCAATGGAATCGCCTCCAACGTGAAGCATGGAATATTCGCGCTTTCGGTTCCATTTGTCGTTTGTTTGAGCCGGTGGGCAGGCCGGGCGGTCGCGGCACTCAGGGAATGTCCCGGAAGAGCATCACGGCCGTGCTGGAAGCTGCCGACGCGGCCGGTGTGGCGTGGGGTGATATCGCCGACAGCACGGACCGCGAGGCTGAAGCTGTTGCATGGCGAGTACGCCGATTCATGTGCCGCTGCCGGGGAGCCGATGATGGTTATGACCGGTTCTGCAGGAGGCGGCGCTGCCCCGGACGTGTCCGAGCGCGCAAGGATTAGGCCAGCGTGGAAAACACGGTCGCCCACGTGGCTACCTGGATCATTGCCGGGCTTCGCCAACGTGAATTCACCTCGTTGCCGGAGCTCCGGGCCGCCAACATCGAGCGGGTGGCGGCGTATAATATGGAGCCGTTCCAGAAGCGTGCCGGGGTCCAGGGCCAGCGTGGTCGCGGCCCAGGAGCAGCTGTTGCTGACGGGGTTTGCCGGTGGCGGCCTACGGGATCAGCAAGTGGCATACGGGCGCCGAGTGGGCCGGAACGGGCACCTGGTCTGGGAGAGGAACTACTAGTGGGTGCCCTTTGCCAATGTCGGCACCACCGTGGATCTGCGGATCACCGATCGGGAGATGCAGGCCTACCGGGGCACCGAAAGGATCACCAGCCACCTGCTGCTGCTCGAAGGCGCGGCCAACGAGTACCGCACCAACGACGCCGACCTGCCTGCCGGCGGGAATGCCGGCAATGGGACCCGACTTCGACGGCCACGGACATCGGGAAGCGGCCGGGCTTTAGGAATTCGATTGCGTCTACACGAAACCGGACGCCATCGTGGCTCTATTGATCTGCCAACCAGTCGGCGATGACGAGGGCGGCTTCGAGTCGGATCACTGAACCTTCAGGTTCGACGTTGGCAAGCCGGAAGGCTTGTTGAACTCGGTACGTCACGGTATTGCGCGAGATGTGCTGTTCTTTGGCCACCTGGATGACACTTCTTTGATGCTTGAGGTAGCTACGCAGTGTGTCGCGCAGGACTGATGTCCGCTGGTCCTCTGCCGCCAATTCGCCCAGATGCAGCTGAGCGAAGGCGCGGGCGCGATCGATGTCCGACATCAGCAAGATCGCCAAATCGACATCTGCGTGTGTCGTAATTACTTGCTTAGGCGCCGGTCCGTTTCGCAATAGTTCTTCGACTGCTCGCGCTTGGCGGTGGCTTACTCGAAAGCCTTCGCGTCCCTCGCTCACTCTGCCCACCGCTATGTAATGCCCCGCTGCAATCTTGGGTGTCGCGGCATTGGTGGTTTTGCTCGGCAACGCTTTCCAACCCCAAGCGGCGTAAGCTCCAGTGGGGACGATCAACGTATCACCAGTCGCGCCGATCTCGGCAAAGTAGTCTTCGATCACCAAACGCAACGAATGCGAGCCCCACTCGGTGGGATTCTCCACCCAAGCGATCACCGCCAGATGCGCGGGAGCATCAATGCGGTATCCCAACCTGTGCCCGAGTTTCTCATCTATTCTGTCTGTGCCAGAGCAGACTTCACTGATCAGATCCACTCGGGCGGCGGACTCGGCTGTCACCTTGTCGTCTCGCTCCTGCATGTACTGTGCCGAGGCCATGCCCATGAACTGATCGATCTGCTGGAACAGCACCAGGGAAATCCGCTTGACTTCTTGGCGGTCATCGGGCTCGACCAATTCGTCGGCAGCATCGAGGATAAGTGCCGCCATGCGCGCGTACCCGATACGAATACCGTGCAACAGGTCGTCGTACGTAATGCTTCGTCGGGCAAAGTCGCGTGCGACCTCTGTGATCGTATTGCCCACCAGATCGATGGTCGGCTCGCTGCCCGAGACCAACAGCAATGTGCGCAGCACGCTGGACGTGGTCGCGCGCCGGAGCGTATAGAAGTGTGCCCCTTCCCCATGCGCGGGAAGTACTCTTGTGACCTCAAGTGCTACATCGTGACCCGCCTCCACCGCCCAGGACAACGGGCCTTCGCCCAAGGCATGACGGACGCGGTCACCATCGCTCCCCACCCACTCAAGCTCGGGTCCGTGGTCCCGCTGGCCGTGAAGCAGGCGCACCCAGCTAGCCACTCGTCACCACACGGGCCTCATGCGTGGTTGCTGGTCGCCGAGGTGGTAGTCGCCATATCTTGCCGCGAACGCGAACATCGCCTCGCGGACTCGATGCATTTCTTCTTGACCCCCCAATAGGTCGGCCCATTCTCGTTCGACCTCGCTCCAGGCCAGAACCGCCTCAGCGAGGGCGCGTTCGCCGCGCTTGGTCAGGACAACGATCTTGCTTCGGCCGTCTCGAGGATCAGGCTTGCGACTTACAAGCCGATCGCTCTCGAACGCATCCAAGACCTGACTGATGGCTTGCTTGGTAACTTCGCAGAGGTCGGCCAGCCTGGTGACAGACGCTTCTCCCGCGCCCAGCGCCCTGAGAACGTACAGGTGGGAGGGTCGAGACACCTCGCCGCCGGCCTCATCAATTTTTTGACTGACGCGATCGACCAGCGCTCGATTCAGAACGCCTGCCAAAGTGCCCAGCGGCGGGCGCTCCATGTCCGTTCGCCAATCACCAGTAGGCAGCTGGGCAAGCAAGCGAAACGACCCGCGCGACGGATTCTGTGTAATCATTCCTGAGAGGATACGCCCCGCCATGCAGACTGTCAAGTAACCTGACTATATCGAGTCTCACAGCACTCACGACGTGGAGATCCGGCGGGTGATCTGCACGACGAACGCGATCGAGTCGATCAATGCCCGCTACCGAAGGGCCGTGAGGGCGCGCGGGCACTTTCCAAACGAGGCCGCTGCCCTGAAATGCCTGTATTTGGTCACCAGGTCTCTTGATCCGACCGGCGGCGGTCGGGCACGCTGGGTAATGAGGTGGAAGCCTGCGCTGAACGCGTTCGCGATTACCTTCGCCGGACGGTTCGAAAGAACCATTCACTAATGAAAACCGGCCGGACCCACACACCGTTTATCGGACAGTCCCCAATCGACTAGTCATCTGGGGGTGGGGGTGAGCGGTTCCGAAGCGTGTTTTAGCCATGGCGTGATCGACACCAACCCAGAGGGTGTGCTTTCTGCCCATTCGAGCAGATCGGGTGTCAAGTAGGGAACGAAGATATTGATCTGGATGTCTCCGGTAGGACCGAGGCTCTCACCAGCAGCGTAAAAGCTAAAGGGGGAGCCGGCGAGTTCGTTGTGGGTGCGGCTGACTTGAGGTTTGGTATATGCGCTTGGTCGGACCAGCAGGGAGTGCTTGAAGAGAGGTTCTAGGATTTCCTGTGCTCGTACGGGATTAGTTGCCAGAACGTACGTGCAGATCGTGGGTAAGTTCTCAGCAGTTCTGACAGGGATGTCGGTGCGCCTGAGGATGGTGCCGTCATCAAAGAGTTCTTGTACCTGAACTTCAACACGTTCGTCCTGAGTCTCCGTGGTGAGTAACCAGCCGTTGGATGGTTCGTTCGCGTGGATCAGGCCCCGCAAGGATGTGCTTCGTTCCGCTGGACGCTCTGCTGTATCGGCGTGCTTGACCTGGAGCGCGGTCTTCCCCCACAGTCCACGGACGCTCAAGATCTCTCCGTGAGTGAATGGCGCCAGCGCATCCCTCGGATCGTCCAGCACAATGCTGGGGTAGTTCCTGTTAATGTCCGCCTCATGGGGGACACTGTGCGGCGGTAGAGCGAAGAGCGTGCGTCGAGGATCGCTCAGGTCCAGGTGCCCTACAGCTGTCACGTTGTCGTCTAGGTGCAAAGGGCGTTGAGTCATGGTCATCCTTGGTGCAGTGGTGATTGGCCGGGTGTCTGCAACAGTTGCTGCAAACACCCGGCCAATGTTGGCCTAGCAGCCGTCGGGAGCCAGGGCCGCTGTTTCGCGAGCGTTTTCCGTCGTCGCCGTGGTACCTACCCGGCAGCCGAAATCGTCGATGAACTCAAGGAATAGAGTCCACTTACCCGCCTGGGTGCCACGCTGACACAACCAGTCATTTACATCGGGTTGGGACTGGACTAACGACTTGCCTCTTGCTGCGCATGTTTCGTAGCTGTAAAACCAGTTGACTTCATAAGGCAGCCAACTGTTGGCATGCGCAGGAGCTGCCGCGACAAGGCCCCCAGTGAGTAAACAGACCGCTACACCAATGCTGGTCGCTATTTTTTCGTACAGACGTTTTCACGCTCATTTTTCCCCCTGGAAATGGTGTTCCGCTGACACGCCGAAGACTACGCAGTATTCGGCTAAACGCAAGTCAAGCGACTCGTGGGTCCGTAGGCGATTGTGTGTTCATGAAGCGGGCTGTATCGGCGGGAATACGGCCTCAATGTGCCGTCAAGCCTGTGTCCCCTAACTGAGGAACTGGAACATCCTTGATGGGAACGACCGGATTGACATTCCCAGCCTCTGGCTGCTCGACTTGGGGCCAGCGTGACCGATCTGGATGCCAGGCAGCGTTCCGTGCCGGGCGAGGAAGTCCGCCAACTTGCGCAGACCCGGAACCTGGTCGTCGGACCACAGGCCGAGGTCTCCGTGCGTGATCCATCCCTCGCGCGTCACGACGGTTGCCTCGACGACGGCCATGCCAAAACCGCCGAGAGCAAAGCGCCCGAGCTGGACCAGGTGATAGTCCGTGGCCACTCCGTCATCGTCGGCCGAGTACTGGCACATCGGCGAAACTATGAGGCGATTGGGGATCTCGACTGAGCGCAACCTGAGGGTTGGAACAGCGGCGAGGTGCTGACGTCCGTGTCGTCGTTCGTCACAGGTTCGACCTTCCGTCGTTGATCGTCGGCATGCTCAGAGGGGGCGGAACGGATTGGAGCCGTCCCAGCCGTCCGCCGCCTCGGCCACCTTGCGATAGACCTCTTCGACCGCCCCGGCACACGCGTAGTGCTCGATGATGAAGCCGGTGGTGCTACGCGCGTCGTGGAACCGCACGCGCGTCTCGCCGAAGTTCATGCTCGCCAGCAGTGGTGCGCCAGCGGCGACAAGTCGCTCCTCCTCAGCCTCGGAGTCGGTCGAGAAGTAGGCGATGTGGCCGAACCCTGGCTTTGTGAGCGCCTCCGATGCCGCGGCCGGTTCCACGCGGTCCTGCCGGTTGAGCTCGATCATCACCGGGCCCCACTGCCCGACGGCCAGACCCTGCTCGAACACACCCGGCTCACCGTCGGGCCCACGAACGTCGGTCAGGGGAACCTCGTCCAGGTAGAAGAAGGGGCCAGCGCCCACGGTCTCGGCCCAGTGCACCGCGGCCCGCTCCATGTCCTCGACGACAAAGGCGACTTGGACGATCTTTTGACCATTGACCTGTTCGGGCGTCAGCAATGCCATGTCCGATTCCGTTCTGTCGAATTGTGCTGTGTGTGGCGACATCCCCTCGAAGACCAGGACCTCGAATCGATCGCGAGCTGCGATCGAGTCAGACGGGATGGGTGACGTACGTCACGCGCCTCGTCTCATACTGATCGAGAACCGCCGCCTTGTCAACCCCCTTGACGATCATGCATGACCGCAGTCACACTGACTCGATGACGACAGACGAACTCAGCCCGACGCTCTTCGACACCCACCGCCTGGAGGTTCGCGACGGGGTCACCCTCGCCTTCGTGCGCGAAGGACTGGGCGGCGTGCCCTTGCTCCTGCTGCACGGCTGGCCCGGCAGCAAGCGCTTGTTCTGGCACAACATCGCGCCTCTCGCCGAGATGGGGTTTGAGGTGATCGTGCCCGACCAGCGCGGGTTCGGCGACTCAGGTCCGGCCGAGGCAGGCAGGCTCGATCCGGTCGCCAGCTCGCGCGACATGGCAGCGCTCCTGCAGGGCCTCGGCCACGAGCAGGCGATCGTGTGCGCAGGCGATCAGGGCGGGGTCGTGGCGATGGACATGTCCTTGAGATTCCCTGAACTGGTCTCCCGCATGGTTCTCTACAACACGGCCGTGCCCGTCCTCCCCGACGTCTACGAGGCCGCGGGCCTGCCGGCCAACATGTTCGAGGAGATCGGCAAGGTCTCCGAGCACATGTCCCTGCACGGCCTCCAGGCCGACGAGCTGTGCGCCTCGCTGGACACCGAGGACGAGCGCCTAGATTACGTCGCGAGCTTTTTCACCGGTCACGTCTGGAAGGACGGGGACCCGGTGCGACAGCTCGCAGCGACGGACGGCTTCTCGCCGGAGCAGGCTGCGTTCCAGGCTGAGCCCTTCCGTGATCCCGCGGTCATGCGCGCCTCGCTCGGCATCTACGAGGCATTCCTCGGGGCCGGCGAGCCCTTCGAACCGCCGATGCTGGATCGACCGATCGAGGTCGAGACGATGATCCTCTACGGCATCGAGGACGAGATCATCGGCGACTACTGGCCCCAAGAGATGGCGCTTGCCTGTCGCCGGCCGGTCGGTCCGTTCCTCCTCCAGGGCGCTGGCCACTTCGTGCCGTGGGAGACCGCCGAGGTCTTCAACCACGCACTACGCGCCTTCTGCCGGGACCTCCTGCAGTCCTGACCGACGGTCGTCCATCACCCATCTTCCACACACCACTAGACGGTCCCGAACAGCGGACCAAAGGAGCGTTTTCATGCGTGCAGTCATCTACAAGGGCCCCCAAGACATCGTGCTCGAGGAGCGGCCGATGCCGACGATCGGCCCCAAGGACGTCCTCGTGAAGAACATGCGCACGGGCATCTGCGGCACCGACACCAGTGCCTACATGCGTGGCGGCGATGACCTCTCGATCTTCCCCGGCAATGAGATCGGGCACGAGTTCGTGTCCGAGGTCGTCGAGGTCGGCGCCGAGGTCGACGACGAACGGATCACACCCGGCCTGCGGGTCTGGGTGGAGCCACTGAAGTCGAAGCGTCTCGGCGAGGGCCGGCCCCGCCTTGAGATCTCCACCTCGGCCGGCGGGATGTCGCAGTACATCTCGATCCATGATGCTGCCATCGACTACAACCTCTTCCCGCTGCCCGATGCCGTCTCGTGGGACCAAGGCGTCATCGTCGAGCCGTTCTCCGTCGCCAACCACGGCGTCAACATCGCCCGGCCCAAGCCCGGGGAACGAGCCCTGATCTACGGCGCCGGTGCCATCGGACTCGGCGTTCTGGCCAACCTTCGCGCCAAGGGCATCGAGGACGTCGTCGTCTGCGACGTCGTCCAGAAGCGGTTGGACGTGGTCGCGAAGATGGGCGGGATCCCCGTCGACGCCAACGAGATCCAGCCGCTCGAGTTCGTGCTCGATCGTTTCGGCTCGGTCGAGGACATGCTCGCCAACCCCAAGCCGGACGTCGACATGTTCTTCGACGCCGCCGGCGCCCCGCACGCGCTGCAGGACTACATCCGTGGCGGCAAGCCGGACTCGCGCATGGTGGTCATCGCAGTTTCCGCCGCCACGAACACCGTCGAGATCCCGCAGTCGGCGTTCGTGATGTCAGAGCTGAACATTCTCGGCTCAATGGCCTTCACCCCGACCGACATCAAGGAGGTCATCGACTACATCGCCACGGGCACGTACGACCCGACCCCCGTCATCACGCACCACTTCGCCCAGGAAGACGCAGCCAAGGCACTCGAGACCGCCGCCAAGAACAAGGACCAGACCATCAAGGTCGTCGTCGACGTCCATCCGTGACTCTGGTCGTCTACCCAAGCCCAAGGTGACTGCCGCAGCAGACACAAGGATGTCTACAGACGACATCACCGACGACCACAGAGGGTCGTCGGTGATGTCGTGGACAGGACTCGGGCGCCAGGTCAGACCTCGAACGAAGGCACACCGATCATGCTGCCGCCCGACGTGAGGGTGCCGCGACGAAGCTCCTTCAGCGACTAGTAGTCCGGGTCATCGCAGAAGCTCCTGAACGCCTCTTCCGACGGAAACGTGAGGATCACGGCCGCCGGGCCCGGGGGTGTCCCCTCGATGGCCGCGGCGTCGGCTGCCGCAGCGACCTCACCTCCGTGTCTGGCAATGACCTCCATGGCTCCGGGGATGTAGTCCTGGCCGTAGCGGGCGGGATCCTCAAGCATGTGATTGACGATGGCGTAGTAGCTCACCGGCATACACCAGCACCGAGCCGATCACCGGCGCCGGACCTGAAGGCCGGCCCCGCCGCGACGGGAAGAGGTCCTCCATCATCGAATCCGGAAATAATCGTCCCCGATGCCTGGCCAGAAAAGCGAAGACGCTGCCCGAAGCCAATAAATCCCCGGCCAGCGCCTCCACATCCAAATACCCGCGTTGCGCGTCCTCGCGTCCCTGCATAAATCCAGTCTTAACCACCAGCCGCACGAGTCCAGCCGACGCGCCCACCTGCGATTAATTCAGCAGTCTCCCAGTGAGGCTTCGCCTCTGACCGCCGAGGTGGGTGGTTGGCTGCCGCTGATGACGCCCCGTCCGGTGCGGTGCATTCTGAAGGTATCGGAGGCTTGTTGAGGGAATGCGTGATTGTGGTGCTTAATGTCAATGACGTCCTCGAAGGCCACGTCGCCCTGGATGTTCAGTGCCTGGACCGGATCTATCTCAACGGCTACGTCCCGACCCTGCAGGTCGGCGGTCAGGTCGTTTCGTTCATGACCAGGCATCTGGGCTATCGGATCCCTTCCCCTGCGATCCTGGAAAAGATCGGAACCGCCTTTCGGCGTTCGGTGAATTCCTTCGCCGAGGCCAACCACATTCCGTTGATCCGCTTCGCCAAGGACGACCGTAAGATTGACGTGATGCGACGCTATATGCGGGTGCAGGAAAGGGTTGGCCGGTCCGGAGTCGTCGCGATCGGGGTAGCCCAGGAGTACCAGAATGTCTTCGCCTCCACCCAACGCCAGGGCACCAACGGAATCCCGTGCTTTGGCTTCCATAAGGCAGACCGGCGGGTGACGTGTTTCTACTTCTATCTCTGGGATACCGACTTCGGTCCTGCGTTCATCAAGATCTGCGCGTACTTCCCGTACCCGATCAAGGTCTGGATCAACGGCCACGAGTGGGCCAAGCGCCAGGCCACACACGCGGGAATCGCTTTCACCGAACTCTCCAACGGATTCGCGGCCTGCGAGGATCCCCGGTCGCTGCAGGAGATCTGTGACCGGCTCGGCCCGGGCACCATCGAGGTTTTCTTCCAACGCTGGCTCGCCGTGCTGCCCTTGCCGCTGACCGATCACGACGCGGACGCCGGTTACTGGTGGGAGCTGTCCATGCGCCAAGTCGAAATCTCCCGGACCTTGGTCTTTGACGCGCCCCGCCGCGCCCGCGGCTTCTTTGAGGCACTCGTGGCGGACAATCTCGATATCGGCCGGCCCGACAGCGTCGAACTGATCTTCACTGGCCATGCGCCCCACAGCCGTCCCGGCCGCCCGCCCGACCCCGGACTCTGCAAGACAAAAATTGTCACCCGGGATACCGATGTCACCGTCAACGCGTTCTACAAGCACTCCCGGATCAAGCAATACCTCAAGGACGGCCGTGCGTTGCGGATCGAAACCGTCGTGAACTCGCCCGATGACCTACGCTGCCACCGCCGCCTGGAACACCTCGGTGAATTGCAGACCAAAGCCCGTGACATCAACCGCAGACTGCTCGATACTGAACGTGTCGGGCAGGGTTGTGTCCTTGCGAGCCCAGCCTTTGAGCGGGTCGCGCTCCCCACACTTACAGCGGACGGGAAGAGGGCTCCGGCCTTGCGGTTCGGTGACCCCCGGGTCATGGCCCTGCTCGGCGCCTTATGTGTCAGCCTTACCGCCCTCGGATTCACCCATCGGAGCCTGCGTGCCCGGGTGAACCATCTGCTGGGCATCGGATACAGCACCAATCAAATGAGCTACGACCTTGCGAGGCTGCGCCGCAACGGACTCATAGAACGACGCCCACACACCAACACATACACCCTCACCGCTGACGGACTACGTGTCGCACTGTTCTATACCAAGGTCCACAACCGGCTCCTGCGCCCCCTCCTCGCAGCCGACAAAGCCCCCGCACCAGCACCACTGCGCCAAGCCCTGGCAGCCATCGACCACCACGTCAACGGCTACATCGACAACGCCCGGATGAAAAACACTGCCTGAAACTCAAGACAAAGATCAAAGTTCTGACCACCAAGGAACGCTAGCCGCGTAGCGGCTCGAGGAAGAGCACGGGGTCCTCGTCCCGGATGGCAGCGAGAAGCATGCCCTTGGCGTCGTGCGCCGTAGCTGGAGCGACGACCTTGAGCCCGGGGACGTTTGCATACATCGACTCGTAGGCATCGCTGTGGATCTCCAGCGCACGCACGCCACCCCGAACGGCGCACGTATCGTGACCGGTGCGGTGAGCCTGCCTTGGGACCGGAAGCGGAGGCGGGCCCGCTGGTGGGCCACTTGGTGGAAGGCGAGATGGCCGAACCCGAGGAACTGCAGCTCGGCGACCGGCACCATTCCGGATGCGGCCAGACCCACAGAGGATCCAATGATCGAGGCCTCTGCGATCGGTGTATCACCACCCGTTCGGCGCCGAATCGTTCGAGGAGACCTTCGGTGGCTCTGAGATGGTTTCTGCGGCAGCCACTCGTCCAGCGATGGCGGAACCAACATCACCGCGTCGGGTTCAAAGGCCTTGAACCGCTTGTTCAGCCCGGCGCCGGTCTCCACGATGCCGTCCTCAGGACGCTCCACACGCTCCACGAGTGCCTCATCAAACAATCCATCCTGGAAATCCGCGTTCATCTCCCGATTCTTCCAGCCACCGGTCCCGCATCCCAGTCAATCGACCGGTGTTTTAAAAACCCGGGCCGACTACTGACCGACGCTCCTAGCACTCGAGCCCCGCGGTTTGCACAGATCACCGCGGGGCTGAGGCCGCCTGCACCCGTGCCGGCGATGACGACGTCGAAGACCTCGTCCCACTTATCAGCCATTTCATTCGTCACTCGAAAACTTGCTTTTGGCCGGCACATTCGAATCCTGAACGAACTGACCCAGTTGGCAGTAATTACGCTGCGGGTGAAGACTTGCTGGTGTCTACATAGACGCGCCAGGAGACCATGAGGCCGTCGTTTGCGTATTCGGAGATCGAGCATCCCTTCGTTTCCAGGCGAGTGCCGTCATGGAAGGTGTACACGACGGTGACCTCGCTGACGGTCGTCCGCTTGTCCCCATCGACAAGAATGTTGTCCAGTCGGTGCTCGACCGACCGGAACCCGGACTTCCACCCTTTGACCATTTCGGCAATACCGGCGGGTGTAGAGACAGGAGGAAAGTCGTTGAACGCAAAAGACGCCGTCGACGCTAACATTCGATCGAACACATCGTCGGCGCCCGCGTCGACGTCGCGGTAGAACGCACTGGTCAGCTCTTCGAAATTCGTTGTGGTAGAGAACATCATTACTCCTGATTTGGGCTTTGATAGAACCAGAGGGCATGCGGCGCCAGACCGGGCGGGAGGACAATAGGCATGTCGCCGCTCACCTGTCGGATGGCCGCACCTTACGCGAAACACACTCCACCCACCCCGCTCCAGATGGAGTGTGAGCTACGCAACAGGCCGCAAATGAAGCATCGCCGGCTTCGTTATTAATGTCAACCGTCTTGACGGCACTCAAGGCGGTGCATCACGCTGAGCAAACTCTGCGGGCCGAATTTGAACCGCCGAAAACCACTGGGGACATTATGCTTCTCAATCAAGTGGCCCTATGTGGACGGACTCTCCTCGGTCATCGAAAGGTACTTTCGCAGCCGTGGGGGCGCTGATGAGTAGACGGCCCGTCGCACGCCCTGGAATAGCAGTACACGAAGACCTCCAATCTGGCAACCCTCTTGTTGGCTGATCAAATCTCCCCGCGGCTTTGCCCAGCGACACCTCGGAGAGTTCGCATCCGCCGAAGCGCGGATGGCGCTCCTGCGCGGCACTCTGCGTAGCTACCTCACCCATGAGCGCAGTGTGACCCAAGCGGCGGAGGAGCAATATTTCGCGGAATACGGAGACATACCGAGTCCAACAGGCCTTTCGACTCGCTCGCGCAGAACGCGACAGCTCCCACGCTGCACATTCAGGCGGCACTCACGATCATCGACTGATCGGACCAGTAGAACCATTGGGGTGCCAGCCCTCATGGGCGGAGCTGGTACGTCAGCACAGTCCGCAGGGCAGGTATTAGGTCACAGCCCATAGCGATTGCCCTCTAATCGAGTCACGATAGATCCAGCGGTTTCGCCGCACGATGAGCCCGAACTCGGAATTCGCCGAGTCCGGGCCTTCCCGGCCTAACCTACTGTGCAACAGCGGTTTTCGACCCTCCGAGCAACGACAGGGCGATGTGGCCCACGCCGTCGTGACATCAACATCTGGGTGCAGTCTGGCCACAGTAAGGATCAATACACATGTCTACCGATATCGAAGTACACAACGCGAAGAAATCGGACCTCGACCAGCAGAGTTTCGACGACGCTGTGCGGCTGGTCGGGCGACGACTCCTTCATCCGAGGCGGCGACACCGTCGCCGTTCCGGCCGACAAATCGATCCTCGCACTCTCCACGACGCGGGCCTCGCGCTCCTGTTCGCCTGCAATGAGGGCATCTGCGGAAGCTGTAAAACGCGGGCCCTCTCAGGTACCCCCCATGACAACGATTCCCTGACCCCGAAGAACAAGAGAGCGGCGACATCCTGATGATTTGCGTCGCGCACAGTTTCCGACCGCCTGGTCCTCGACTGCTAAGTGCGTTAGTGCACCGAACCCAGCCCCACCGACGCTCCTGAATCAGACGGCTGCACCCGCGTTCGGCCCCGACTCCGGTGCCCACGACATGAAGAAAGTCATACTATGCCTCACGATGTCCTCATTTTCGACGCCTTGCGCACACCACGTGGTCGCGCCCGCAACGGCTCACTCCATTCGGTCAAGCCGGTAACACTGACCACTGGCCTGCTGGATGCGACATTGAGTCGGAACCCGCAACTCGACCCGACCCGCATCGACGATCTGATCCTGGGGTGCGTCAGCCCGCTGAGGGATCAAGGCGCCGACATCGCTCGAACTGCAGTACTGGCTGCAGGTCTGCCGGAGACGATTGCCGGGGTACAGATGAACCGCTTCTGCGCATCAGGCCTCGAAGCTGTCAACACCGCGGCACAGAAAATCGCCTCAGGATGGGAGTCTCTGGTGCTGGCGGGCGGCGTAGAGAGCATGACCCGCGTCCCGATGAGCTCGGACGGAGGCGCATGGGCCAACGATCCCGAGACCAATCTGGCCACCGGATTCGTCCCGCAGGGAATCGGCGCCGACCTCATCGCCACCCTCGCCGGATGGGGCAGGCATGATGTCGACGCATTCGCCGTCGAATCACAGACGAGAGCCGCCAAGGCGTGGGCCGACAGCGCGTTCAACAAGAGCATCGTCCCTGTGCGCGACCGCAACGGGGTCGTCATTCTCGACAAGGACGAGCACATGCGACCGGACACGACGATAGACGATCTCGCACGTCTCAAACCTGCCTTCGCCAATATGGGCGCGGCCGGATTCGATGCCGTGGCCCTTCAGAAGTACCACTGGCTCGAAAATATCGACCACATGCACACAGGCGGCAACTCGTCGGGCATCGTCGACGGTGCTGCACTCGTGGTATTGGGCAACGACTCCATCGCTCGAGAGCTAGGTTTGCGCCCGCGCGGCCGGATCGTCTCCACCGCCGTTACCGGGTCGGATCCCACGCTCATGCTAACCGGTCCCGCACCCGCCAGCCGCAAGGCCCTCGCCGCGGCAGCTCTTCGTCCGGAGGACATCGACCTGTGGGAGATCAACGAGGCCTTTGCATCGGTTGCACTTAGGTTCATGCAAGACATGGATATCTCCCATGAGCAGGTCAACGTCAACGGGGGCGCTATCGCGCTCGGCCATCCATTGGGCGCCACCGGGGCGATGCTCGTCGGGACAATCCTCGACGAACTCGAGCGTCGTGATCTGCACCGTGGTTTGGTAACCCTTTGTGTGGGCGGCGGTATGGGCATCGCAACAATCATCGAACGGATTTGAGGACAGCATGAGCGAAAACACCATCACGTGGTCTGAGGACGGCGGCATCGTCACCCTCTGCTTTAACGATCCCACGCAGTCCGTCAACACGATGAGCGAGAACTACCTCGCGTCGATGAACGCGGTCCTCAATCGCCTGGAAACAGAGCGTGAACAGTTGGTCGGCGTAATACTGACCTCCGCCAAGAAATCGTTCTTCGCGGGCGGCGATCTCCGGGAACTCTTCGCCGCGCGCATCGAAGAAGCGGAGGTGCTAACTGATTTCACGGCGCACGCCAAGTCACAGCTGCGTCGGCTGGAGACGCTCGGGATTCCCGTGGTCGCGGCAATCAACGGCAGTGCATTAGGCGGCGGGCTTGAACTTGCGTTAGCGGCACACCACCGCATTTGCCTCAACGATCCCCGCGTTCGATTGGGGCTCCCTGAGGTGACGCTTGGCCTTCTACCCGGTGGTGGCGGTGTCGTGCGCTCCGTCAGACTCCTCGGACTCGACACCGCACTCGATAAACTCCTGCTTACCGGCAAGACATATACGCCCGGGCAGGCACAAGAACTCGGGCTCGTGCATGAGCTGGTAAACACCCCCGAAGAGTTGGCCGTCCACGCCAAGACCTGGATCATCACTCACCCCGGCTCTCGACAGCCCTGGGATGACGGTTCCCCCATTCCCGGTGGTACCGCCTATGATCCGGCCGTCGAGGCAACCCTCGCCATACGCACAGCGGCTCTGCGGGCCCAGCACAAAGGTGCCCCCATGCCGGCGCCGGCGGCGATCCTTTCCGCGGCCGTGGAGGGGACCCAAGTCGATTTCGAGAGCGCTTCCGCGATCGAAACTCGGTATTTTGTCGAACTCGCCACCGGTCAAGTCTCAAAGAACATCATTCAGGGCACCTATTTCGACCGTCGCACAGTTGCAACCGGTGCAAGTCGACCCGCCGGTTACCCCACCCGCACGACCAGTTCAATCGCGGTAATCGGCGCAGGCCTGATGGGGGCCGGCATCGCACTGTCCGCCGCGCTGGCAGATATCGACGTCATACTCAAAGATGTCGACCTGGCATCGGCAATACGTGGGAAAAATTACGCGGAACGCTACCTCGCCAAAGAAGTCGCCCGCGGCAAGCGGACCGAGGACCAAGCACAAGCCGTCCTCACGAGAATCCGAGTCACCGAAAAAATCGATGATCTGGCTGCCGTCGATGTCCTGATCGAGGCGGTATTCGAGAACCCGGACCTGAAAAAGGCCGTATTCAGTGACGTGGCACGCGTGCTGACTGCAGACACGCTCGTCTGCACCAACACCTCGACTCTTCCGATCAGCGGCCTCGCTCACGCCGTCGACAGGCCCGAAGACTTCATCGGCCTGCATTTCTTCTCTCCCGTGGAGCGCATGGAGCTCGTGGAAATCATCGTCGGCGAGCAGACCAGCGAGGCCAGCCTCGCGCGAGCCTTCGACCTCGTCCGGCAATTCGGTAAGACACCCATCGTCGTCGGCGATGGACGGGGTTTCTTCACAAGCCGCGTGATCCTCAACCGACTGCTTGAGGCGGCGGCAATGGTCGGAGAGGGCATCTCCCCCGCATCCATCGAACAGGCTTCGGTGCAAGCAGGCTACCCACTGGGCACCCTTGCACTTCTAGACGAGCTGACGCTCACGCTGCCCTACGGCATATACGAGCAGTTCCGTGAGGAAGCGCGATCGACGGGGAAGGGCATGCCCGTTCATCCAGGAGCGGCTGTTCTCGCCACCATGATTGAGGACAAGAACCGCCCAAGTCGCTCCGCTGGAAGCGGCTTTTATGAGTACCACGACGGTCGACGCCACGGACTCTGGGCAGGACTCGAAGATGCGTTCGGCCCCTCTGCTCCGCCAGAAGATCTGGGCGAGTTGCGCGAACGCCTGCTGTTCTCCGAGGCACTGGACACAGCGCGATGCCTCGAAAGCGGTCTCCTGCGCTCCACCGCGACG